>JAILBQ010000061.1 GCA_024680815.1 Lachnospiraceae bacterium | reverse complement strand
GCGGGTATTCAGCAGGAGATCCGCAAAAGAGAGCATTACGAGAAGCCCAGCGTTCGGCGTAAGAAAAAGTCGGAAGCGGCCCGTAAGCGCAAATATAAGTAAGTGTGATGCCCTGGCGCTTCGTTACGTCAGGGCGTCTTTATTTAACGGTAAAGGATGAATAAACGGGACGGGATATTATTGGGCGCGGCGGTGGTGGCCGCGCTTATTTGGATTTTATTGAGAAGTCTTACAGCCCGCTCGGGCGCGGAGGTGGTTGTTTCGGTGGACGGGAAGGAAACGGCGGTATATTCGCTTTTTGAAAACCGCACTGAGACGATTTCGGGTGCTAAAGGGTTAAACAATGTGCTGGAAATCCGGGACGGGAAGGCGCGTGTGACCGATGCCTCCTGCCCGGACAGGCTCTGTGTGCGTCAGGGTGAGATTTCCAAAGAGGG
The DNA here is from genome assembly GCA_024680815.1 of Lachnospiraceae bacterium. Classification (GTDB taxonomy): domain Bacteria; phylum Bacillota; class Clostridia; order Lachnospirales; family Lachnospiraceae; genus NK4A144. The sequence continues at coordinate 48,866 of JAILBQ010000061.1, read as the reverse complement.
AGAGAGCATAGTCTGCCTCCCGAACAGGGTTGTGATCACCCTGCGGGGGACAGAAGAGGGAGAGAGTGATGTCGTCGCGTGGTGAGCTGGTGGCCCGGGGCGCGGTGATGACGTCTCTTGCGCTGATTCTTTCCTATGTTGAAAGTCAGATTCCGTATTTTTTCGGACTGCCCGGAATGAAGCTGGGACTCACCAACGTTCTTATAGTATACGCACTCTATGCGTGGAACGGCCGATGGGCGCTGGGGATCAACATCCTGAGGATTTTTTTATCAGGCATCCTTTTTGGCTCGCCCTTCGGCATTCTCTATTCGCTTTCCGGCGGGATACTCAGCTTCCTGGTTATGGTCCGGCTTAAAAAAACCGGGATTTTCTCCGTTTCCGGGGGTTCCATAGCCGGAGGAATCGCCCATAATACAGGGCAGCTTCTTCTGGCTCTCGTTCTTGTGGAAAACGTAAATATATTCTATTATGCTCCCTTTCTTATACTGAGCGGGGCGCTGACCGGTTTTGTAATCGGCCTTACGGCAGGAATGGTGCTTAAAAGGCTGCCGGGGGAAAGTAAGTTAACATAACTTGAATGATACTCCGGCATGGAGGATGAAATGATAGGTTTTTTAAAGGGAACGGTTGAATATGTAACCGAAGACACCGTACTTTTGGAGGTTTCCGGTGTGGGCTTTGAGGTTAAGATATCCACCTCGACAGCCGGGGCTCTTCCCGGAAAGGGAAAGAGCTGCATGCTTTATACCTTCCTGGCGGTTAAGGAGGACGATCTTTCTCTCTACGGTTTTTTAAAGCGGGAGGAGCTGGAGCTTTTTAAGAGCCTCATTTCGGTAAGCGGTGTGGGACCGAAAGGGGCCCAGGCAATCCTTGCCGTGCTTACGCCGGAGGATCTTCGGTTCGCCATCATGAGCGGAGACGCGAAGGCGATTTCCCGGGCGCCCGGAGTCGGAGGCAAGACCGCCCAGCGCATAATCCTGGAGCTGAAGGGAAAGGTGGCGGATATCGGTGGGTTTATGCCGGATGCGGAAGGAAGCACAGAGGGTATTATTCCGGCGGCGGGGCGGGATGACAGCGCCAGGGACGAGGCCGTGGCAGCCCTTACTGCTCTGGGTTATTCCGCAACGGAAAGTTACAGGGCTGTCCGTGACGCCGACGCGGGAGAGAACCCTGACGCGGAGACGCTGTTAAAAGCCGCGTTGAAGAAGCTGATTTAAAAAGATATCAGAGGATAAGGAAAGCGAATGGAAAAACGCGTAATTGAAACCGAAGTGCTGGAGGAGGATCTTCATCTTGAGGGGTCGCTCAGACCTCACAGGCTTTCGGAATATATAGGACAGGACCGGGTAAAGGAGAAGCTTCGGATCTATATTGAAGCCGCGAAGGCGAGAAAGGATGCCCTGGATCATGTGCTTTTCTACGGACCGCCCGGACTCGGCAAAACGACGCTGGCAGGAATCATAGCCGAGGAGATGGGCGTCAACATGAAGATCACCAGCGGACCGGCAATTGAAAAACCCGGGGAAATGGCGGCAATCTTAAATAACCTTCAGGAGGGTGATCTGCTTTTTGTCGATGAAATCCACCGGCTTAACCGTCAGGTGGAGGAGGTGCTCTATCCCGCCATGGAGGATTTCGCCATAGATATAATGATCGGCAAGGGGCCCACGGCCAGATCCCTGCGTCTCGACCTGCCGCGCTTTACCCTTGTGGGGGCAACAACAAGGGCGGGACTGCTTTCGGCCCCTTTAAGGGATCGTTTCGGGGTTATAGACCATCTTGAGTTTTATTCCGTGGAGGAGCTTAAGGCGATTGTGCTGCATTCTTCAAGGATTCTCGGGGTTAAGACCGACGAAGAGGGAGCCTATGAGCTGGGACGCCGTTCCAGGGGAACGCCCCGGATCGCGAACAGGCTTTTGAAACGGGTGCGTGACTACGCGGAGGTAAGAGCCCAGGGCAGCATTACCCTTGAGGTGGCAAGGGAGGCCCTCGACCTTATGGAGGTGGATAAATACGGGCTCGATAAGCTGGACCGGGCCATAATTGAAACCATGATCGAGAAATTTGACGGCGGACCGGTGGGGCTTGAAACCCTGGCGGCGGCAACAGGAGAGGACGCGGGAACCATAGAGGACGTCTATGAGCCGTTTCTGATAAAAAACGGATTCTTAAACCGCACTCCCCGGGGCAGGGTGGCCACCGAGCTTGCGTACCGGCATCTGGGGCGGCTTTTTAACGCTTAAAAAAGTTCAAGCTTGTGTGATATAAAAAATTGATATACAATACTACACGGATTCTTATGAAGACACAAAACAGTAAGGGAGAAATTCGGGGGGAAAGGACTGCGCTATGGCGGAAAAGACAAATACCGAGGTTTTGATAGGTGGAAAGGTATTTACCTTAAGCGGAAATGAAAGCGAGGACTATCTTCAGCGCATTGCCGCCTATATTAACGGCAAGTATTCCGAATACAGCAAGGTGGATTCCTTCCGGAGACAGCCTGTGGATATGCAGAATATTCTGATGCAGCTTAATATTGCGGATGATTATTTCAAAGCCAGAACGCAGGTGGAGATTCTTCAGGAAGAGGTGGACAACAAGGACAGGGAGCTCTATGACGTCCGGCACGAGCTTGTCACGGCCCAGATAAAGCTCCAGAGTATGGAGAAAACCTTAAGGGAGCTTCAGGACGAAAACAACGAGAATCAGAAGCGGATAGTAAAGCTGGAAACCAGGCTTTCCTCGGAGGGAAGAGAGGAAGGAAAGGGAAAACGCAACAACTGAATACGTTCAATTTTCAGAGGGCTGCCGGTGCGGCAGCCTTCTTTTTTGGGAGATATTTATGGCCGAGCTTTTGAGCCCCGCCGGGTCGATGCACTCCTTTCGCGCGGCTCTTGCCGCAGGGGCGGATGCGGTCTACGCAGGCTGTACGCAGTTTTCAGCCAGGGCTAACGCGGAAAATTTTACAACAGAAGAAATGACGGAGGCCGTTGATGAGTGTCATCTTTTGGGACGCAGGCTCTATCTGACCCTTAATACCCTTTTAAAGGACTCCGAAACAGAGGAAATTTCCGGGATTCTTTCGCCTCTTTACCGTGCGGGACTCGACGGTATCATCGTGCAGGATCTCGGAGTGGCTGACTATGTCCGGGAGCATTTTCCGAATCTTCCCCTCCATGCCAGCACCCAGCTTGCGGTGACGGGCAAATACGGAGCCGCCTGTCTTTCCCGGCTGGGTTTTATGAGAGTGGTGCCCGCCAGAGAGCTTTCTCTCGGGGAGCTTCGGGAAATCCATGATTTTACGGATATCGAAATTGAGGCCTTTATTCACGGGGCAATGTGCTATTCCTATTCGGGAATCTGCCTTATGAGCTCATTTTTCGGAGGCAGGAGCGGAAACAGGGGACGCTGCGCCGGCTGCTGCAGGCAGAGCTTTGAGGTTCCTTCCGGGAAAAAAGGAAAGGCGGAGGGATATTTTCTTTCCATGAAGGATCTCTGTGCCGTCACGGTGCTTCCGGAACTGATCGGTGCCGGCGTCTGCTCATTGAAAATAGAGGGGCGGATGAAAGGACCGGAATATGTATACGCTGTTACGAAAATTTACCGGAAATATCTGGATATTCTTGAAAATGAGGGAGCGGAGAATTACAGGGTAGACGAAGCCGATCTTAAGAACCTGTCGGAAATATATCTCAGGGGTTCGATAAATGAAGGGTATTTTAAGCGTCATAACGCGGCGGACATGGTGACCTTTGAGCGGGGAAGCTACCGGTCGGAAAAGGACGCCGTTACGGACATTCCTTCTCCTCCTGCCTGCATGATAAAGGGGCGCTTCACCACAAAAGAGGGTGAAAGGGTGCGTTTGCACGTCGAAACCCGGGACGGAGAGAAACACTACGAAAAAGCCGGAGTGGTGGCCGGGAGAGCTGAAGGCCATCCGATGGGAAGAGAGGAAATAGTGAAGCACCTTAATAAAACAGGAGGAACCTGTTTTTCCTTTTCTTCTCTGGATATTGAACTCGGTGAAGGAGTATTCATTCCGGTAAGCGCCCTTAATTCCCTCAGAAGGGACGTTCTTGCAGGGCTCAGGGAGGAGATTCTTTGTGACTATCGGCGTGTTGTGTGAAGATCCGGTTATTGCCGGAAGATGCGGCGCTGTTGACGGTGTGGATGAGATTTACTGTGCCGGGGCTGTGACGGAAGGAAAGGCACGCTGGATTCAGACTTTTCCGTACATACTCAGAAGCGCAGCCGATCCGCGGCCGTTAAAAAAAACCTCCTCCGGGTTGCCGGAAATTGATCCTGCCGCGTCCGGTGTGCTGATCCGGGGACTCGACGGCCTGGAGTATCTCCTTGAGAGCGGCTATAAGGGGGAGATTATCGCGGACGCGACCCTTTACTCAATGAACTCCCGTTCAGTCCGCTGTCTTCTGGAAAACGGGATTTCCAGGCTTACCGCGCCCTATGAAATTGACCGGCACAGTCTGATGAGCCGGGGCGGGGCTGATAAAACCTGTCTCGTGGTATACGGCAGGATCCCTCTGATGGTTTCAGCGCAGTGCGTTTTCCTTAATTCGGGTTCCGGCTGCGCGGTACGAAACGGGGAAAAGTCCGGGAATGTTATGATGATAAAGGACAGAAAGGGGGCGTATTTACCCGTAAAGCGTTTCTGCGGGGAATGCCTGAACGTAATCTATAACTCAGTGCCCCTTTCCCTCCATAAGGACATAAAGGACGTGCTTTCCTTTGCTCCCTCTTCACTGCGGCTCGACATCACAACGGAGACGGAGGAGGAAGCACTGAAGATTGTAAAATATTATGTAAACCTGGTCCGTGGCTCTTCCACAGGCAAAAAAGAGGAGAAACCTCCGTTTTCCGCCTATACAAGGGGCCATTTTTCCAAAGGAATGCTGTGAAAAATGAGTACAGCGATTACCTCACTTTCACGCTATATCCTGCCCGTGTTCATGGCCTTTTACGCCTTCAACGCTTTTCTCTGTGCCGCCATGACAGAAGAGGAGCGCACGGGCTTTGAAGTCCTGCAGGATGTATTCATGGTGTTAATCCATGTTACGGGCTTTCTTGTGCTTTTTCTTGAAAACGGGAATACGGGGCTATTGCTTCTGTGTGCCGGCCAGGAGCTCCTGTTTTTTGCCGTGATCTTTGTGTTCCGGTATGTTTATCCCGCTTCCTCACCGCTTATAATAAACAATCTCTGCGTCCTGCTTTCGGTAAGTTTTGTTATTCTCACAAGAATATCTCCCGACAAAGCGCTCCGGCAGTTTGCCATAGTCGCCTTTTCCTGCGTCATAGGCTGCATTGTCCCGTATTTTATAGTGCGCTTAAAGGAGATAAGGAGTTTTTCATTGTATTTCGGCATTGCCGGTATTTTCCTGCTTCTTCTGGTCTTCGTTGCGGGAGCGGCCACCAACGGCTCAAAAATCTCCTTCAGTATCGGTGGCATCGCGTTTCAGCCCTCGGAATTTGTTAAGCTCCTCTTTGTTTTCTTTGCTGCGGGAGAGCTTTCAAACTACGGTTCCGAGAATCCCTTCACACCCTCCGATCCGCTGTGGCGGCTTCCCCGGTGGGGCAGAATTCTTGCCGCCTCTTTTATAGCCGGCGCCCATGTGCTGATTCTCGTGCTTTCCCGGGATCTGGGCGCGGCTTTGATTTTTTTCGTAATCTATTGTATGATGCTTTATACGGCTCTTCGTACTCCGCTGGTGCTTTTAGGCTCCGCGGCTGTGGGCGCCATAGCCTCAGTGGCGGGCTACAGGCTTTTTTCCCACGTGCGTACCAGGGTGATGGCCTGGGCGGATCCCTACAGCGTTATCGAAGACCAGGGCTACCAGATAGCACAGTCCCTCTTTGCCATAGGAACCGGAAGCTGGTTCGGAATGGGGCTGGGAAAGGGTTCTCCGGGAAAAATCCCGATTGTGACGGCGGATTTTATTTTTTCCGCGATATCGGAGGAATTCGGAACGATTTTTGCCCTCTGCCTCTTTATGGTGTGCATCAATCTTTTTCTGATGTTTATGAATGCCGCCATGAAGAGTAAGGATCCTTTTTACCGGCTTATTGCACTGGGACTTGCTGTCAGCTACGGCATCCAGATAGTCCTCTCCGTGGGAGGGGTGACACGCTTCATTCCTTTAACCGGAGTGACGCTGCCGCTTTTAAGCTACGGCGGTTCGTCGGTAATGGTGACGGTTATCATGATTGCCGTAATAGAAGGGATATATGCCCTCAAAAATCAAGGTTGATGAAAGGAGCATAAAAAATGAAAGTATTGAGCATTATTTTAGGGGTGATACTGATTATCGGAGGCTTTGCCTGCATGATGACTCCCGGACAGACCCTGCTTGAGACTGGATATTTTCTGGGAATCATGATGTTTGTTTACGGTATTTTCGGTATCATCAAGGCCTTTCAGAAGCGCAATACGGTTATAGAGACAGTGATAAGCGTTCTGGCGCTGATTGTGGGGCTCGCGGCCCTATTCCGCCCCGGCAGCACGATTAATATTGATATATTCATTGTCTTCATGACGGCCTTCTGGTTCCTGTTCAGGGGAGTCTTCGACATTGTTCTTTCGTTCAGGATCAAGGCTGTGAACAAAAACTGGTACTGGTGGCTGATACTCGGTATCCTCTGCACGCTGCTGGGACTCTATTCCTGCGCCCATCCCTTCGTTACGGCACTGGCCGTGGGGTTCCTGATCGGCTTCTACTGCCTGGAGGCGGGCATTGATATGATTATTATGGCCATTGCCGCGAAAGACGTAACGGCAGAAAAGTAAAAAAAGAATGGAGCGACCCTTCGAAAAGACTGCCGGCAGGCGGCGCGCCCGGCGGAACCGGGAAATGACGGTTATCGTCGCCTTCTTCATGCTGGTTTTTTCCGGCATAGTGTTTAACTATCTTTACTTTGTCTACGCGAAGGCTCCGAAGGAAATAAACAATTCCTATAATTCCCGCCAGAAAAATCTGGAGGAACGGGTAATCCGCGGGAAAATATTTGCATCCGACGGCACCGTCCTGGCCGAACAGGCAATGGACGGGGACAGGGAGGTTCGTTACTATCCGAAGCATAACCTCTTTGCCCATGCCGTCGGTTTTTCAACCCATGGGGTCATGGGAATGGAACGCCTGGGCAACTACGCGCTTCTGACCTCCAACGCCCCCGTTAAGGAGAGGCTGGAAAAGGAGATGGCCGGCGTTAGAAATTACGGTGACGACCTTTATACCTCCTTTGACGTCCATCTCCAGGAGGTAGCCGGGGAGGCTCTGGGAATCTACCGGGGAGCGATTATCGTTATGGAGGTAAAAACCGGAAGGGTTCTGGCAATGGTATCCAGGCCGGATTTTGACCCGAACACGGTGGACGAAATGTGGGAGGAGATAAGCGCCGATGAAGAGAATTCGCCGCTTTTAAACAGGGTCACAAACGGTCTTTACCCTCCGGGCTCCACCTTTAAAATCGTGACGCTCCTTGAATATATTAAAGAGCATCCGGAGGATTACGAGAACTTTTCCTTCTCCTGCGACGGAAGCTTTTCCTATGAGGGAGCCAGGATTTCCTGTTATCACGGTATAAAACACGGAAAAATCGGGCTGCACAGGGCTTTCGCGAAGTCCTGCAACTGTGCCTTTGCCGATATCGGAACCCTCCTCGATTTAAAAAGTCTTGCCGGGACGACCGGGACACTTCTTTTTAACCGGGAGCTGCCTGTGGATTATCCCTATGCGGAAAGCCGGTTTATATTGGAAGAAGAGCCCGGGGCGAAGGAGCTGCTTCAGGTCTCTATCGGTCAGGGAAAAACCCTGATTACACCGATGCATCTTGCACTGATCACCTCCGCCATAGCCAATGACGGGGTATTGATGCGGCCCATGGAGCTTGACAGGAAGGCTAATTATCTGGGAAACACCGTGGAGAAATATGAGCCGGAGGCTGTCGGAAAGCTTATGAGCCCGGAAGAGGCTGCCGTTATGAAGCAGTTTATGACAGAGGTGGTGACAGAGGACGGAACCGGACGGAGACTTGAAGGCCTGCCCTATACCGCCGCGGGAAAGACGGGCTCGGCGGAATACGGTACAAAGAAGGGCAATTCCCATGCCTGGTTTACGGGCTTTTCCAATGTTGAGGATCCCGATATTGTGGTGACCGTGCTTGTGGAGGGAGCCGGAAGCGGCGGCGACTATGCCGTGCCCATGGCGAAGAGAATATTTGACGCGTACTACGGACTCAGGTGAGGTTTATATAATCTGTACAATCGCCAGCTCTCTGCGCTTCGTCATGTCGATTATTTCAGCATCTGATTTCAGTATGGGCCTGGAGAGATCCTGGGTGTTGTTCATGATGACCTCGCCCTCCCAGCCGTTGTTGAGCCGGACATGATTTCCGATAAGCTCGTCCACGATGTGCTTTAAAAACGTGTTTATAAACATTATGTCGTATTTCTGGAAGCTTTCCTCCTGGAAAATACGGATGACCTGATAGGGGCACATGGGCTGGCGGTAGGAACGGGCACTGGTCATGGCCTCATAGACGTCGAGAATCGCGATAATACGGGCGAAGGGATTGATCTGATCGGCTGTGAGTCCCTGAGGATAGCCGCTGCCGTCGCTCCTCTCGTGGTGCTGGAGCGTCGCGGCCAGAACGTTCTGATCTACCTGAACATATTTGGAAAGGGTGTGGTAGCCCAGGAAAGGATGGCAGCGCACCAGATCCAGCTCCATTTTGTTGAGCCTGTCCGGCTTCCAGATTATTTCGTGGGGAAGCAGGAGCTTTCCGACATCATAGAGAAAGCCGCACTGTATAAGAATATCCGTATCCGCCGGAGAGAGACCCAGCCACCTGGAGACAACCTTGCATATCATGGCGACATTGAGTCCGTGGGCGTAGGAGAGGTCATCAGAATCCGGAAGATGGAGATAGAGATACGCAAAGAGGAGCTTTCCCGACATTCCGTCAGGAACCATTCGGTTTGCGATGGAAAGAAGATCCAGCTTGCTGAAGGGGACCTTGTTCTGGACGAAATTGTCGCAGGCGGCCTTAAATGCGAAGAGATTGGTCCGGTAATCATCCTCAAAGGTTTTGAATTCCCGTGAAAGCCGGACTTTTTCGTACCAGGTCTTTGCATTGTCGGAGGGTTCGAGAATGTTTATGCCGATGACGCGGCAGGCTTCAAGCTGCTTAACCGTCAGCCGGTCTATGATCTTCCCCTTTTTTACGATGACATTTCCGCCGACAACAACATCTTCGCCGACCTGCATACCGTCCTGAAGGGCGGCAGTCGCAACCATATACATACAGTACCCCCTCCCGTATAATTCAAGTATAGGAGTAAACCCTGACAAAGTCAATCTAATATGGTACAATTATCGCCATGAAGTGCATAGTAAGACCGTATTTCGGAGAAGGAGCCCTGCGCTTTGCCGCGAAATTCCGGTGGAAAATGAAATATGGCGGAAACATGCGCGGTTTCTTTCTGGTGACGCTTCCGCGCTTCGGAAACGACCTCCTGGAAATATACAGCTTCCGGATGCTGAACAAGCGTTATTACCGTCTGTACCCTCCGCTTATTGTGGGTGTGGCAAAGGGCTACGACGAGGCGGTGAATACAGCACGAAGAATTGTGGAGGAAACCTGGAGATCCACCGGAGGCTTTGACGTTAAGGGCTACATTATGTCCGTTCGCGGACCGGAGGCTTCAGAATGACGGTATTCCTTACGGTTTTGAAGATTACGGGAATTGTGCTTCTTTCCGTCCTCGCTCTCGCAATTATTCTTATTCTGCTGCTGCTTTTTTATCCCTTCCGCTACAGGATTGAGGCGGTGGCTGATTCCGTGGAGGGGAGGTACGACGCGTCCTTTCATCTGACATATCTTTACCGGGTTCTTCACGGAAAGGCCCTCTGGGATCCGGAGGGGGGCCTTATATATGATCTGAAGCTTTTCTGGGTTAAGATCTGGCCGAAGGATGATGAGGAGGAAGAGGAAGAGTTTCCGGAAATGGCGGACTGGGAGGACGAAGATTTCGAGGTCCCGGAACCGGAAGAAGAGTTTGAGGCTCCGGAACCGGAAACCGCGGAACCGGAAGAAGAGTTTGAGACTCCGGAACCGGAAATCGCGGAACCGGAAGAAGATTTTGAGATGCCGGAACCGGAAGCAGCCGAACCCGAAACGCCTGAAGAGGAGGCGGAGCCCGGCTTTTTCCGGAAGCTTAAGGAGTTCCCGGGGTTCATAAAGCAAAGCTTCTCCCGCGCGGGAAAGACTCTTAAAAAGTTCGGCTACACAATTAAGCGACCCTATGATACAATAAAAAAGCTCATTCGCCGGGTTCAGTATTTCAGAAAGCTGTGGGGGCTTGAAAGCTCGGCCCGGGCGAGAGCCCTTCTTATAAAGGAGACGAAGCGCCTGCTGAAAAACCTCCGTCCGAGAAAATTCCTCATCGAAGGAACCTTCGGATTTGACTCTCCGGCGGATACCGGTGAGCTTTTAGGGCTCATCCGTGCTTTTGGCGGCTATCCTTCAAAAAAGGTTCGCATCTTTCCCGATTTTGACCGGGAGGTGCTGAAGGGGCGTATGTTACTGAAGGGCAATATGCAGCTCTATGTAGTGGGAATCGTCGCCTGGAAGTTCTATTATGATAAAGATCTGAAAAAATTTGTCCGGCGTGTTAAAACCGGACTCGAAAGATAAGCAGGGAGGCAGTGATGGCGGATATAAACATGGAATCCTTTCTGGAAAAAATGATGAACGGCATGAATTCGTTCCTTTCTTCAAAAACCGTTGTGGGTGAGCCCATACGGTCAGGGGATACGATTATAATACCCCTGGTGGATGTATCCTTCGGGATGGGAACTGCCGCCGGTGATATGGAAAAGGGAAAGAAAGGCGGCGGAGGAATAGGAGGAAAGCTGTCCCCTTCGGCGGTTCTGATTATTTCAAAAGGAACGACAAAGCTGGTCAATGTCAAGAATCAGGACAGTGTTACAAAGATTCTGGATATGGTGCCGGATCTTATTAATAAGTTCACGGATTCCAAGGACGGCCCCATCCCCTTAAGCGATGACGAAGCCATGGATCTGGCCTTTGACAGAAGCGAGAATCTTGAAAATCCCGGGGCTGATAACGTTTAAATATTTTTTTATTGCATAAAAAGTTTCTTTCTGATATAATCGCGTTTAGCGTTCTGTCGTGAAAGCGGCGGAGAAGTGGTTTTTATTTTAAGGATATTTTAAGCAGGAAGGGGTGAGAGAGCATGGCAAAGTGTGCAGTATGTGGCAAGAGCGTTCGTTTCGCGAACAACGTCAGCCATTCCCATAGAAGGTCTAACCGTATTTTAAAGTCCAACATCCGGCACGTGAGATGCAAGGTGAACGGCGTACCGAAGAGACTTTATGTATGCAGCCGGTGCCTGAGGTCCGGCGCGGTTGAGCGGGCGTAAGGCTTCTTATGAATACAGGCCGGGTGAACCAGACGTTCATCCGGCTTTCTTTTGTTATACCCTTTATACTCTCGTTTTCCTTCTCCTTTCCGCGGCGGTGTACAGTCCGTTTTTTTTTGAGGGAAAAACGCTGATAATAACAGGGGACAGCATCTGGCAGCACTATCCGGCGTTTGTCTATGAGGGGCGTTTAATCCGTTCTTTCCTGAATACGCTTTTACGGGAGGGGAAATTTGTCTTTCCGATGTGGGATTTTTCCATCGGCTTCGGGGCGGATATCGCCACCTCACTTCACTACTACGGTTTCGCCGATCCACTGACCTGGCTTTTTGCCCTGCTGCCGGAGAGCCTTTCACCGTTTTCTTTTTCCGCCCTTTTTATCTTGAAAACGTATCTTGCCGGGCTTGCCCTGCTCTTTTATGTGCGTCACCACGGCTTTGAGAGGGTTCAGGCGGTGCTTTCCGCCTGCATCTACGTTTTTTCGATGTTCGTCTTCCTCTTCGTTTTGAGGGAGCTCAGCTTCGGGAATGTGCTTATTTACCTGCCTCTTATGCTGCTGGGAACCGACAGGATTCTGGAGGGAAAGAGCCCGGTGCTTCTGACGCTGTCGGTTTTCGGCCTGGGCTTATCCAATTTTTATTTCCTTTATCAGGCAGGTTTGCTTACCGCCGGCTACCTTGTTTTCCGGCTGCTTTTTGAAAAGCGGCGGGGAAATGCCGGGGAAATTCTGAAGCTCTGCCTCCGGTTTCTCTCAGCGGCTCTTATCGGAGGACTTTTATCCGCACCGGTGCTCCTTCCTGTCATAACCCAGATAACGGCTTCTCCCAGACTGTCCTTTAAACCCTATATACCCCTTCTTTATCACTGGAAATATTATATTTCTTTTGCAGCGGCCTTTACGGGACCTTCCGCCGCTTCCGAAACCCTGGCCATGGGCTATACTCCGGTGGCTTTTCTGGCCCTGCTGAGGCTCTTTACGCTCGGGAGGGAAATGAGAAAATGGAAAATTGCTTTTCTGATCCTGCTTGCCGCCCTGTTTATTCCGGCCTGCGGAGCCCTGATGAACGGCTGCTCCTATCCCTCAAACCGCTGGGGCTATGCCTTCGGTCTGTTTATTTCGGTACTCACGGGGAAAATGCTGCCGTATTTTTCGAATCTTGAAAAAAAAGAAAAGATATGTCTGCTTTCAGGGAGCCTGGTTTATGCCCTGCTCTGCCTTTCCCTTCCCGGACTCAGAAAAGGGGCTGTTATCGGGCCGGTCGTTCTTCTGCTGCTTTCCACAGCCGTACTTTTCCTGAAAGATAAAATCTCTCTTTTTAAAAGAACCCTTCCTGCCATGTTCGGACTCATAGTTGCGGGAATTATTATAAACGCCTGCTTTGAGTTTTCGCCTGTCGGAGAGCATTCCGCCAGGGAAAGGGGAATAAGCGCGGGAGAAGCTCTGACCCGGAATGTCTGGGAAGAGGCTGACGGGGCGTTGAAGGAGGATAAGGATTTTTTCCGGGTTTCGGACGAGGCTCTTTCCCCCGATCTTAACAGCAGACTCCTTCGGGGAGGAAACGGACTGACTCTCTATTTAAGCATTACCTCCCCCTTTGTCCCGGACTATATGGGCGCCATGTATGTATCAAATTCCAGAACCTTTTCATGGAAGGGGCTGGATTCGAGATTTCTTCTGGAGGAGCTTGCGAGGGTGAAATATGCCTATGCCGGGGAGAATAAAGAGCGTTTCGGCTACAGCACCTTTAAAACACGGATAGAGGGAAAGGACGGCGAAACCTTCGACCTCCTTAAAATGAATGATCCCCTGCCCTTCGGCACCGTGTATCATAACGCGATGAACGAGGAGGCTTTTTTCGCCCTTCCTCCCGAGGCAAGACAGGAAGCCCTGCTCAGTGACGCCGTGCTTGAAGAACTTCCGTCCGGCTTCGCCCCCTCGAACGAAGAAATACGTGCCCTGGATATCTCGGAGGAGCGAGGGGAATATGAGCATGTGGAGCTTCGGGACGGGAAATACATCGTCACCGTACCGGAGGCGTCTTTTACCGTTAAGCTTAAGGATGCGGGGCCGGGGGAATACTACGCGGTTTTTTCGGGGATGAATTATGAGCCTCTCCCAGCGGGAGAGACAAGAGAGTGGAGAGAGGCATCAAAACCGGAAAAAGTGCTGTTACTGCTGAAATCCTTTTTTGAGGATAAGGAGGAGAGCATCCGCATCAAGGCTGAGTGCGCTGACACAAAAACCCAGTTTTCCTACCTGCCGGAATGGAACGAATATTTCTGCAACAGGAGGAATTTCATACTTCCCCTGGGGCGTTTTTCGTCCGCTCCGGAAGAGCTGAAAATAATTTTTCCCTATAAGGGGATATATACCTTTGACGCCCTGTACGCTGCCGCTGAGCCATATGACGGCCTGGAGGAAAAAATCAATGCTCTTTCAGTCCCGGGAATGGAAAACGCGGGATTCGGCGTCAACACTATAAACGGCAAAGCGGAGCTTGACCGCCCCGGGATACTTATGCTGGGCGCGCCGTATTCTCCGGGGTGGAGAGCCCGGGTGGACGGGAAAGAGGAAAAAATCCGCAAAGGAAACCTTATGGAGTCTGCCCTTGTCCTGCCGGAGGGAGAGCATGAAATCATACTTCAATATGAGACGCCGGGATTAAAGGCCGGGTTGGTGCTTTTGTGTCTGGGAATTCTGGCCGTTCTTGCGGGGATCGTCCTCCGGAGGGCGGGCTGTTTTCAAAGAAGAAAATAAAGTGTATAATGGAACGGTATGTGTTCTTTGTTAAGGAGGAAACGGTATGAAAGGGCAGGTTGTAACAGTACTGGGACAGATTACCATAGACAACAACGCCATAGCGCAGTATGCGGGAACTGCGGCGCTGGACTGCTTCGGAATCGTCGGTATGGCGGCGGTCTCCATGAAGGACGGGTTTGTGAAGCTTTTGAAGAAGGAAAGCCTGACCCGGGGCGTCAATGTCACCGTGAACGATAATAAGATTTCAATTGATTTCCATGTCATTGTCTCTTACGGCGTCAGTATCAAGACGGTAACCGGCAATCTGATCAATTCCGTGAAATATAAGCTGGAGACCTATACGGGCTTCGAGGTGGAGCGGATCAACATCTACGTCGAAGGCGTTCGCGTGATTGACTGACGGAAAGGAAGAGAGAATGCAGGAACTGGACGCGGCTACGCTGGCCAAGTGCTTCCTTGCCGGAGCCGGCGAGCTGATCAGAAACAAGGGAATAATAAACGAGCTGAATGTTTTTCCCGTACCCGACGGAGATACGGGTACGAATATGTCAATGACGATTTCTTCCGCGGCAAAAGAGGTTCGTTCCCTCGGAAAACGCTATGACATGAAGGAGCTTTGCAGGGCCATATCCATGGGATCCTTAAGGGGTGCCAGGGGAAATTCCGGAGTTATTTTATCCCAGCTGTTAAGAGGTTTCACAAAGACCATAGCGGAGCAGAAAACCGTCAATATTTCCGTGCTGGCCCAGGCGCTTGAGCGGGGGACGGACACCGCGTACAAGGCTGTTATGAAGCCCAAGGAGGGCACGATTCTTTCTGTCGCCAGGGCGGCAAGCGATAAGGCCATGGAGCTTTCCTCAGGGCCGGAGCTGACCATCGAAGCCTTTGCGGAGGGGGTTTTTAAGAGTGCCTCCGAAGCGCTGGAGAGAACCCCGGAGCAGCTTCCTGTTCTGAAAGAGGCCGGGGTGGTGGATTCCGGCGGCAGGGGCCTGCTGGAGCTCTACAGAGGCTGTCTTGACGTCCTTTCGGGCAAGGAAATCGAGCTCTGGGAGAGTGAGGGCGCTGAGGGAAACTCTGAAAAGGCGCAGGGCACCTCCCCCAGAAGAGAGGTTCTGGAAAACGCCGAAATCACCTTCGGCTACTGTACGGAGTTTATCATAAAGCTGGAGCGGGAATTCAACGAGGGGACGGAGAGGGCCTTCAAGGCTTTTCTGGAAAGCATAGGCGATTCCATTGTCTGCGTTTCAATGGACGATATCGTGAAGGTGCATGTGCATACGGATCACCCCGGACAGGCCTTTGAAAGGGCGCTTACCTTCGGCCAGCTCACGAACATGAAGATAGACAATATGAGAGAGGAGCACCATGAGCGGCTCTTTGATATGAGCGGTGCTATCCCCAGGGAGCTGGAGACGAAAGAATCCGGAGAAAAAAGCGCTTCAGAAGGAAAAGAAAAAGAAAAGCCGAAGCAGTACGGGTTTATTTCCGTCTGCTCGGGAGACGGGCTGAAGGAGATATTTTTAAGCCTCGGAGCCGATATCGTGATCGAGGGCGGTCAGACAATGAATCCCTCGACAGAGGACATATTAAGCGCAATAGAAGAGGTGAATGCCGATACGGTGTTTATCCTTCCCAACAATTCAAATATAATTCTGGCAGCCAACCAGGCAGCTTCCATGAGCGAGGGGAAGCGCTGCATTGTGCTTCCGAGCAAGACCGTTCCCCAGGGGATCGCGGCCCTTATAAACTTTATTCCGGAGCATGACACGGACGAAAATATCCGCGAGATGGTTTCCGCCTTTTCAGTGGTCAAAACAGGGCTTGTTACATACGCGGTGCGTTCCACAACCGTTGACGGCCATGAAATAAAGGCAGGGGACTATATGGGGCTGGGAGAGGGCCATGTTCTGAGTCTGGGTAAGGATCTGGGAGAAACCTGTATTTCTCTTGTGGATTCCCTTATGGAGGATGATTCGGAGCTTGTGTGCATCTTCTACGGGGAGTCCGTATCGGCTGAGAGCGCAGAGAGGCTTGCCGGGGCTTTAAGGGAGCGTTTCCCCGACGTGGAGCTGGAGCTGCAGAACGGCGGACAGCCGGTCTATTACTATATCGTTTCCGTGGAGTAGACGGGAGGGATTGTTTCTTAAAGCATGAAAGAAGACCTTTCCATCAGCGCTCTTAAAGGTATCGGAGAAAAGACCGCCCTTGTATGGGAGCGCCTCGGGGTTAAAACCCTTCGTGATCTTATATACTATTTTCCGAGAGACTACCTTTTTTTTCCGCCCCTTACACCGGTCTCGGATATCATACCTGGAGGAGACTGCGCCGCTTATCTCACGGTTGAAAGAGACGGAAGCCTTTCCTTCTTTGCCGGCCGCTCTATTCTTCGCGCCTCAGCCGGGGACGAAACCGGAACGGTTCAGTTATCCTGGTTCAACATGCCCTATTTAAAGAAAAATATCCGCCGGGGTTTAAAAAAGGTGTTTTATGCCAGGGCCTCGGCAAAGGGCACGGCGATTATACTGAACCAGCCGAAAATGTATTCCGAAGAGGAATACCGGGCTCTTATCGGAGTGCCACAGGGTATATATCCGCTTTCAAAGGGGCTTACCGGGAAGGGTGTAGTTAAGGCGGTGCGCTCAGCCTTTAAGGCTCTGGGAGATATCGCCGATCCCCTGGATGAGTCCGTAAGGGCTTCAAAGGGGCTTATGGGCCTTAACGAGGCGCTTCACGCCGTGCATTTTCCCGAATCAAAGGAGCAGCTCTTCCGGGCCGGAAAGCGGCTGGCCTTTGATGAATTTATGCTTTTTCTCCTGTCCGTCCGGCTTCTTAAGGAAGAGGGAACACATACGGACAATGATTTTGATATAACCGAAACGGGGGATATGCTCCGGATAAAGGAGAGACTCCCGTACCGGCTCACAAAAGCCCAGGAGCGGACCCTTCGGGAGGTCATGGAGGATCTTAAGGGAACGAAGGCCATGAACCGGCTCGTACAGGGAGATGTGGGTTCGGGAAAGACAATCGTAGCCTTTTTAGCCCTTATCGCGGCCGCTTCCAACGGTTTTCAGGGAGCGCTTATGGCGCCGACAGAGGTGCTTGCCGCCCAGCACGCGGCAAAAATGAATGCTCTTTTAAAGGATAACTCCCTTCCGTACCGGGCGGTGCTTTTAACGGGCTCCCTGCCGGCGGGAGAGCGCAGGGTGGCAAGAGAAGAAATTCGCTCGGGCAAAGCCGCAATTGTGATCGGAACCCATGCCCTTATTCAGGAGGGAGTGGAATTTAAAAATCTGGCCCTGGTGGTTACGGACGAGCAGCACCGCTTCGGGGTCGGGCAGAGGGAGAAGCTCGGTGCCAAAAGCGCTTCGGGAAAAACTCCCCATGTTCTGGTTATGAGTGCGACACCGATTCCCAGAACTCTTGCGATTATTCTTTACGGGGATCTCGATGTTTCCGTTATGGATGAAAAACCTTCGAACCGGCTTCCGGTAAAAAATGCCGTCGTCGATCCCCGCTATCGGAAAAAAGCCTGGGAGCTTATGGAGAAAGAGGCTCTGAAGGGACATCAGAGCTATGTGATCTGTCCCCAGGTGGAACCCTCGGAAATGACCGGGCTTATGAATGTCGGGGATTACTGTTCCGATCTCAGGTCGTATTACGCCGACCGTGTACGTGTAGGCTTCCTTCACGGTCAGATGAAGCCTGCTGAAAAAAATTCCGTCATGGATTCCTTCGCTTCGGGGGAAATCCAGATTCTGGTTTCCACCACGGTGGTGGAGGTGGGGGTGGATGTGCCGAATGCCACGGTTATGGTCGTGGAAAACGCCGAGCGCTTCGGACTGGCCGCGCTTCATCAGCTTCGCGGGCGCATCGGACGGGGGGAGGACCAGAGCTACTGTGTATTTATCAATACCTCCGATGATTCGGAAAATAAACGGCTGGAAATATTAAAGCAAAGCAACGACGGCTTTGAAATCGCGTCACAGGATTTAAAACTCAGAGGCCCCGGGGATATGTTCGGAATCCGGCAGTCGGGGCTGCTGCAGTTCAATATGGCGGATATTTACCGCGACGCAGATATGCTTAAAGCGGCCGCCGATTATGTGGGAAGCCTCTCTCTTTCGGAAGTGGAGACTCTTGTGGGTACCGGCTTTAAGGAAGCCGTATTGTAGAAAGGAGAAACATGAATATACCGGAACGACTTGAAAAGCTGAAAAAAGCCATGAAAAGCGCGGGAGTTCAGGCGTATTACATCAATACCGCCGATTTTCACGGCTCGGAATACGTGAACGATTATTTCAAGGTGCGTCAGTTCTTCTCAGGCTTCACCGGCTCTGCCGGAGATCTTGTGGTTACCGAAAAGGAGGTCGGGCTCTGGGCGGACGGACGCTATTTTGTCCAGGCTGAAAAAGAGCTTTCCGGTTCGGGAATCAAACTTTTTAAGATGGAGGAGGAAGGCGTACCGAAGGTAGAGGAATATCTGGAGGAAAACCTTAAAAAGGGCGATACCCTGGGCTTTGACGGGCGTACCGTAAGAACCTCCTATGGCCGTAAGCTTAAGGATATCGGAAAAAAGAAGGGCTTTTATTTAAGCTATAAAAAGGATTTAAGCGAAGGAATATTCAAACGTCCCGCCTTTCCGGCAAGCCGGGCGGAGATTCTTCCTCCTGAAATAAGCGGCCGGACGACCCCCGAAAAACTGAAGGACGTCAGGGAAAAGCTTAAAAAAGCGGGAGCGGAGAGCCTGTTTCTTTCAAAGCTCGACGATATAGCCTGGCTTTTTAACCTGAGGGGAAATGACGTCAAAAACAATCCGGTGCTTATGGCCTATGCCTTTGTGAACCAGGGCAGTGCCTGGCTCTTCCTTCAGAAGGAGGCGGTGAGCGGAGAGCTTGAAAAATATGCGGAAGCAAACGGCTTTGACCTTATGCGCTATGACGAGGTTAAGAATTTCTTAAAGCGCAGCTCCTATGTCTGCGGGAAAATACTGATTGATCCCGAAAGCGTGAGCTACAGCATTTACCGGATGCTTAAGAAAAGAACGGATACCCTTATCCGCGCTTCCTCCCCTACGGTGGAATTGAAGGCGGTTAAAAATCCCGTTGAAATCGAAAATATGAAGAAGGTTTATCTGAAGGATTCCCTGGCCTTAACCCGGTTTATCAAAAAGCTGACCGAAACGGTTTCGGATACGGAATATACCGAGTTTTCGGCCTCGGAGCTGCTGGCGGGGTTCAGAAGGGAGATTCCCGAGTTCCGCGACCTTTCCTTTGAAACCATAGGAGCCTACGGAGCCAACGCGGCAATGATGCACTATATGCCGGATTCCGAAAACTCTGCTGTTCTGAAGAGCGAGGGCATGTTCCTTGTGGATTCCGGCGGACAGTATCAGGGAGGAACCACCGATGTGACCCGCACCATTGTTTTAGGGGAGCTTTCCGCTGAGGAAAGAAAGGCCTATACGTTAACGGCAATAAGCAATTTAAAGCTCTTAAACGCCGTCTTTCTCTACGGCTGCACCGGGCGGAATCTGGATATACTGGCCAGAGAGCCTATGTGGGAACAGGGAATGGATTATAAATGCGGTACAGGTCACGGCGTGGGCTACATCCTTAACGTACATGAGGGGCCCCAGTCTTTTCGCTGGAAGACGGGCGGAATCGAGGCTCCTCTCGAAGAGGGAATGAATATAACCGATGAGCCCGGTGTTTATGTTGCGGGACGCTTCGGAGTGCGCATCGAAAATGTTCTGCTTGTGGTAAAGGACAGAAAGACCGCGGACGGCCAGTTCATGCGGTTTGAAAACCTTACCTTCGCTCCGATAGACGATAAGGGAATAGACCGGAGTATGATGAGTACGGTTGAGCTGGGAAGGTACCTGAATTTTCAGAAGAGTGTTTACGAAGCCCTTTCCCCCTTCCTTGACGAAGAGGAGAAGGAGTGGCTTAAGACATATTCCGGAATCTGAAGGCCGGAGCCATCCGCTGCCGCGGAAAATTAACAGTTTGTGAAAAGGGAGGAAAGGCATGAAACAGTATATTGTAGAATTTGCTTCCGATTGGGTTTTAAGCAAGAAGCAGGACGAGGGGATTCTGCCCGGTGAGATTGTCGCGGCTTATCTGTCCGGCAAGGATCTGAAGCTGGAGGAAAACGGCTTTACCGAGGTGGCGGCAGTCGGCGGGGAGGACGCTTTCGGCTCGGAGGAGGCCTTTAAAAATTCCATCATAAGCCTCTTAAAAGAGAAGTTTCCGAAGGATGCGGACCGACTGAACGAAGTGGTGGAGTGCCGGACCGAGGAAGCCCCGAAGGAGGAAAAGAAGGAAGAGAAAAAGGAAGAGAAAAAAGAAGAGAAAAAGGAAGAAAAGGCTGAGGAGGAAAAGAAGGCAGGAAAGACGGAGGAAGCTAAAAAGGACGACCTGCCGGATGTTCATGATCTGGTTGGTGTGTCCGGACTCATAAGCTTCTGCGAAAATATTCGCGCCCTTGCTCCCGTGCTTAAGGAGCATAAGAGCGAATACCTGCTCCGGGAGCAGATCTGCCTTTTATCCGCGGATCCCGGCGAAGGAGTAAGCACCGCCTTAAAGATCATCCAGAAAGAACTGAACGATGCCGGAATCTTTAATTTAAAGGGCGAGCCGAAGGAAATAAAGCTTCCGGGCTGCAGGGAGGATCCCGAAGCGTTTGCGGATAAAACCGGGGAGCTTTTAAATGCCGCCGGAAAGCTTATCGGCGTGGACATTTCAAACTGCCTGGAGGAGGCTGCCTCTGTTGAGTTCAGGGATTTTCTGGTGAATTTAAACCATTCCCTCGGAAAGGCCGCCTTTGTTTTCTGCGTGCCCTGTCTGGACGGGGAAGCTCTTTCGGCGGTTCAAAGCGCCTTAAGCGATGTGCTCCGTGTCGAGAGCATAGCCATTCCCTCCCATTCCACCGAGGAGCTTAAGGAAATGGCTTCAAGACGGTTTAAGAAATATGCCTTTGAGCCTGATGAGGGTGCCTGGGCTGTGTTTGAAGAGAAGCTTACGGAAGAAAAGGCTGACGGCAGATTCTACGGCTTCCGCACCGTGGCCAAGGTTACGGATGAGATGATGCTTAAAAAGGCGCTGCTTTGCGCCAGGGAGAAAAGAGACGACTCTTTCATACACGCCGGGGATCTCTCCGGCTTCGTGCGCTTTACGGACAGTAAAAAGAGCGCGGAAGAGGAGCTTAAGGACCTCGTGGGTATGGATAAAATAAGGGAACAGCTTGTTGAAATCGTTTCCCAGATCGAATACGCTTCTGCTCATTCCGGGGAGCTGGAACGTCCCGCCATGCACATGCGTTTTGTGGGAGCTCCCGGCACCGGAAAAACCACGGTTGCGAGAATTGTGGGAAAGCTGCTCCGGGAAAAGGGGATTCTTTCCAAAGGAGCGTTTTTCGAATATGTGGGCGGAGACTTTATGGGAAAATATGTGGGGCATACCTCCCCGAAGGTTAAGCGCATCTGCCGGGATGCCTACGGCTCGGTTCTTTTCATTGATGAGGCCTATACGCTTTTAAGCAACGGCTATGGCCGCTCCTATTCGGACGAGGCGGTGGAGGCGCTGTTAGCCCAGATGGAAAACAACAGAAAGGATTTTGTCGTTATTCTTGCGGGCTATGAGAAGGAGATAGACGAGCTGGTGGCTCAGAATCCCGGTTTTGAAAGCCGCGTGCCCCATGTGGTAAAATTCCCGAATTATTCCAGGGAGACCTTATGGGAGATATTCAGGAACTTTGCGGAACGCTCACCCTTTGAAATGGAGGGAGAGGCCCTGGAAGCGGCGGAAAAATATTTTAAGGAGCTTCCGAAGGAGATTTATCAGGGTGAAACCTTTGCCAACGCCCGTTTTGTGCGGAACCTCTTTGAGCGGACCTGGCGCAAGAGCGTACGGCGCTTTGCTGGCGAGGGAGAAGGCCCGGTCATTATTTCAAAAGAGGACTTTTTAACGGCTTCCGGTGCGGAGAAGGAGGAGCTTAACCGGAAGAAGGCGGCAAGCGGCCGGACGGTGTCCTTCGGCTTTGCGGCCCCGGCAGCGCTGTAATAAGTATGCCACATTGTCAGCCCTTATTGGGAGAAGACACTGAAATCATAAAACCAACACAAAAAAAGGAGGAAAAACATGGCACAACAGGCAACGGAAAAAGAACTGAAACAGGCAAACGAGGTCTATGAAGCGCTGATCAAGATGTTCGAGGATATGGATTATCCCTATGACATTATCGACAGCGGCAACGACAACGAGAAGGTTCTTCATATCAGGTCAGCGGGCGATGATCTTCCGATGGAGTTCTACATCATCATCGACGCGTATTTCCAGCAGTTCAAGGTAAAATCCCCGCAGCCGGTTACCTTCTCCGAGGATCAGTATTCCGACGCGGCCCAGGTTATCTGCGCCATCAACGACGTACTGCGTTTCGGCTGCTTTACCCTCGACCTGTCGGACGGAACGGTAATGTTCAACTTCTATCATCTCTTTATGGACAGTCTTGTATCTCCGGACCTCTGGGGCTTCCTTATCAGGATGAGCGTGGAGATCGTGGATGAATACAACGACAAGCTCCTGATGCTGGCAAAAGGTATGATCGACAAGGATTCCCTGCTGGAAAAGCTGGGTCTTGCAGGCGATGATGGAGAATAAATCTTTCAGGAGGAAGCAGATGTTAAAAAAGGTTGGGGCAGCGTTTCTTGCCTTTGTACTTACGTTTGCGTGTTTTTCGCCGGTCAGTTCGGTCTATGCTGCCGGAGTGAAGCGCAATACACATTTTACAACAACGGCCGAGATGCAGAGCAAGCTGGGAAAGAGTGATCCGACGGCCTGGTCGCCCGTATATTTAACCGAGGTGGAAAACACCTACTGGACCTTCGCGGATCAGAACGCCCTCGGAGGAACGGGGCTTTCCATAGAAATGGCAAAGAACTGCTACAGGAATCTGGAAATGCTCCTGGACAACGGGTACACCATGGACTATCAGTCCCTGTCCGCATATTGCGCCGAATATCTCGGAAAAAAGAACGGTACGCCCGATGCTTTCTACAACGTTCTGAAAAGCTGTCTCGATAACCCCTATCTTATTAACCGGCCCGCCGCCAGCGTGACCGGGACGACCTATAACGGCAGGGACTATTCAAAGGTTTTTGACGCGGCCTTTTACCTGGCTAATAACCCGGACGTGGCCGCTTCCATCGGCAACAACCCGCCCGAGCTTCTGCGGCATTTCGTGGAAATCGGCGTTGCGGAGGGACGTGCGGGGAACGCCGCCTTTAATGTGGCTTCCTACGCGAACACTCTTGACGCGCAGGTGATGAACAATATGCTTTCATCCGCCGCTTACAAAACCCTTGGGGCGGGAGCGGTGCCGCCGGTGGGAAAATACAGCTATTCCTGGGCCAATTATTACGGGCAGTATCTGGGGCACTACAGTATTTCCGCCGCGGCGGATTCCGCAGCAGCTTCCACCGAAGGGGTTCAGGCCTCCCAGACTGCCGCTGATCCAAGCCAGATCACCGATATCGATACCGAAGGCCCCGACGGGGCGGAGGATAATTCTCCTGCTGTTCCGAAATCCGTGATGGGAACCTATACGGAAACTTCCGGTAAGAGCGTCTACACAAACGAACCCGTGAGTCAGGCCCAGGCAAATACGAGACCGATAGCGGTCATGATGCCCACGGATAAGGCAGCCCAGCCCTCCTACGGAATCGGCAGGGCGGACATTCTCTATGAAATCATGGAGGAGGGCGGTATTTCCCGCCAGATGGCCATTATACCAAACTGGACCGGAATGAGCAGGATCGGCAACTTAAGAAGCTGCAGGCTCTACTATATCTACGCGGCAAAGGAGTGGGATCCCATACTGATTCATTTCGGCGGCGTGGCCTATATGAAGGGCGTGATCAACGGGGCGGACATGAACAATCTCTCCGGCACCTATGAATACGGTGTGGGCGGAAAGGCTCCGGGAGCGGGACATTTCTTCAGAACCAGTGACCGTGCGGCTCCACATAATGCCTATATTTCAGCCGCCGGAATTCAGAAGGCAGCACTGCAGCAGGGCTATTCCCTGAATCTCAGGGCCGGCCTCTACAATCCTTCGCATTTTAAGTTCTCCGTCGGGACAAACGATCTTTCGCAATATGCGGACGCCGTACCGGCTTCCGAGGTGGATCTTTCGGAGGTCTTCCCCTACAGTCATTCGAAGTTAAGCTATAATCCTTCGGACGGGAAATACTACAAGAGCATTCACGGAGGGCCCCAGAAGGACGCCATAACCGGTGCGCAGATTTCCTTCGCCAATGTCATTGTACAGAATACAAAGTGGCAGACCATGGACAAGAAGGGGTATCTGGGTTTCTCGATGATGGATACCACCGAGGACGGCTACTATTTCACAAAAGGAAAGGGCATTCATATCCACTGGAAGAAAACCGGGGACTATACCCCGACCCGGTACTATGACGATGCCGGTAATGAGGTTGAAATGAATACCGGAAAAACCTACATCGCCATCGCCCAGAAAGGAAAAAATGTAAAGTACCACTGAGTATTACGAAACTTTATGATGATTTTTTAACAATTTTGTGTATAATAGTTACGTCAGTGAAAAACTTATTTCAAAATTATTTAAAGAAAAGAGGTTAGCAGCATGGCAAACATTGATTTAACAAAGTACGGTATTACCGGCACTACTGAAATCGTACACAATCCCTCCTACGAGTTCCTTTATGAGGAGGAGATGAAGCCGGAGTTAACGGGTTTTGACAAGGGCGTTATGACCGAGCTGGATTCGGTCAACGTCATGACCGGTGAATTCACCGGGCGTTCCCCCAAGGATAAATACATCGTCATGGATGAAAATTCGAAGGACACAATCTGGTGGACCACAGAGGAATATCCCAACGACAACCATGTCATGAGCGAGGAAGTCTGGGGGAAGGTAAAGGATCTTGCGAAAAAGGAGCTTGGAAGCAAGCGTCTCTTTGTGGTGGACGCCTTCTGCGGAGCCAACAAGGATACCCGCATGGCGGTTCGTTTCATCATGGAAGTAGCCTGGCAGGCCCACTTCATCAAGAATATGTTCATCCAGCCCACAGATGAGGAGCTGGCGGGCTTCGAGCCTGATTTTGTAATCTACAACGCCTCCAAGGCAAAGGTTGAAAACTACAAGGAGCTGGGACTCCGCTCCGAAACCTGCGTGGCCTTCAACATCACGAGCCGTGAGGCCGTAATCATCAACACCTGGTACGGCGGCGAGATGAAGAAGGGTATGTTCTCAATGATGAACTACTATCTGCCGCTTAAGGGCATCGCAGCCATGCACTGCTCGGCCAATACAGACATGAAGGGTGAAAACACAGCGATCTTCTTCGGACTGTCCGGCACCGGCAAGACCACCCTTTCCACCGATCCCAAGCGTCTGCTTATCGGCGACGACGAGCACGGCTGGGATGACAACGGCGTCTTCAATTTCGAGGGCGGGTGCTATGCGAAGGTTATCAACCTCGACAAGGAATCCGAGCCCGATATCTATAACGCCATCAAGCGTAACGCCCTTCTGGAGAACGTGACGGTGGACGGAAGCGGAAAGATCGATTTTGCGGACAAGAGCGTGACGGAAAACACCCGTGTGTCCTATCCGATTAACCACATTAAAAATATTGTACTGAATGTCCGGCCCATTTCCTCCGGCCCTTCAGCCAACAACGTGATCTTCCTTTCTGCGGACGCCTTCGGAGTTCTTCCTCCGGTATCTATCCTGACCCCGGAACAGACCCAGTATTACTTCCTTTCCGGCTTCACGGCAAAGCTTGCCGGAACCGAGCGGGGCATCACGGAGCCCACACCGACCTTCTCGGCCTGCTTCGGCCAGGCGTTCCTTGAGCTCCATCCCACAAAGTACGGCGAGGAGCTTGTTAAGAGAATGGAGAAGAGCGGCGCGAAAGCATATCTTGTGAACACAGGCTGGAACGGCACCGGAAAGCGTATCTCCATCAAGGATACCCGCGGCATTATCGACGCGATTCTTAACGGTGATGTACTCAAAGCCCCCACGAAGAAGATTCCTCTCTTCGACCTGGAGGTTCCGACCTCTCTTCCGGGCGTGGATCCCGGGATCCTCGATCCGAGAGACACCTACGCCAATGCCTCCGAATGGGAGGAGAAGGCGAAGGATCTGGCAGGCCGCTTCATTAAGAACTTCGCGAAATATGAAGGAAATCCGGCCGGCAAGGCTCTGGTTTCCGCAGGACCGAAGATCTAAGCCTACAGCAATCCGCACTTTAAAAAAGATACTAAATACACCGACCGGGGCGGCACTCGCCGTCCCGGTTTTTGACTACAGCAGCGGGAAAGCATGAAGGGATACGGGAAAAACCTCGGCAAAATGGCGGGAATCATCATCCTCCTGTTTGTGGTGATGTTTCTTAATACCTATATGGTGTTCCGGATTTCCTCCGCTCAGACGAAGACCTCCGGAATATATTTGCTTCAGAGCTTTTCCGCGCAATTGGGAAATACAATAAACGCTGCGGAAGAACGCACACTTGAGCTGGCGCTTCAGGCGGAGCCGTATCTCTTTGACCGGGATGCGCTGCGCCTTTTTCTGTTTCATAAAAAGGAAAATCTGGAGCGTGAACATTCCGCCGCCTATAACGTTTATGCCGCTGGAACAGGGTGGGATATCATTCCCGGCTTCGAGGGACAGGAGGATTTTGTCGCCACTGAGCGCAGCTGGTACACGGGGGCAATAAAAAAGTACGGCACACCCTATGTGACAGAGCCCTATGTGGATGTTATGTCCGGGGATATCTGCTATTCGGTGTCGGTAATGATGACCGACAGAAATACGGTTATCGGCATGGACTATACTCTGGACAACATGCGCTCCCATATTGCGCAGATGAGTAAGAACGGGGCCCGGGTAGCAATCATAGTATCGGCTGACGGGGTTATCGCCGGCTGCACCGATGAAAGCATGGTCGGCAAACAGCTGACGAGTGTAATGCCGGAATATGCCGGGATATTTACCCAGGCAAAGAATAAAAACAGTGTTGCCACAAGCCGCTTCCGGAAAGGCTTTTCACACGAAAACCTCTTTGCCTCCCGCTCCGGGGGAGGGTGGTACATCATCCTGGCGGAGAGCGACTGGGAGCTGTACAGGGACAACTTCATCCTCTTCTTTGCGACCTTTGGCATAAATCTGCTTATGATTATTGTTATAACCCTGCTTTATATACAGGCGTTAAGAAGCAGAAAAAAGGCAGAACAGGCCCTCGCTTCAAAGGAGGAATTCTTAAAGCAGGTTACGGAGGAGCTTCATGCTCCCCTCCAGAGAATCCTTAAAAATTCCGGGCAGGGAATGGAAAAGGGCCAGCCGGATCCCTTAAGCTATTCCGAAAATCTGGCCGTAATCCACGATGCGGGGGAACAGCTCTCCGGAATGATACATCAGATCATTTCCTGGTCCAGCATTGTGCAGACGGAGGAGAAAAAGAGCAGGGAGCAAAGACGCGGGAAACAGGGCTTTTCCCGTATCAACACACGCTTCAGGACCCTTATTCTCTTTCTACTTCTCCTGGTTATGGGTATCAGCATCTATACCAACATTACCGCCACCTACAGCTGGGGCACGAACCTCATGCGCAGCGAGGTGGACCGGTATTCCGACCAGTTTTCCGCCTGGGTGGAAAACAAGAAGGCGATCCTTGACATGTTCTGCAGCATAATTTCCACGAATCCCGACCTGTTAACGGATTACGACGAATGTGTGGCATATCTGGACCGGATCACAAAGCAGTATCCCGAAATATCCATGACCTATATGTCCAGTCCCCGCCTTTCGCCCCAGGTATTCATGAACAACGGCTGGATCCCCGGTAAGGACTGGAGAGTCGAAAGCAGACAATGGTATATTGATACCATGGCATCCGAGGACGGCTGGAGCTTAAGCGCTCCCTATTTTGATGCCCAGACCGGACTTTACTGCGTTACGGTATCCGAACGGGTATATGATTCGACAAGCCAGAAATTCCTTGGCTGCTTCGGCATCGATTTCTATATGGATAAGCTGGTCAATATCCTCGGAAACAGCTATTCCGGCGGAAATTACGCGTTTCTGACGGACGCGGAGGGAAATATCATAAACCATCCCTACGGAAGCTATCAGATCTACCCCTACAGGAGCACGAACATATCCGAGCTTAATTACGGAGAGCTCCAGCCGAACGGTACGGATACCATGCTGCTCAGGGATTATGACGGAACCTGGAAGGTCATGATCGCAAAGCGGGACGAGGCTACGAATTTTACGATTTACTATCTCTCCGGCGTCTGGCAGATCTACGGCAGGGTCTTTATTTACCTTCTGGTATGCCTGTTTGCGTTCATATTTGTCATGATTCTGGTCTACCGTATAATAACCGATATGATCAGCTGGCAGGAGAGCGCAAATCAGGAAATGCAGGAGGCCATGGAGAATGCTCTCTCCGCGGGAAAGGCCAAAAGCCGCTTCCTGGCCCAGATGTCCCATGAGATACGAACGCCGATAAATGCAGTTCTGGGAATGAACGAGATGATACTCCGGGAATCCGAGACCCCCGGTATCCGGGAGTATTCCGCCAACATCCGTATGGCGGGACGCACTCTTCTTTCCATCATCAATTCCATTCTGGATTTTTCCAAAATCGAGGACGGAAAGATGGAAATCATTCCGGTGCGCTATGACACGGTGGCCTTTATCAGCAATCTTGTTCATTCGATTACCGGGAGGGCTAAGGAAAAGGGACTGGATTTTATTGTGGAAGTGGACGAGGAGCTGCCGGAAGTTCTCTTCGGGGATGATGTGCGCTTCACCCAGGTCGTTATGAATCTCTTAACCAACGCGGTAAAATATACGGAAAAGGGCAGTGTGACCTTAACCTTCGCCGGGAAGGAGCGGACGCAGGACACCATAGAGCTCTTTGTCTGCGTACGGGACACGGGGATAGGTATAAAGCCCTCCGATATGGACAAGCTCTTTAATTCCTTTGAACGGATAGAGGAAGAGAGAAACCGCAATGTGGAGGGCACGGGCCTGGGCATGGCCATAGTGACGAGACTCCTTAAGATGATGGACAGCGAGCTTAAGGTCGACAGCACCTACGGAAAAGGTTCAGCCTTCTCCTTCAGGATTAAGCAGAAGATCCTCGATCCCGCTCCTATAGGGAAGTTTACGGAGCATTCCGTTAAGAGCGATATATATAAGGAGGAGGAGTTAAAATTTATCGCGCCGGGAGCGAGGGTTCTGGTGGTGGACGACAATCAGATGAACCTGAAGGTGGCGAAGAATTTCCTGAAGCTGTTTTCCATCGAACCGGAGCTGGCTTCTTCCGGTGCGGAAGCTCTTGAAAAGGTGGAATCAGCCAAATATGATGTTGTTTTCCTGGATCACATGATGCCCGGAATGAACGGGGTGGAAACGCTTAAACGCATGAAAGACGGCGGACTGCCGGATGAGAACGTACCCGTTATAGCCCTGACGGCGAACGCGGTTGTGGGCGCGAGGGAAAACTATCTTACGGCCGGCTTTGACGACTATCTTTCAAAACCTATTGAAATCGCACGGCTGGCGAGGATATTATTACATTATCTCCCGGAGGAGCTTGTTGAGGTGACAGGGGATGATGCCGCAGGTGATTCCACTGACGAAGAGCCTGAAATACTGGAATTTTCTCCCTCTGGCGTAGAAAAATCCGGAGCGGCGCAGGACGATGAGGCCTTTATAGCAGCTCTTCAGAAAATATCCCTCGATACCGGGGAAGGTATGCTTCATTGCGCGGGGAAGGTAAGCTTTTACCGGGAAATGGTGGAGGATTTTGTGTCCTCGCAGCCTGAAAGGCTCTCGGAGCTTAAGGAGGCCCTGGAAAAAGAAGATTGTGAAAGCTATGAAATTACGGTGCATTCGTTAAAAAGCTCCGCCGGAACGATCGGAGCGATGAAGCTTTCCGCGATGGCCGCCGCCCTGGAGGAAAAGGCGGGAAATAAGGACGTCGCGGCACTTAAGGAAGGGCACGGGGAACTCGAAAAAGAAAGTATTGAACTTGTACAGAATCTTTCAGATTTGATCAAAATGTTTAAGGAGGGGTGAAAATGGCAGACTGGGTTGTTGTTGTGGATGATGATATCGCGAATTTAAAACTGGCGGGGCAGCTCTTAAGCGACGCGGGAATTCGGGTTACGGCCATGCGGTCAGGGGCGATGCTTTTGAAATATCTGGAAAAGAACCGGCCCGAGCTTATTCTTCTGGATGTAATGATGCCGGAAATGGACGGCTTCGAGACCTTAAAGAAGCTTAAGGAATCTCCGGCAAAGGATATTCCGGTTATATTCTTAACCGCCAAGGAAAATGAGGAATCGAAGGAAAAGGGACTTGAAATGGGGGCGATTGATTTTATCCGTAAACCCTTTATACCTGATGACCTTATAAAAAGGGTGAAGGAAGCCCTGGCGCATTAAAATCAGCCGGAACCATACGGTTCCGGCTGAAACTATTTTTTCTCCTTAAATCACAGGAAGTCGCTGATAGTGTTGAAATATTCTGAAGCTGGCTTCGTGAATAAGACCAGACTTCCGGTGGCCAGGACAATTGCGAGTATGATTCCGAAAATGACGCAGCCGATTATCAGATCGCAGAAATAGGATCTGGCAAAATTTTTAAGATTTCTGTTGTTCGCCGAGACCGCGAAAATGATCAGGAGAATAAAGCCCACAAGAGGGATGGCGAAAAGCCATTTGTAGCCGAAATACCCCCACATCGTGATCGGTGAATATTCCGGGGGGATCATGGCAGGGGCATTTACCGGACCGGGAGCTGGAGCGGGGTGGGACTGGTAGGGATTTTTAAGCCCCGCGCCGCAGTTGGGGCAGGCTGAAAGATTATCCGCGCATTGGGTTCCGCAATTTTCACAAAACATCGAAAGCACCTCCGTTGATAAGAAAGAAATCATATAGCCGGTTTTACTCTAACATAATTTCCCCGTTTTCCGCAAGAGAGCGAAAAAAATCCTGTTTTTTTTATGTGTTTTTTTTTAAGAACTGCTACAAAATGCCGAAAAGTTGTGGTAAAATAACTCTCGGTTTTTTTTGAGAACTGATAAAACGCGTTGTGGGAGTATTATGCGCAGCACAGAAAAGACTTTTCCGGAGGGGGAGAAGCCCCATCTGGTTCTTGTGAAAAACGGAGATGCCGAAAAGGGGGCCTTCGAAGAAACCGTAACGGAGGAATTCGAAGCGGCTGAAGCTGAAGTTGAAGCGGATGAGTCTGAGGAATATGAATCCGCTGCGGACGGCTATGCCCCGGACTATGACTCTGAGGATGAGGTATACCCTCCCGACGAATACGATGACTACGACGGCGAATACGACGACCGGGATGAATACGACGACGGGTACGAATACGACGATTATGATGAATATGACGACTCCGGCGAATACGCGGAAGACGGGGAATATGACGACTTCGGCGAATATGATGAAACCCCGGACCCGGTAAGCACGCCTGCTCCCGAGGCGGCTCCCGGGACTTCACCGGTTCCCTCTGGTGAGAGTGCGCAGGAAAACAATTCAAAGACAAAGGGAAAAGAGCCGAAAGCCAGGAAAAAAGGCTTTTTCAGAAAGCATATCAAGGCAATAATCCTTATCCTCATTTTAATCATTGCCGCTGCTGTGGGAATTTTCATTTTTATGAAAAAACGTTCCGCACAGGATTTTAGCGCCTTTCCGATGCAGACCTTCAGTATGGTCGAACGGATGGATATCAGCAATTCCCTGGCTGTTACCGGGACTGTTTCCGCAAAAAAGGTGAGAAACGTTTCCACCCTGGTAAGCAACACGAAGGTCAAATCCGTGTCGGTGGAGGTCGGTGACTATGTCGAGGAGGGAGATCCGATCTGTACCTTTGACACTGCCAATATCGAGGAAAAAATAGCGAGACTCCAGAAACAGATGTATGTGGCAACCTCGAAGTCTGTGCTTAACGAGATGGAGGCCAATACGAAACTTGCCTGGACGCTCGAGGACGCCTTTGAAACCGCTGAGGCACAGCGGGAGAAGGTGGAGGCGGCCCGCCGGAGCTACGACGCGGCGGAGCGGGAGCTCGGGGAGAAGGAAAAGGAGCTGGAGGAAGCCGAAGAGGATTACGAGGATGACGACAGCGATATAAACGAAAAAGCCGTCCGTCAGGCAAAGCTGGCCGTCGCGAGCGCAAAGGATCAGGTGGCCAGCGCCATAGACAGCTATAACGACGCCGTGCGCGCCCAGATTGACGATACGGAAAATTCGGTCAGAACCATTTCCCAGAACCAGGAAGCGATTTTAAATACCGGGCTCGATAATATGACCACCAACGATTCCTCCAATACCGAACTGGACGAGCTGCAGCGCCAGCTTGAAAACTGTGTCGTGACCGCGCCTGTTTCCGGCCTTGTAACCAGCGTTTCGGTGGAGGTTGGAGAGGAATACAGCGAGAAATCCACGATCTGCGTAATCCAGGACGACTCGGTCTACCTTGTGAAGGGCACCGTGGACCAGTATGATATTTCCCAGATAAAGGAAGGCCTGAGTGCCGTTATCAAGACCGAGTCCACAGGGGATGACGAACTGGAGGGAGATGTCACCTTTGTCGCTCCCGTACCGGAGTCTTCATCTTCAGGGACGAGCTCCACGACGGGGGGAAGCTCCGGCTCATCCTCTTCCTCCACCGAATACCCGGTGGAGATCACTCTGAAGGGCAAGGATGACAGACTCCGCCTCGGGATGACGGCGGAAACCTCCGTTCTTATCGCGAAGAGAGAAAATGTTCTGGCAGTGCCCTATGACTGCGTGGTGGAGGAAGGCGATGAAAACGTGGTCTATGTGGCTGAAAATGAGGGGCCGGACTTCGGTGAAGACGGGATGCCTTCTCCTCCTGACGGAATGGAAATGCCTGAGGGAGCGGAGCGCCCTTCTAAAGGCTTTTCCTTACGGACCGTAAAGGAAACCGTAAAGGGATTTTTCACTAAGCTCATACCTTCATCGACTACGGAGGAAACCCCGATCACTCCTACAAAGCGCGTCGTTGTGGAGAAGGGGCTGGAGACGGATTATTATATCGAAGTCATTTCCGACGAGCTGAAGGAGGGAGACGAGGTTCTGGTATCGGATGGGGGTATGGATTCCGGTTCCGGCTTCGGCTTCGATATGGGCGGGCCGCCCCCCGGAGGGGGCTTTTAGATGGAGCCGATTATTGACGCGAGAGGGATAATAAAGCGCTACTATATCGGTCATCCCAATGAACTGGAAATTCTGCACGGAATTGATATAAAGGTTTATCCCGGGGAATTCGTGGCCATTGTGGGTGCATCGGGCTCCGGGAAATCCACTCTTATGAATATTCTGGGAGTCCTGGACAAGCCCACCGAGGGCACCTACTATCTGGACGGGGTGGACGTGGGGGAGTCCGACGACTCGGAGCTTTCCGCGATCCGCAACCAGAAGATCGGCTTTGTTTTCCAGACCTATAATCTTATTTCCAGGCAGTCTGCGTTAAAAAACGTGGAGCTGCCCATGCTTTATGCGGGTATGAAAGGCAGGGCCAGGTTTAAGCGGGCAAAGGAGCTCATGGCCATGGTGGGTATGGAGGACAGAATGTATCATAATCCGGATGAGCTCTCCGGCGGACAGAAGCAGAGGGTGGCCATTGCCCGGGCTATGGGGAATGACCCCGCGATGATTTTGGCTGACGAGCCTACGGGGGCGCTTGACACAAAAACCGGACGGATGGTCATGGACATATTTCACCGTCTCAATGAGGTTCACGGAAAGACCATAATTCTTATTACCCATTCTCCGGAGCTGGCGGAGGAAACCCAGAGGATTTTAACCTTAAGCGACGGACTTATTGTGGGGGAAAGAGAGGGCAGCGGCCATGCTGGTATTTGAAAACATAATGCTGGCGTTAAGCGGCCTTAAAGCCAATAAGACCAGATCAATTCTTACGATGCTGGGCATCATCATAGGCATTGCTTCCGTCATCGCGATCATGACCATTGGTACAAGCCTCACCCAGTCCGTGGAACATCAGATGGCTGAAATGGGGGCTACGAATATTACTCTCGGAATCCAGCAGAAACGCTCGGAGGAGGAAGAAAGCGACTCGGGGATGATGTTCAACCGGGGGCCGTGGCGTAAGGAATTAACCGATGACGACTATCTTACCGGGGAGGATCTGGATGACATAGTTTCGCATTTTTCCGGAGAGATAGAAGGAGTCTTAAAGGTAAACGAGCTGGGAAACAGCAAGTTAAAGAACAGGAACAATACCGCTGATATCAGAGTAAGCGGGATGAACGACCGGAACCTGGAAAATGAAAAGCTTGAAATGTTGGCGGGGCGAATCTTCACGAGCCGGGATCAGGAGCAGAAAAAGAAGGTCATACTCCTGTCTGACCGGGCAGTGGATGATGCGCTTAAGGTGAGTTATGAGGAGGCTCTCGGGCAGATTGTCACCGTGGTACGCGAAAACAAATTTTACCACTACACCTTGGTGGGGGTATACAGATACGATGACAGCAATTCGATGTACAGCTTTTCCTACGATGAGAGCACAACCGCCTATATTCCGATATTAACCTCCTTTAATGATGCCCATACCCCCGAGCGCTATTCCAATCTGGATCTTGTTTGCGAAAGCTCGACGAATATAGATGACCTTGTGACACAGATCGAGTCCTACGTCAACAAAAGATATTACCGCAATAACAAGAGCTTTGAGGCTTCCTGTTATTCCATGTCGTCCATGGTAGAATCCTATACCTCCATGCTTTCCTCCATTTCCCTGGCAATTTCGGTTATTGCCGGGATATCCCTTCTTGTGGGAGGCATAGGGGTTATGAATATCATGCTGGTTTCAATTCAGGAAAGAACCAGGGAAATCGGCACCAGAAAGGCACTGGGCGCGAAGAATTCCTCCATCAGGATGCAGTTTATCGTCGAGGCCATTGTTTTATGCATTGTGGGCGGTGCCATAGGAATTATTATAGGGATTATAGCGGGATATTTTGCCACCCCGCTTGTAGACGAGGAAGCAGAGTTCTTCCTGCCGGTCAACGGCATCTTCCTGTCGGTGGGCTTTTCCGTGGCAGTGGGAGTTTTCTTCGGCTATTATCCTGCCAATAAGGCGGCGAAGATGAATCCCATAGACGCACTGCGTTATGAGTGATATAATCTCCTTTGTGCCTGGGGTGTGCGATAACTTTCGTTATATTTGAACCTACATCTACTTTAAACGGGACCCCTAAATCGTAAGCTCCAATGTCAGGCCTCCGCCGGTTTATCCGGGCAGATTTATTCTGCAGCAGTGGAAGGCAGCGGACTTACTGCGGTAACCCACCTGGCTGCGGCTAGGAGTCAATTGGCGGAAGCCGGCACCCCGGACACTTTTAAGAGGGAGAATGCTTTGAAAAGGAATTACCGTTTCATTTTAAGCTATGACGGAACCCGCTACTACGGGTTTGAACGGCAGCCGAATACGGATATGACTATTCAGGGCAAGGTTGAAACGGTGCTTTCCAGGATGCTTTTAAATGAGCGGGAGGAAGACGAAGAGACCGGGGCAAGCTCTTCGGGGGAGCTTCCGGAGGTTAAAATAATCGGCGCAGGCCGTACGGATGCCGGAGTTCATGCCCGGGCCATGACCGTCAACGCTTTTCTTGATACAAAGCGGAACGAATCTGAGATCTTAAGTTATGTCAACCAATATCTTCCCTCCGACATTTCAGTAACCGATGTAAAAAAAGTTTCCGACCGTTTCCATTCCCGCTATAACGCCCTTGGGAAAACCTACCGGTATACCTGCTGGTTCGGAGCGTCAAAGCCTGTATTTGACAGGAAATACGTGACGATTCTTCCGGAGAGGCCGGATGTTACCGCCATGAGGGCAGCGGCGGAGTGTCTTACGGGCACCCACGATTTTAAAAGCTTTTGCGGGAATACCCATATGAAAAAATCCACGGTCCGGCATCTGGATAATATAAGGATTGAGGAGAGCGGATCCTACATAAGGTTCTATTTCCACGGGAACGGTTTTTTGCAGAATATGGTGCGGATTCTTACCGGAACGCTTTTGGAGGTGGGCTTCGGGCAGATACCTCCGGAGGACATGAAGGGGATTCTGGAAGGATGTGACCGGAAGCTTTCGGGGCATACCGCCCCGGCGGCGGGACTCTGTCTGATGAAGATAGATTATTAAATTATTCATATATGTGTACCACAGGTACGGAAAGGATGAAGATGAAGGATAAGCTTAAAGAGATCCGGGAGCGGGCTCTGAAAGAAATTGAGGAGAGCGGCACGGCGGAAAAGCTTAATGAGGTTCGTGTTGCCGTTCTCGGAAAGAAGGGAGAGCTCACCGCGGTTTTAAAGGGCATGAAGGACGTGGATGCTTCGGAACGACCCAAAGTGGGAGCCATGGTCAATGAGGCCCGGGAGGAAATCGAGAATGCCCTGAATGAAGCAAAAAATAAAATCGAGAGCAAGGTTCGGGAAATGAAGATGGCGAAGGAGACTATCGACGTCACCCTTCCGGCTATCCGACCCCTGACCGGCCACCGCCATCCCAACCAGATTGCCCTGGATGAAATAGAGCGGATTTTTATAGGTCTGGGCTACGAGGTTGTGGAGGGGCCGGAAATCGAGAAGGATTATTATAATTTCGAAGCTCTGAACATCCCGGCGGATCACCCGGCAAAGGACGAACAGGATACCTTTTACATCACAGGGGATATCCTGCTTCGCACCCAGACCTCCGGAACACAGGTGCATGAGATGGAAAAGGGAAAGCTGCCCATAAGAATGATTTCTCCGGGGCGTGTTTTCCGTTCCGATGAGGTGGACGCCACCCATTCCCCCTCCTTCCATCAGGTAGAGGGACTCCTTATCGACGAGAAGGTTTCTTTTTCGGATCTGAAGGGAACCCTGCAGGAGTTTGCGAAGGAGCTTTTCGGGGAAGAGACCAGGGTTAAGTTCAGGCCCCATCATTTTCCGTTTACCGAACCCTCGGCGGAGATGGATGTATCCTGCTTTAAATGCGGCGGAGAGGGCTGCAGGTTCTGCAAGGGCTCAGGCTGGATAGAGATTCTGGGCTGTGGCATGGTACATCCCCATGTACTGGAGATGAGCGGAGTCGATCACCTGAAATATAAGGGCTTTGCCTTCGGCGTGGGGCTCGAGCGCATAGCTCTTCTGAAATATGAAATAGACGACATGCGCCTGCTCTACGAAAACGACAGCAGATTTTTACAACAGTTTTAGCATTAAAAGTGTTGCGCTGCGACTGCCGGGACGAGCGCTTGCGATCAGTCCCGGGCAGGCATAGCGCAACCTGATGTAAATGAGCAAAAAAGCTACGCGAGAGAAGAGAGCGGAGCGATTTGCGAATTTACATCAAGGATTGCGGGAGGGGCGTCAGCCACGGAGCAATCCGCATTTTTACAAAGGAGAGAAAAGTATGAATACATCACTAAACTGGATTAAGGCTCTCATTCCGGGGCTTGAATGCACGGATCGGGAATATTCCGATGCCATGACGCTTTCGGGCACCAAGGTCGAGGGCTATGAAAGGCTGGATAAAAACCTGGAAAAAATCGTTGTTGGAGAAATAAAGGAAATTAAGCCCCATCCCGACGCCGACAAGCTGGTGGTCTGCCAGGTGGATGTGGGCGCTGAAACGGTTCAGATCGTTACCGGAGCTCCGAATGTGGCTGTGGGACAGCTTGTTCCCGTGGTTTTAAGCGGAGGAAAGGTGGCAGGTGGTCATGACGGCGGGCCGATGCCGGAAGAAGGCATTGAGATTAAAAGCGGAAACCTTCGGGGAGTGGATTCCTACGGGATGATGTGCTCGATAGAAGAGCTGGGCTCCTCCAGGGACGTCTTCCCCGATGCGCCGGAGAACGGAATCTATATCTTTTCACAGGACGTGCATCCCGGAGACGACGCCATCGAGGCCCTGGGGCTTAAGGACACGGTCTTTGAATACGAGATAACCTCAAACCGGGTGGACTGCTACAGCGTTATCGGCGTGGCCAGAGAGGCCGCAGCTACCTTCCGTCTGCCCTTTAAGGCGCCGGAGATTAAGGAAACCGGAACTGAGGAGACGGAGAAAACCTCGGATCACATAAGCATCGAGATCAGGGATAAGGATTTATGCTCCAGATATGTGGGCCGCGTTGTCCGGGACATCCGCATCGGGGAATCTCCGGAGTGGATGAAAAAGCGCCTTCGTGCCTCGGGGATCCGTCCCATAAACAACCTTGTGGATATAACGAACTACGTTATGCTCGAATACGGCCAGCCCATGCACGCCTTCGATCTTTCAAAGATAGCCGGAGGAAAGATTATTGTGCGCATGGCCCATGACGGGGAAAAATTCCAGACCCTGGACGGGCAGGAGAGAGAGCTCGATTCCGAAGTGCTGATGATCTGTGACGGCGAAAAGGAAATCGCCATAGCCGGCATTATGGGTGGCGAAAACTCCAAGATTACCGATGATATAAAGGACGTGCTTTTTGAGTCCGCCACCTTCAACGGGCCGAATGTCCGTAAATCCGCGAAGCGCATCGGTCTTCGGACCGACTCCTCCGGTATTTTCGAAAAGGGGCTCGATCCGAATAACGCCCTCGAAGCCATGAACCGGGCCTGCGAGCTGGTGGAGGAGTTAAAATGCGGGAGAGTATTAAACGGAGCGGTGGATGTGCACGACGCCCTGCCTGAAAAGAAGCGCATTCCCTTTGAACCGGAGAGAATAAACGAATATCTGGGAACCGCCGTTTCAGAAGAAGAGATGCTTGAATATTTCGGGCGTCTTGAAATAGAGTATGACGAAAAAGCAAAGGAGGTCATTGTGCCCACCTTCCGGCAGGATCTTGCGGGGTTTGCCGATATTGCCGAAGAGGTGGCGCGCTTCTACGGCTACGATAAAATACCGGTGACCCTGCCCGGTTCCTCTGCGACTCCCGGAAAGCTTTCCTTTAAGCTCCGTGTGGAGAGCGTGGCAAGGGAAACCGCGGAATTCCTCGGCTTTTCCCAGGGGATGAGCTATTCCTTTGAAAGTCCGAAGGTTTTTGATAAGCTTCTGCTCCCCGGGGACGCACCGGAACGGAAGGCGATCAGGATTTCGAATCCGCTGGGCGAGGATTTTTCCGTTATGCGGACGATTTCCTTAAACGGAATTCTTTCATCCCTTTCCACAAACTACAACCGGCGGAATAAAAACGTTCACCTTTACGAGCTGGGGAATATTTACCTGCCGAAGGCCCTGCCTTTGACGGAGCTCCCGGAGGAGCGCATGCAGATGACCTTCGGCTTCTACGGGGAAGGCGATTTTTATTCGATGAAGGGAGTTTTGGAGGAAATCCTTAAGCATATCGGATTGAAGGGACGCCCGACATACGAAAACACCGGGAAACGCCCTTATCTCCATCCCGGACGTCAGGCGGATATAAGCTATGACGGGACTGTTATAGGTTATCTGGGAGAGCTCCATCCCGAGACGGCCATAGCCTATGAGATGAAGGATGAACGCATTTATGTCGCGGTACTGGACATGCCGGAGCTCGTTTCACGTGCGGATTTTGATATAAAATACGAGGGTATAGCAAAATATCCGTCGGTCACGCGGGATCTCTCGATGGTGGTGCCGAAGACTGTCATGGCGGGGCAGATTGATGCCGTCATCGTACAGCGCAGCGGCAAGCTCCTTGAGAGCTTCCATATCTTCGATGTTTACGAGGGAGATCAGATAGAGGAAGGCTATAAGTCCATCGCCTATTCCGTGACCTTCAGAAATAATGAAAAAACCATGTCCGACGAGGAAGTCTCAAGCGTTATGAAGAAGATTTTAAACGGACTTGAGGGGCTTGGGATCAGGCTTCGTTCTTAAGAGGCGCCATGGAAGAATTAAAAAAATCTGATTATTTTTACGAACTGCCGGAGGAGCTTATCGCCCAGGATCCGTTGGAGAAAAGGGATGACTCAAGACTCCTTGTGCTTGACAGAAATACGGGAGAGACCTCCCACCATCGCTTCAGCGAGGTGGGAGGTTTCCTGCGTCCCGGAGACTGCCTTGTCCTCAACGATACAAAGGTGATCCCCGCCCGTCTTATCGGAGAAAAGGAGGGAAGCGGAGGGGTCATTGAAATCCTTCTTTTAAAGCGTCTTGCTTCTGATTCCTGGGAGGCTATAGTGCGGCCCGGAAAAAAGCTTCGGGAAGGTGCCCGCGTCTCCTTCGGCGGCGGAGCATTAAAAGCGGAAATAACGGAGGTGCGAGCGGACGGAAACCGGATAGTCAGTTTTTATTTTGAGGGAATTTTCGAGGAAATTCTGGACCGGCTCGGAGAAATGCCGCTGCCCCCTTATATTAAGCACAAGCTGAAGGATCCCGGGAGATACCAGACTGTCTATGCGAAAAACCCGGGTTCGGCGGCCGCTCCCACGGCGGGGCTTCATTTCACGACGGAGCTCCTTGACAAACTTCGGGAGGCGGGATTAACCACCGCCTTTGTGACCCTCCACGTGGGACTCGGAACCTTCCGGCCCGTGAAGGAGGAAAATCTGCTCATGCATAAAATGCATTCGGAATATTATGAGGTGAGCGCGGAAACGGCCGCGACTATAAACCGCGCGCGCGATGAAGGCGGCAGGATTATTGCCGTGGGCACCACAAGCTGCAGAACCCTGGAGAGCGTTTCTTCGGAGGACGGAAGGGTGCAGGAGGGCTCCGGGGAGACAAGGCTTTTTATCTACCCGGGCTACCGCTTTAAGGTGATTGACGGCCTTATCACAAACTTCCACCTCCCTGAATCCACCCTCCTTATGCTTGTCAGCGCCTTCGCCGGGCGTGAGAGGGTTTTGACCGCCTACCGGGAAGCCATAAAAGAGGGCTACAGATTTTTCTCATTCGGGGATGCGATGCTTGTGGTATAACACCGAAATCTTACATTTGAAAACGTCGGGTACCACCGACTTTGCTGTCACGAGTTGTAACTAAGATAAACCCGGAGCTTCAAGGCTCCGGGCTTTTTTAAGAGGGAAAAGGGGCGTGATAATGAATTGTCAATGACAATTTGTTTCAGGTAATTTAAAAAAACCGCTATTTGTGTCACAATAAATTTTATGTGAGGCGTGAGGCGGGACGCATCGAAGCTTAACAAACACTGTGAGCATCTTGCATTACGTCGCGAAGGGAGGAGAAAAGCATGAAAAATATGGTTATTGCAAGATTGATCGGACTTTTTGTTACGATGGGGCTGCTTGTTGCCCTGACGGGATGCGGCGCGGGAAGTGTCGCTACAGAGGCCTCTGCGGAAGCGGCAGAGTGGGGTTCCGGGGAGACGGAAGACGAAGAAGACTGGGATGAGGATGATGAATTTGAGGAAGTGAGCGACTACGAAGAGCTGGAGGACGATGAGGATTCAGACGATGAGGATTGGGGGGACGACGAGGATTGGGAAGAGGTCACGGAAGATGACGGGAATTCCGACGAAGATGACGAGGACTGGGAGGAAGTAGAGGAGTTCGAAGAAACCGAGGAGGAAGACGGTTCCCCAAAAACAGATGAGAACGGCTACTACAAAAAGAGCAGTGAGGCCGCGGCCGTAAGCACAACGGAGACGCCGGAGCTTTCGGATTTTGACTGGTTTTTTGACGGGGTAAGAGGGACAGGCGTGCCTGAGGACGCGGAGAATATCCACCGCCCCGAGGACGCAGTCGGTGACTGGAAATGTCTTGTGATCTTCGATCCGGTTAATATGAGCGGGGAACTGTCCTACCACCTGGGAACCCTCCACATGGACTGCAAGGAGTTTGACGGGGTGGAAAAATTAAGCCCGCACATTGAGTGGAACTATTATGTGGATAAAAACGGGAAGAATAAGACCGACGAGTCGGACAAGGACTACTTTTTAAGCATGGGATCCTTCACGGACGGCTGGTACGGCGAGGACGGAAACGGCAACATGTCCTTCAGGATGTGGACCTTGGGGGACGGGAAGCAGTACGCCTGGGGAGCCGCGAATCTTAAGGAGGCGGCCGATAATTTCGTGGTTCTGGTCCGCCCGTAGAAAAAGAATCGGATGATGATGATCCTTTGTTTTTTAATTTCCATTGTTTCTTCGGTGATTCTGCTGCTCTGGCTATTGCACCTGCAGAAGTGCGAACCGTATCCCAGGGGGGAAATACTGATAATGCTCGCCTGGGGATTCTGGAGCGCTTTTGCGGTGGGCCTTACATTCTGGCTGCTTGACGAGATCAATGTGTTCGAAATAATCAGCGGATCGAACCGCCTGCTTTTTGTTTTTTTTGATAATTTCCTCGGAGCGGCAATCCCGGAGGAGCTGGTCAAATATATAATTGCCGTCATTTTAATCAAAAGGAATGCTTTAAGAGACACGAAGTTTCACGTTGCAATGTGCTGTTCGTACGTTGCCATAGGCTTTCAGATTGTCGAAGACATTTTATTCGCAATGGACGGAACCATATCTACCGCAATTGCCCGGGCTGTCGTTCCGTTTCATTTCACCTACGGTGCGCTTATGGGGGTTTTTCTGGGCAGGGCGATGACGACGGGGAAAAAGC
This sequence comes from Lachnospiraceae bacterium, assembly GCA_024680815.1. Lineage (GTDB taxonomy): Bacteria > Bacillota > Clostridia > Lachnospirales > Lachnospiraceae > NK4A144. Next base: position 5,989 of record JAILBQ010000061.1, on the reverse strand, counting down.
ATTACCGGTTTCTCGCGCTTTTCCTGCCGATCATGATTCACGGAATATTTGATCTCCTTGTGGGGCTGGTGGATTTCAGCGACTGGTTTCTGCTGCTTCTGCTGATCTTTTATGTTTTAGTGCTGGAGCTGACGGGTCTGATGATAGTGGTAATCACGATCATGAGCGAAAATATACCGAAAAAATCAGGAGAGCTTTCATGAAGATATGTCCGAACTGTCATAGTCAGATACCCGATCAGTCAAAGTTCTGCGCAAACTGCGGGATGCGGCAGCCGGTTCAGACCGTGCCTCAATACAGCGCGAAGCAGCCTCTGCAGGCCGGGCCGCAATACAGCGCGAAGCAGCCGGTGCGGCAGGGAGCCCCCTATGGCGCTCCGGGGGCCGGTGTGCCCAGGAAGAAAAAGAAATCCGCCGGCTGCGCCATCGTTGCCCTGATCCTTATTATCTGCATCGCAGGCGTGGCAATCGGCTCCAGACTGCTTTATGTGAAATTCATAAAGCCGGTGATCGCCTCAATAAAAGAGGAAGAAGACGGCGGCAAAAAAAGTTATGAGGATGTGAAATTTACGGATCTGGGCTATCCGAAGGGGAAGAGCGAGGCCTTTTCCCTGGAGCCCGTAGAAGGCATCACGATTTCCGCAAAAGAGGGAGCCCTCTGGGAAGACCCCCGGGAAGAGGTGAGCTTTACGGAGATAGAGGATGAGGAGTTTTATGAGGAATATGCTCCGGTGCTGGAGGATATGGGCTCCACGGCTCTCGTCGCCTATGATTTCGACCTGGGGCTTGAGCCGGAGGAGGCAATCCCCGGCACGGTGGAGCTCACCTTCGACCTGAAGGCCATGGGGATCCCGGAAAATCTCTGGGAGGATATCGAGATCTACAGACAGCGGGAAGAAGTGGAAGGGATCGAATATGAAGATCCCATGGACGGCTTTGAAAAATTTGCAACGGATCTTTCCGGGGAGGGAGTCCTTAGTGTATCCACCTCCAGAAACTGCGCTATCTGGGTAGCCATCACGGCCCTTTTCGTAAAGGTGGCCGCTGTGCTGTCCATTCCGGTGATCCCCGGAGTTCTCTCGGTGGGAGGGCTTATAGTGCTCCCGGTGGTCTATTTGGTGGGAAGATACTGGGCTCTGCCGAAATACCAGCACAGTGAACAGCATAAGCATTTCAAGGAAGACTCCACCATGACCATCGAGATACGCGGCAAGTATGACTATGACGTGATGGTGGATTTAAGGGACACGGAGCTGGCTGATGAATACAGCTCGGGAGGCAATTACAAAAATAACCTGAAGGCTCTTAAGGACTATTCAAAAGAACTGGAGGAGAGGGCGGAAAAGGAGTATTACAAGGAGATCCTCCGACAGACGGACGACGGAAGGGTCGAGCCGGCTATATTAAAATTCATCCGTACGAAAGATAAACGGAAGGCGGCCATGGAGAAATTAACCAAGGCAGACTTCATGAAGGACTATATCGCAAAGGATGAAAAATTACAGGAGCTGGCGAAAAAGGTGGAGACTCCGGACAGCGTAAAGGCCACCATCGGCATGATCAACCAGTCCTATGATTACCTGAAGGAAAGCTCTATCAAAATACCAAACCGGGTCGTGGAATTCGACCTCCTTCCCAACAAAGACATGGGCGGAAGCCAGGTCAAGGGACTGCAGGTTAAAAAGCTGGGCATTGATTCCTATATGACGTTGAACATTGATACCCTTTTAAAGAACAAGGCCTTTAATCCGGAAATGGCAGACAGCTTCCGGCTCTCCTGCGTCCATGAGCTTTTCCATGTCTGTCAGGAGGAATATGTGGCCTCCCAGTATGACAAGGATACCCGGATCGAGGAGGCGGCGGCCGGGGTGCTGGAGATGGACGCATCCATCCACTGGTATGCGGAAGGGATACAGACCCATGATCCGGATCCCGCCGTCAGCGGGGCTGCCCTGGATTATGTAAAAAGAATCAATAACTTCTGCTACGGAGTACCTTTAAACCGGTATCCCCTGGACTATTCCGACGTGAGCAAAACGGACAGACTTATCGGTAAAAATCCGAAGTGGCTTATAAACATCGGATATACTGAGTCGGATCTCATCGACTATTTAAGAGATAACAAAAAATATTTCTCTATCTCCCATCTGATGAGAGAATATGCCGCGGACAAGGGTCATACTCATTTCGCCGATATTCTCAGAAAGACCTGCGGCATCAAGACCGATGAGGAATGGCGGGAGCTCTTTCAGAAATTCATCCTGTCCCATACGGCTGCGATCATGAATGAAACCTTTTCCACCGAAGATGTCCTGACAATCCTGCCGAAATGCTTTACCTCCATCAAGGAGTACATGTCCGGCAAGGGCGATGTCTATGTATGGGAATTGGAGGATGCGGAAAACACGGCCTATGTAAAGCGGTTTTTCATGAAGGACAATAAAAAGAAGAATAAGGAGAACAAGGCCTATATAGCCATTGCCGAGCTGGACGAGGACTCCGCAAAGGACAAGAACGTGATGGTTCGTCTCCTGAACGCGGGAGGGGAAGCGATGGTGGGAGAGAGGAACTATACGGATCCCTATGCCTCTACCCTGAATGTGCTTTTTTCGAATACCTGCGGAAGCGAAAAGCGGCAGCTCACCCTCATTTTCCTCTTTGAACCCGACGAGCCGAAGATGGCCATAAACACGGACAAGGGGGCTGTGAAGGTCTCTGCCCCGGAGCCTGCGAAAAAGCTTAAAAAATACGGAAAGGTCACGGCTCTCAGGACCGTGCTTACCGATAATAAGACCGGAAAGAGCCTTACCCACGATGAGCCGGCGGATTCGGACAGGCTGGGAAAGAGCCTTATCTTCAGCCTCTCCGACCTGGGGGCTTCAGCTTCCGGCGCGGACTTATCCTGCAAGCAGGCCTGGGTCTATGTGGATCGGGACGGAAAGGAATACGTGGGTCCCTTCAGCGGTGAGAAAAACGTGAAGAACGAAGAGGATCCTCCGGAGCCCGAAGAGCCCTATGAGGAAAGAGAGGAGCCGGAGACGGAGGAGGATCACAGCCACTTTACGAAGTCGATGTATGTAACGAAAGTCTTTGAGAGCGACTGGGACCGGCTCGGAGTGGGAGGACAACATTATAAAGACCCCGTCACCATCTCCGTGGACGGGGATGAGTGCACGATTATGATTCCCGGTATCGATGAATTCAGCCAGGATACAAATGAAAATAACTACAGAAGGAAGGTCAGCCCTATGACGATCAGGGTAAAGGGAGTTAAATACCGAAGAGAGGATGATTCGCCGTCCGTCATCTACAAGGGCGGCAGCAAATTCTCCGTGACGGACGCTGTTGTTGAGGAGGATGACGTGATCGGCTTTGAATCTCACAATGACCCGAACGAGAAATCCGGACTGCTCTTTTCCAGGGAGAAATATGAATTTTTCACCATAGATTCCGGGAGCAAGAATTTTTACATCTCTTATTCCTCGAACCCCAATAAGAAAGACACCATGGTCTGCGGGGTGAGGATACCGGTTCATTTTATCAGGACCTCCCAGCTAGCGCCCGATGGAGAACATATTTGGGAGGACACTCCCAGGTACTACGATGGGAAGCCCTACGAGAAGGACTCTTCCGTATGGTTTTCTTTCGAAGAGGTACGCGACTGAGGCCTGACTGGAAGATCATTGAATCATATTGAGTCGGGCTTTGCGATTTGCTTCTCAAATCGTCACCACTTTTTTAAGGAGGCAGGATATGTTTTGTTCTTATTGCGGAAATGAGATTAATGACGGGGTGAGCTTCTGCTCATACTGCGGGGCGAAGCTTGCCGCCCGGAACGGGATGAGGCCGGGAGCGGGAGGTGCGGTTCCTCCGGTGCAAAATGGCGGTGTTTCCGGGCAGGAGGCAGCGTCAGACCCGTACAGGGGGCAGCAGGGAACTTTTGTCACGCCGAACATTCTGCTTTGCGCTGACGGGAAATACCGCTGGATGTATGAGATGTCCATGTTTAAGAATCCGACGATCTTCCTCACCGTATGTAAGGTTTTTGCAATATCCCTGGGTATTTTGTTTGTCCCGTTTACGATTATGAGCATTACCTCGGGAGACGGGCTGGAGGGATTTTTAGGTCAGATGAAGGTGCTGGGTATAGTAGCCGCTGTCATCATCGGCCTGATTCTCATAAGCTACCCGATAGCGGTCCTAATGCTCGGAGGAAAATACATTGTCTTTTTTGAAATGGATGAGAAAGGGGTCGTGCATATCCAGGCTCCAAAACAGTTTTCAAAATCCCAGGCAATCGGGGTTATGGGCATGCTTGCCGGAGCTTTAAGCGGGAATCTATCCACCTTTGCCCTTGGAATGCATGTGTCTGCGGTGAACTCCAGGAGCTCAACCTGGGAAGCTGTTAAAAGTGTGAAAAGTTCCAGAGGAATGAATGTGATCTACGTGAATGAGCTTCTGTTTAAAAATCAGGTATATGCCGAAAAAGAGGATTTTGCCTTCGTGGAAAACTATATAAAGAGCCACTGCACTCATGCAAAGATAAGATAGGACAGGATAGTACAGTACAGGAGGAAGTTATGATTTGTAAAAATTGCGGAAGTCAGATACCGGATGATGCCAGGTTCTGCTCTGTCTGCGGAGCCGGAGTGGGGGAGGCGGGCATGATACAGCCACAGCTGCAGCCTCAGAAAAAGAAGGGAATGCCGGCCTTTCTTATCGTCTATCTTGCTCTTGTGGCAGTCTTCATCGGCGTGGTCGTAACGCTTTTGTTACGTTATGCGGATAAGAACGGGCCTCTGCACGGCGCGAAGGTAAAAAGTAAGGTTATCTGGGAAACTGAGGAGCTTAAGGTTACCGTAAAGGGCCTTTACTATGACGAAGATAATCGGGAGGCTCCGCGCTATCTCGTCCTGGAGGCAAAAAACTCCGGCAGTGATGAAAAGCAGCTGAGTGCCCCGGAAGCGGCGGTCAACTCGGTCATGGTGGAGTCCGACCTTTCGCTTTCCGTTCCCGCGGGAGGGAAAGCGAAGGGAGAGCTGCACTTTTCCGGCAGGGAGCTGGATAATCTTGCGGCCCTGGATGAGATTTTTTCCATAGCCTTCATTTTACGGGAGGATAACGATGACCTGTCCAGTGATGTGATTGAGCTTAAGACGGGCTTAAAGGAGCATGAGCTCTATATGAACACGGGAGAGGACGCGCCGCAGTATGAGGAGAACGGCATTATTGTAAATTACAACTCTCTTTATCCGATGTTCAGTGACTATGGACCGGCGCTGGAATTCTACGTGGAAAACAATACGGATCGTTATCTCGGGATGGAAAGCGGCAATGTCACGGTAAACGGCGAGGAGGCGGAAAGTCAGGATTTCGACAGGGTGTTCCTTCCCGAAACCCGGGGCTACGTCTGTCTGGTGCTTAATATGGAACAGCTGGAGGAGAATGATCTTCTTCCGCTTGACAATGTGTCGGCTGAATTTGAAGGCTATGATTCCCTGACAATGGACAGTCTGTTTACAGTACCTGTCAGTGTGGACGCTCCGTAGAGCCCGGCTTTCGAATACTGATTAAACGAGGAGATACACGGCAATGAAAAGACTGTTGACACTGTTAATAACTTTATTATTTCTGTTATGTCTTTCGGGCTGTACGGGAGAGCCGGAAAACGTGATCCCCGGATACGTACCGGAGCATGAACAGGAGGAAGAAGCGGACGGAAGCACCCTGAAATGTGTAAAGTTTGGGAAATATCCCGGGAAAAAGGACATCGAGTGGATCGTGCTCGATGAAAAAGACGGGGATATGCTTCTGTTAAGCCGCTACAGTCTGGAGTGTATGCGCTATGAAAATGATAATAAAAGCACTACCTGGGAGACAAGTGATCTTCGTAAATGGATGAACGGCTTTTTCTATAACAAAGCTTTTTCAATAAGTGAAAAGAAAAAAATCCGGACCGTAAAAAACGAAAATGATGACAGCCCGGGAGG
>JAILBQ010000060.1 GCA_024680815.1 Lachnospiraceae bacterium | reverse complement strand
GGATCTTAGAGATCTGCGTCATCGATCGCTTTGCCGATGTCATTTCTCATATACTTATTGTCAAATTCGATCCATGTGGTCGCTGAATAAGCATTGAGTCTGGCCTGTCTCAGGTCATTGCCCTTAGCCACAACGCCCAGCACGCGGCCGCCGTTGGTAACGATCTGGCCCTGGTCATCGAACTTGGTTCCGGCATGGAATACCATATAATTATCCCTGCCCTTGAAATGATCCAGACCACTGATGGGGAATCCCTTCTTGTAGGAAACGGGATAGCCGTCGGATGCCAGTACGACACATACAGCCGCATTATCTTCAAAATCCAGCTCGATCTCATCCAGTTTGCCGTCCACGCAGGCTTCCATCACTTCAACAATATCATTCTTCATACGGGGAATGACAACCTGAGCCTCTGGATCGCCGAAACGGGCATTGTATTCCAGAACCTTGGGACCGTCTTCGGTTAACATAAGTCCAAAGAAGAGCACCCCTTTAAACGGCCTGCCTTCTTTGCTCATAGCCTCGAGTGTGGGCTTAAAAATTTTCTTCATACAACGGTCCTGCAGGGCTTTTGTAAAGAAAGGCGACGGGGAAAAAGTTCCCATGCCTCCGGTATTAAGCCCCGTGTCGCCGTCCCCGGCCCTTTTATGATCCTGAGCGCTGGACATTATGCGAATCGTTTTGCCGTCGCAGAAAGAAAGGACAGAAACCTCACGTCCCGTAAGAAACTCCTCTATAACAATCCGGTTGCCTGCCCTGCCGAATTTCTTATCCAGCATAATGGTTTTTACGGCATTCCGGGCTTCCTTTAAAGTATGGCAGATGAGCACGCCCTTTCCCAGAGCCAGACCGTCCGCCTTCAGCACTATGGGAATTTCCGCAGTATCAAGATATTTCAGAGCATCGGCGGCATCGTCAAAAACCGCGTATTCCGCCGTGGGAATATTATATTTTTTCATAAGATCCTTGGCGAAAGCCTTAGACCCCTCCAGAACCGCCGCGGCCTTGTTCGGACCGAAAGCCTTCAGCCCCGCGTTTTCAAGCTCATCCACCAATCCTCCCACCAGCGGATCATCCGGAGCGACTATGGTTAAATCAATTCCCTTTTCCCTTGCAAAGCGCACAATCCGGTCAAATTCCATGACCTTGATATCGGCGCATTCGGCTATTTCCGCAATTCCCGCGTTTCCCGGGACGCAGAATATCTTATCCACTCCGGGATTCTTTTTTACCGCAAGCGCAATTGCGTGTTCCCTTCCGCCTCCGCCGACAATCAATACCCTCATGTTTCCCCTCCGTGTCTAAAAGCTCTTCATGACAGGATGCGAACCCTGTCGCCATGTACCTCCACGCGGTTTTCGGCTATAAGCCCCACCGTTTTCGGGAGAATTACCCATTCCGCTTCCTCCATTACCCGCTTCTGAAGCGTCTCGGGAGTATCATCATCCTGTACTGCCACAGCCTTCTGCATAATAATCGGGCCGCTGTCACAGCCTTCATCCACAAAATGAACCGTGGCGCCGGTCACCTTCACCCCTCTTTTCAGGGCCTCTTCATGAACCTTAAGCCCGTAGCAGCCTTTTCCGCAGAAAGAAGGTATAAGTGCAGGATGAATGTTGATGATTCTGTTCCGGTAGGCATCCACCACGGAAGCCGGAATCACCGTAAGGTATCCGGCAAGAACTATAAGATCCGGCTCAGCCTCGTCAAGCGCCTCCTTAAGCGCCTCTTCAAAGCTGTCTTTTCCGGAATAATCCCCGCGGAAAACTACCCTTGTCTCTATCCCGGCCTTTGCGGCTCTCTCAAGGGCAGCGGCATCATGTCTGGAACTGATGACCCGGACTATCCGTACATTATTTATAACACCGGCTTCTATGGCGTCTATCAGAGCCTGAAGGTTTGTTCCGCCTCCGGAAACACAGACCGCAAGTCTCAGCATAAAACAACACCCTTCGACTCCGACTTTTCCACCGAGCCGATAACACAGGCTTCTTCTCCGCTCTCCTTCAGAACACGGAGCACTCCGTCGGCAACCTCCTGCCGGACACAGAGCACCATGCCGATTCCCATGTTGAACGTGTTGAACATAACCTGCTCTTCTATATTACCTTCGGAAGCAATCAGCGTAAAAACAGGCGGAACCGAAAAAGATTTTTTATCCACCCTTGCCGAAAGCCCCTCCGGGAGCATCCGCGGTATATTTTCATAAAAACCGCCGCCCGTTATATGACTGCAGCCTCTCAGGGCATAGCCCGCTTCCCTGACGGAACGCAGCGACTTCACATATATTCTTGTGGGCTCAAGCAGAGTATCCCCCAGAGACCCTCCCAGGGACTCCCTGTAGCGGTTCAGATTAACAGCTGTCATTTTAAAAACCCGGCGTACCAGCGAAAAGCCGTTGGAATGAACTCCTGAGGAAGCCAGGCCTATAAGTACATCTCCGGCTTCAATATTCCCGGGATCGGGCATGTCACTCTCATCTACAATTCCCACGGCAAAGCCCGCCAGATCATATTCATCGGCAGGATAAAATCCCGGCATCTCCGCCGTTTCCCCTCCGAGAAGTGCCGCGCCGCTTATTTTACAGCCCTCTGCGACACCCTTTACTATGGACGCGATTTTTTCGGGTTCGTTTTTACCGCAGGCGATATAATCAAGAAAAAACAGAGGCTCCCCGCCGGCGCAGGCAATGTCGTTGACACACATGGCCACACAGTCTATTCCCACGGTATCGTGCCGGTCCATAATAAAAGCCAGCTTCAGCTTTGTTCCGACTCCGTCGGTACCGGACACCAGAGTCGGCTTCTTCATGGAGCGGAAAGACGAAAGAGAAAAAGCACCGGAAAATCCGCCGAGTCCCCCCAGCACCTCCGGCCGCAGGGTCTCATTAACATATTTTTTCATCAGCTCGACAGACCTGTATCCGGCCTCGATGTCGACTCCTGCGCTTTTATAATCCAATTCTTTTTCCCTCTTCCAGATATTTCTTTCTTCCCACCGCGGAAAGATGATGATCCTTTTTCTCTGCCTCGGCGCACATTGTCTCCGTATAGGAAATCAGGAGATTCAACAGGGTATCGTCGCTGACGGCAAGAATACGAACTGCAAGCAGAGCGGCATTTCCCGCTCCGCCGATGGCGACGGTTGCCACCGGAATTCCGGGAGGCATCTGAAGCATGGAATACACCGCATCGGTTCCAGAAAGAGGTCCCGACTCCATCGGAACTCCTATTACCGGCAAAGGGAAAAGAGAAGCGCACATTCCGGGCAGATGGGCGGCCATGCCGGCACCTGCGATAATTACCTTTATTCCCCTGTCCCGGGCTTCTTTTGCCCAGGAAAAGAAGAGCTCAGGCTCTCTGTGTGCACTTATGAGACGCATTTCGTAATCTACTCCAAACTCATCAAGAACATCAGCGGCCTTCGACATAACCGCAAGATCCGAATCCGACCCCATTATTATTGCAACTCTCGGCATTTCCCCTCCTTGCAAAATCGCATACAAAGCTAATTATATTATAAAATGATTTAAGCGTCAAAAGTACTTTCCGGTTACTGTTCGGCATTTCGCGTCTGCGCTCCGCTTCGGTTAATTTTCTCCCAGAGGTTCATTCAGCATCTCCGTGCCCTCCACGACAAACCGCCCCTCTGCAATAACCGGAAAGCGCTCTCCGGTTTCAGAAACGGCCGTTATGCTTCCAAGCTCCTCATAGGGAATGGTCACGTCCGTATGGCATTCATAGTATCGAAAAGCAGGATCGGTCTTTCTTTTCAGCGTCTCCTCATTATCCTTCGATATTATCTCCCGCCCGTCCGGATTATAAACCCTCACATCCTCCGCTCTGGAATAGCACGTATCGCCCAGGGCAAAGTGCGGCCCTGTCTTTTCGGCTATAAGAATCGGCAGCAGTGAAAAAATGCCGTATCTTTTTGCCATGGCGTAAGCCCTGGTATTGGTGCCTATGGCAAATTCCCCCAGCGGCAGTGTCTTATGATGATGAAGTATATGCTCCTCTATATAATGCCTGTTTTCCTCCTTTTCGGAGAAATTCGTGCAGCTATAGTCAGTCACGTAACCGTCTTTAAACGTAAATTCCAGATTTTCAAATCTTAACCCGTTTAAAAACACCTCCGAAACAGAGAGAATTCCGTCGGTTCCCGAAAGACGCGGGGAGGTGAAAACCTCGCCCACCGGGATATTCACATCCGAAACGCAGTTTTCGAATATTGTCTGTTTTTTCCGGTCCTTTAGAGCCGGAAGCGACACCCGCAGCCTTGTCCGGTTCCCGTTCCGCCCGAGCACCTCCACCGAGCTTCCCCTCTCGAGAGTGTCGATTATTTTCTGCTGCAGCTTTGAATACAGCGAATAATCCAGGGTATTGAGCTTGACACTCTCGCGGAAAATCGCCTCAAAATCCGCCCCGATCGACGGCAGCGGCCAGGAAATAATCGTAAAAGACCTCTCATCTCCGGGTATGAATTCGTTGACAAGCTTTCCTGTTTCCCCGGAAAGATATGTGGCCAGCGAACGCCCCTCTTCGTCGAGAGTCAGGGCCGCATCACAGCTTTCAGGCAGAAAAGGGGGTTCCCCGAAGGTTTCCATCACCGCCGGACCGGCAAAGACTCCTGCTTCTTCACGTAGCTCTCCGTATATTCTCCGAAGTACCTCCAGCTTCCGGTTTACAAACACCTTGTCCAGAAACAGGGCCTTATCCTCGCGATGGTCATAATCCATCTGACGATTTACATGATCGCCATAAAAGCCGGTATATTCCGTTCCGCTTCGCACCGCTGCGTGAACCGGACGCCTGCGGAGCGTGCATCGAAGCCCCATGGCCTCGAAATTCTTTATTTCCTGCCGGAGCAGGCGCTCGAAGCCTATGTGAAAGCGCAGCTCCACAGTTTTCTTTTTTGAAAGATCCTTCCCGGTATTGAGGAAACCGATTCTGAAGCCCTCCGTGAAAGCATCGGCCATGCGCTTTATATCTTCATCCTTAAGAGTGTTCATGAACAGGAAAAGCTTCTTCGTATCCTCCGAAACATACTCTCCGTAGAGCTCAAGGCTTGCGGGATCGGAAAGATCGGCCTCCTTCACGATACGCAGGGCAAAATCCTCATCGGGCACCAGCCCGGCTCTGACATACTCCCCCACTGTAAGCTCCGCGTAATCGCTGATAAACGAATACCAGATTCCGCGTATTTCCTTCGGATCTGTTTCTTCTTCAAGCTCCCGGTTCATCACAAAAACACCGTACAGCTCAAGAAATACCTCCAGAAGAATGGCCAGCTCCTCCGTACGTCCCTCTGTTTTTAAGGGAATAACCCCCAGAAGCTCATAGGCCACGGCAGAAAGAAGCTGTCCCATCGGTTTTCCAAGACGGGCAACCGCATATGCCGGATTAAACCAGGCTTTGTCGTACCGCTCCGGCAGAGCCGCCTCATAGGAAGGATCTGAAAGAAAGGCCGCCATATCCGAAAAATAATCCCTGAAAGGTTCGGCAACCGTCTTTTCCTCCGGTATCTCCTTAATCCGGGCATACGAAAGCTCAAGCCGTTCTTCAATTTCCCTTATTTCCTCAGAGTCCGAAAGCGCCGACACAGATCACACCTCCCCACAGCAGGAGCGACAGGAGCGAAGAAAAAAAGCCCAGCCGCGGAAACAGGCGGAATTTGTCCTTTTCCACAAGACTCATGATTCCGAGGACAATTCCCACCAAAGAAAAAAAGCAGGCAACAAAACCCACAGCCCCAAGTCTGGAGCCGGTATTCCCTCCTGCTTTAAGCACTATTGAAATAGTCACAATAAATGAAACTACGGAAATCAGGCCACATACGGACGATATCACTCCCTTGTCCGAACGGCTGTTGCTTGTAAATAAATAATTCCGTTTAAAAAACATAGGGGCTCAGAACAGCATCCTGGACTTGCTCCGAAGAAGCTTCCCCCCGCTGATAAACATCATCACTCCTGCCGCGATCCCTGAAACAATCAGCAGCACTCCCAGCGCGATATTGCAGATCGCGGAAAATTTCATGCTCTTATAGATTTCTTCGTTCATATTGCTCCTCTCCTCCGTTTTTTTTACGGCCCTGCTCCCTTTACTTCGCGCCATATTTCTCATAATACCGTTCTATAGCCTGTCCTGTCTCATCATCGATGACAAGGGAGCCGTCCACGGGTGTCTCTGAAAGATATTTTACCACATCCTTCATCGAAACTATAGAAGAAACTGCGAAGCCGAAGGTCTCACTGATTTCCCGGAGGGCGCTCTGACTCCCGCTGCCTTTCTCCTGACGGTCCACGGAAACCACAAGGCCCAGTATCTCCACCTCCGCCTGCTCCCTGATAATCGGAAGAGTTTCACGAATGGAGGTACCCGCCGTGGTCACATCCTCGATTATCACCACACGGTCTCCGTCGGAAACCGGTCCCCCGAGAAGAATCCCCTTGTCGCCGTGATCCTTGATTTCCTTGCGGTTGGAGGCGTAACGGATTTCCTTTCCGTAAAATTCGGAGAGAGCCATAACTGTGCTGACCCCCAGAGGAATACCTTTATATGCCGGCCCGAACAGAACGTCAAAATCCGTTCCGAAATCCGAGGCGATTTTGCGGGCATAAAATTCACCCAGTCTTTTTAACTGTCCGCCTGTGCGATAAAAACCCGTGTTGATGAAAAACGGGGTCTTTCTGCCGCTTTTGGTGGTGAAATCCCCGAATTTCAATACATCGCACTCAAGCATGAAAGCGATGAAATCCTTCTGATACTGCTCCATGTCGAAGTCCTTTGAAAAACCTATTTATTGGAATTAATATCTTCCTTCATATCGAGGCAGGCCTGACGCGCCGCCTCATCAAACCGCTTCGGTCCGAAAGAGGCGTAGCGATCCGACTTCCATGCGCCGATAATGCCCCTCGAGGAATTGACGATTGCCCCCAGACCGTCTTTGTTAAAATATCCTTTTATATCCGAACCCTTCGCTCCCTGGGCCCCGTAACCGGGAACCAGAATAAAGGCATGGGGCATAAGAGCGCGAAGCCGCTCCCCGACCTCGGGATAAGTTGCTCCGACAACACAGCCCACATTGCTGTAATCTCCCTCCATAAGAGCTGCGCCCCATTCATTCACCTTTTCGGCCACATACTCATATACCGGCCTGCCATCCACAAGGAGATCCTGAAATTCTCCGCCTGAGGGATTCGAGGTCTTAACCAGAACAAAGATACCTTTGTCCTCTTTTGCGCAGACATCCGTAAACGGCTTTATTCCGTCGGTTCCGAACCAGGGATTTACCGTAGCAAAATCTTCGCCGAAGGGCACAAAAGAAGAGCTTCCGATTTCCACACTGCCCAGATGCGCTCTCGCGTATGCCTCCGAGGTTGAGCCGATGTCTCCCCGTTTGACATCGCCAATAACTATAAGTTCCTTCTTTCTGCAATAATTAACAGTGCGTCTGAACACCTCCAGCCCGTCCAGGCCCAGCTGCTCGTACATGGCTATCTGGGGCTTGACCGCAGGAATCACATCCGCCAGAGCTTCTATTATAGCCCGGTTGAATTCCCATACCGCCTCGGCCGCCCCTTTGGGGGTTTCGCCAAAGCCGGAGAAAGCATTATCCAGAATTTTCTCCGGAATCAGTGAAAGATTCGGATCCAGCCCTGCCACAATCGGGGCATCGCATTTCCGGATTTTTATAATAAGCTTTCCTATCATCTTGCGGCACCTGCCGCAACAGAGGTTTCGGAGGCATCCATCCGCTGTACATACTTTTTGATACTGGGAGCGTTTACGATTTTCTCCACATTGTCTCCGTCCACAACAACCAGAGTCGGCGCCTCCATAACCTCATATTTCATGGCCAGCTCCGCGTTTTCTTCAGCATCAATAGGAATATAATCCGTCCCCTTAAGGAATTCCTTTACAATACGGCAGTTAGGACAGGTCTTGGTCGTGAACAGATAACGGTGCTTCCCTGCTTTCTCGATATTGACAACCTTTGTCCCGCTGAAGACATCCTGCTTTGAAGAAATGGTCACAATGCTGGGCTCCAGCTTTTCTTCAGAGCGCTTTTCCCCGGCTGCCTGCTCAAGGGCTTCCTTTCTGGCGTTTTCATCCATTTTGGAATTTGCCACATCGTAGAGCACTCTGTCCCTGTATTCCTGAAGTTTTCCGTCATTCCAGTTGGAAACCGGCCGGTAATAACCCGTAATCCTCGAATAGATTTCGGTGCGCTTCTTGCATACCGGACAGATTTTCTGTTCGCCGCTTAAATATCCGTGCTCCCTGCAGATCGAATAGGTCGGAGAAAGCGTATAGTACGGAAGTCTGTAATTGTCCGAAATAGCCTTGACGAGCTTTGCGGCTGATCTCCAGTCGGGCAGCTTTTCACCCAGGAAGGCATGGAATACGGTGCCGGAGGTATAGAGAGTCTGCAGCTCATCCTGAACATCGAGAGCATCAAAAATATCACTCGAAAAGCTGACCGGCATATGGGAGCTGTTTGTGTAGTACGGAGTCTCTCCGGGCTCTCCGGCCGTGATAATGTCGGGATATTTTGCCCGATCGTGCTTGGCCAGACGATAAGAGGTGCTCTCCGCCGGTGTCGCCTCCAGATTATAGAGGTCACCGTATTGCTCCTGATAATCCTTAAGCCGCTCCCTCATATGGTTTAAGACCTGCTTTGTAAATTCCTGTGTGCGTTCGTCGGTCATGTCCGCCTTAAGCCACCTGGCGTTTAACCCGGCCTCGTTCATTCCCACAAGGCCTATGGTGGAGAAATGGTTGTTAAAAGTGCCCAGGTACCGCTTTGTATACGGATAGAGACCTTCGGAAAGAAGCTTGGAAATCACGTCCCTTTTCACCTTCAGCGAACGGGCCGAAATATCCATCATACGATCCAGCTTTTTATAGAAATCCCTTTCATTTTCCGCCTGATAGGCGATACGGGGCATATTGATCGTCACAACTCCGACGCTGCCCGTGGATTCCCCCGAGCCGAAGAAGCCTCCGCTCTTCCTTCTCAGCTCTCTTAAATCAAGGCGCAGACGACAGCACATAGACCGCACGTCAGAGGGCTTCATATCGGAATTGACATAGTTTGAGAAATAAGGAGTGCCGTATTTGCTTGTCATTTCGAAAAGCAGGCGGTTATTTTCGGTATCAGACCAGTCGAAATCCCTGGTTATGGAATATGTGGGAATCGGATACTGGAAACCGCGGCCGTTGGCGTCTCCTTCTATCATGATCTCAAGGAAAGCCTTGTTGATCATATCCATTTCTTTCTTGCAGTCACCATAGGTGAAGTCCTGATCCTTGCCGCCCACGATACAGGGCATGTCCTTAAGATCCTCGGGCACGGTCCAGTCCAGAGTTATATTCGTGAAAGGCGCCTGGGTGCCCCAGCGGGACGGAGTGTTGACGCCGAAGACAAAGGTCTCTATGGCCTGGCGGACCTCTCTGTAGGATAAATTGTCGGCGCGCACAAAGGGCGCAAGATATGTATCAAAAGAGGAAAATGCCTGAGCTCCCGCCCATTCGTTCTGCATAATCCCCAGGAAATTGACCATCTGATTGCACAGGGTGCTTAAATGCCTTGCCGGTGCGGAAGAAATTTTGCCCTCGATGCCGCCGAGCCCCTCTCTTATCAGCTGCTTTAAGGACCAGCCTGCGCAGTAGCCCGTAAGCATGGACAGGTCATGAATATGAATATCACAGTTTCTGTGGGCCTCGGCTATCTCGTTGTCATAGATTTCCGAAAGCCAGTAATTTGCTGTAATTGCTCCTGAATTGGAAAGAATGAGACCGCCCACGGAATAGGTGACGGTGGAATTTTCCCTGACACGCCAGTCCTCAACCTTGACGTAGGAATTGACCACGTCCCGGTAGTTCAGAACGGCATTGTTCATGTTGCGGATATTCTCACGCTGCTTGCGGTAGAGAATATAGGCCTTGGCCACATCGGTGAAGCCGCACTGGGTCAGAACCCGCTCGGCGCTGTCCTGGATCTGCTCAACACCGATTGCATCATCCTCGATGTTGTTTTCAAAATCCGCCGTGACCCTTAATGAAATCAGATCGATAATGTCGGTGTTGTAATGCTTTTCGCACGCATCAAACGCCTTGGCGACCGCGTCCGAAATTTTGGAGAGCTCAAACTCCACAACTTTGCCGTCCCGCTTGATTACCTGAAACATATAACCCTCTCACTTCCGAAGCGCTCCCGCGGGAAAAAGCCGCATTCTTCTGTGGGAAAAATGCGCATAATACTCTGCATCGCTTCTTTTCTGCAGACGCTGAAGCGAAAGACCGGCACTGCCGGATTGCTTCCACCCTGTTCCCCGCTCATAAGTCGTTCCCAACCTCACAAAGAATAGCATCAAAAGAAAAGGAAGTCAATAGCAAAAACACAATATATTGTGGTTACATAAAAAATTTCAAATAATATCTTGTATTACAGCGCCAAAAGCCGCTCTTCCTAACCCTCCTCCTGTCTTGCCAGTTTTTCCGCCTGGTCGGCCGTTATAAGGGCATCGATCATCTCGTCGAGATCTCCGTCCAGGAACTGTTCCATTTTATAAATTGTGAGCTTGATCCTGTGGTCTGTAATCCTTCCCTGGGGGAAATTATAGGTCCTTATTTTCTCGGAGCGGTCCCCGGAGCCGATCTGGCTGCGGCGCATGGCAGTTTCGGCACTTTGAATTTTCTGCTGCTCTATTTCGTAGAGTCTGGAGCGGAGAACGCGGAAGGCCTCCTCCTTGTTCTGAAGCTGGGAGCGTTCGTTCTGGCAGGTCACCACTATCCCCGTGGGCCTGTGGGTCACTCTTACCGCGCTGGAAGTCTTGTTGATATGCTGCCCTCCCGCGCCGCTGGAGCGGTAGGTGTCCACATCGCAGTCGTTCGGGTCAAGATGAACCTCCACGTCATCCACCTCCGGCATTATGGCTACCGAAGCCGCGGAGGTATGGATTCTGCCGCCTGATTCCGTCACCGGAACTCTTTGTACACGGTGTACCCCGCTTTCGTACTTCAGTCTCGACCAGGCTCCGCTTCCGTTAATGGCGAAGCTCACGTTTTTCATTCCTCCGATGCCGATTTCCTCCACATCCAGAAGCTCCACCCTCCAGCGGCGGCGTTCCGCGTACCGCACATACATACGGTAGAGCTCGGAGGCAAAGAGGGCCGCCTCGTCACCGCCGGTGCCCGCCCGGATTTCCACAATGACATTTCTTTCATCCTTGTCATCCTTCGGCAGCAGCAGGAGCTTTAAGCGTTCTGCAAGCTCCGGCGCCTTTGCCTTCGCCGCAGAAAGAGACTCTCTGGCCAGTTCTCTTAATTCCTCGTCGGTTTCCTCATCCAGGAGAGTTAAGGCATCCTCCATTTCCTTCTGGTTTTCGCGGTATTCCCCGTAGGCTTCCACAAGGACGGAAAGCTCCGTCTGCTCCTTCATAAGGGCCATATAGCGCTTTGAGTCCAGGGCCTCCGGGCTCGAAAGCAGCTGCATGATCTCTTCGTATTTTCTTGAAATATCCTCTAATTTTTCAAACATTTCACAACCCTTTCCTTTCCGGAAAGATCCCGGATGACCTCCGCTTCGAGATAACCCGCTTTTTCAAAGAGGGCTTTTACCTCTTCTCCCTGGTCAAAGCCTGTCTCCATTAAAAGCCAGGCCTCTCCCGAAAGATATGCCTTCGCCTCATCCGCAATGCGCCGGTAAAACAAAAGCCCGTCCTCCGACCCGTCGAGGGCCGTGCGGGGTTCATGGTCCTTCACCTCCGGCATAAGGCTTTCGATATCTCCGGTTCTTATATAAGGAGGATTAACGATAAGATAGTCGAAGGGACCGGACAGGGAGGCAAACATATCGCTTTTTACAAAATCAGCGGAAAGCCCCAGTCTATCCGCATTTCGTTTCGCCAGTAAAAGGGCTTCTTCGGATATATCCGAACCCGTTCCCCTTATATTGTTTTTATAATGCATCAGGGAAAGGAGGATGCAGCCGGAGCCGGTGCACAGATCCAGTACCCTTGCTCCGTCCTCTACAATTTTTATGGCCTCCTCCACAAGATATTCCGTATCCAGGCGGGGAATCAGCACTCCGGGGGAGGTTTCAAAGGTAAGACCCATAAATTCCGTCCGGCCGGTCAGATACTGAAGCGGCATCCTCGACGAACGCCTTTCCACGAAAGAAAAGTATTCCTCCGTTTTTTCCGACGGAAGCTCCTCCCCTCCCCGGGAGGTGATATATACCCGGTCCTTCCCGGTCACAAACCCGAGGAGAAGCCCCGCGTCAATACCGGCATCGGGAACTCCCGCCTCCATAAGCCTGTTCTTCCCCTCAAAAAGCGCCTCGGAATAAGTCATGTTTTTTCACCGAAGTTTTCCTTAAGATAGGACTTCCAGTCAAATACCGCTTCCACAGAGCGGATTCCCACCTCTATCATTGTGTCGTCCGGTTCCGAGGTGGTAAGGCGCTGCATCCAGAGTCCCGGAGCGGACAGGGCACGGATAAACACATTATCGCTTCGTCCCGCAAGGCGGATAAGCTCGTAGGAGACCCCGGCGATGACCGGAATCAGCACTATGCGCAGCACTACCCTCAGCGCATGGTTCGGGCTCTCAATCAGCGCAAAAAAGAGGATGGAAATTACCATGACATAGAGCAGGAAGCTCGTGCCGCAGCGGCGGTGTTCCTTTGAGGAAGAACGGACATTGTCCACGGTAAGAGGCTTTCCTCCCTCAATACAGTTTATGCATTTATGCTCCGCCCCGTGATACATGAACACCCGCCTTATATCCTCCATGGAGGATATGGCTTTAATATAAAGAACAAAAACCGCAAGCCGGATAACCCCCTCCAGCAGGGCCAGAATATGCTGGTTATCCGTAAGATTCTTAAACAGCTGGGAAGCAAAATAGGGCAGGATCATGAAAAGTCCCATTGCCACCAGTACGGCCACGATCATAATAACGGTAGTGACTGCGGTGTCCTTAGCGCTCTTCTTCTTCGGCCCTTTCGGAGCCTCGGACTTCTCCTCCTCCTTTCCGGATTCTTCCATATATATATCCGAGGAAAAATTCAGGGTTTTAAGTCCCAGAACGAGAGAGTCTATAAAAGAAAAAATCCCCCTGACAAAAGGAATTTTATACACAGTCTCCGAAGAAACAATACCCTTGTAGACCCCCTCCATAAGCTCGATCTCTCCGTCCTGCCGGCGCACCGCAACTGCATACTTTTCCTTATTGCGCATCATGACGCCTTCCATGACCGCCTGACCGCCTATACCGGAATAGGTTATGGCACAGCTCTTCTCTTTCATAACTTCTGTTATCCTTTCTTACGCTCTCCCGCACACGTAAAAAGCCGCCACTTAAATATCTTAAGCGGCGGCAGTTTTTGTTGGGCTGCAAAATCTAACTGTTTTTGATCCCGTACTTCTTATTGAATTTCTCAATTCGGCCGTCAACTCTCGCGGACTTCTGCATTCCGGTATAAAAGGGATGGCATTTTGAACAGATTTCCACGCGGATTTCCTTTTTTGTTGAGCCGGTGGTAAAGGTATTGCCGCAGTTGCAGGTGACCTTTGCCTCATAATACTGGGGATGAAGATCTGCTTTCATTTTTCGCTTTTCCTTTCTTCCTTCGCCGTAGATTTCTGACCCGCGGCGGATTTTTTTCGTAGACAGTGAGATATTTTAGCATAAGAAGAAAGGTATTGCAAGAACTTTAATAATAGACTTTTTCCCCGGTTATCGTTATAATATCAACCATGAAATCCACAAAGCTTATTCTTTCAATTATTATAATATCGGTTATGCTCTCCGGCTGCGGCAGCACCGAGTCGGAAACCCTGCGCCTGGGAATGCAGTGTCTTGAAAACAGCGACTATACCGGAGCTCTTGCCTATTTCGACGAAGCTGAAGCCCAGGGAGACGATACCGAGCTCATATCCAGGGGCCGCGGTATTGCAAAGATGGGGCTGGCAGACTATGAGGGAGCGATTGGGGATTTCAGGGCCTCTTTGGATGCCTCCGGCGGCCATGTAAAAAAAATGGAATTTGACACGGCCTTTTATCTGGCTACGGCTCTCTTCAAAGCAGGCGACGCGGAAGGAGCAATGGAGACCTATGATGCCATTCTCGGACTGGACCCGAAAAACTCCGATGCCCTGTTTCTTAAAGGCAAGGCGGCGCTTTCCCTCGGAGACCTGGACGAGGCGCTTAAATGCTTTAACAGAGCCATTGACAACGCCCCCGAAGACCCGGATCTATACATCGACATATATGAAAGCCTGGATCACGCCGGCTTCGCCTCTGAGGGCGGCAGCTATTTAAAATCCGCCATGGAGCTTCGCAGCATCACCAACTATCAGAAGGGAAAGCTCTACTACTGGCTCCAGGACTACGACAACGCCAAAAGCTGTCTGGAAGCCGTGGGAGATTCGGAGCAGAACGCCGATGTGATACTGTATCTCGGAAAAACCTACGAAGCGCTGGGCGACAGATCATATGCCGCCTCTCTCTACAGCTCATGGCTGTCGAAAAACCCTGAAAATGTGGAAATATGCAATCAGCTCGGGCTCTGCCAGATTGCCAACGGAAACTACGCGGACGCTCTTAAGTCCTTTCAGGACGGTCTTAAAATTTCCGGCAGCGAAATGACCCAGTCTCTGCGCTTCAATGAAATCGTGGCCTATGAATACCTGTCAGATTTTAAAAAAGCCTCCGTGCTGATGGATTCGTATCTTAAATCCTATCCAGACGACGAAAACGCCAGAAGGGAATATATATTCCTTTCCTCCCGTTAATACAGCCGTATCTTTTTTACATAATCCATGAATTCCCGATTGTTGCGGGTACGTGAAAACATGTCGATTATACGCTCAACCGCCTCTTCGCTCTTTATTCCGTTTATGGCCTTATGGATTATGTCCGTTGCCTCCAGCTCCTCTTTCGAAAGCAGAAGATCGTCCCTTCTTGTACCGGATTTCTGAATATCAATAGCCGGAAACACTCTCTTTTCCTGCAGCTTCCGGTTCAGAATCATTTCCATGTTGCCGGTTCCCTTGAATTCCTCATACACCACATCGTCCATCTTTGAACCGGTATCCACCAGAGCCGTGGCAAGAATGGTCAGCGATCCGCCCTCCCTCATATTTCTGGCAGCACCGAAAAACCGCTTGGGCATATGCAGGGCCGCCGGATCAAGACCTCCGGAAAGAGTCCGTCCGGAAGGCGGAACCGTAAGGTTATAGGCCCGTGAAAGCCTGGTGATGGAATCCAGAAGAATCATGACATCGTGGTGCATTTCCACCAGACGCCTGGCGCGCTCAATCACCATTTCCGAAACCCTCTTATGGTGCTCGGGAAGCTCGTCAAAGGTGGAATAGATGACCTCCACATTTTTCCCCTCAATTGACTCCCTTATATCCGTAACTTCCTCGGGGCGCTCGTCTATAAGAAGAATTATCAGATGGATTTCCGGATTGGCTCTTGTTACGGATTTCGCCACCTGCTTTAAAAGCGTGGTCTTACCTGCCTTGGGAGGAGACACGATCATGCCTCTCTGCCCCTTTCCGACAGGAGAAAGAATATCCATAATCCGCATTGCTACGTTTCCGTCTCCGGTTTCCAGTCTTATCCTTTCATTCGGAAAGATCGGGGTCATATCCTCAAAGCTCATGCGGTTCGCGATCTCCGAGGGATATTTTCCGTTGATGCTTTTGACATAGAGCAACGCCTGGAATTTTTCACCCTGGGTTCTGACTCTCGTATTTCCGACTATAATATCGCCTGTTTTTAAATTAAAGCGGCGTATCTGGCTCGGAGCCACATACACATCGTTATCCCCGGGCAGATAGTTCTCGCTGCGGATGAACCCGTAGCCGTCCGCCATAACCTCGAGGATTCCGTCTGCCACCTGTCCTGAGTCCAGAGCCTCCTTGTCCACGGGGAGAGCGTCTCTTTCGTCGGGAACGTGCTCCGCAGGTTTTTCTTCGGTTTTTTCCGGCTTTGTTTCGCTTCTTTCAGTCTTTGTTTCTGTTTTCTCCGGCTTCGCCTCGACTTTTTCCGCCCTGTCCTTTTCGTCCTCAGCACAGAGCAGGTCTATAAGCTCAGCCTTTTTCATGGTGGAAATCCCTTTAAGATCACGGGACTTCGCCAATTCTCTAAGCTGCATCAATGGAAGTGTGTTTAACTTCTCCCTCATGAAATCCTCCATCACTTATATTTATTCTGTTACATTTCATAATAATCCGTCTGGGAATATTCAGGAACGCTCCCGCGCTAAGATCACAGATCACAACCTGCTTCTGAACAGGACAGGTCTTAGATATGATGATTATACAACTATGTAACAAAGGTTTCAAGCATTACTCTCTCACCTTATCTCATGAGCTCCCGCTCCGGGATCGATCACATAGTATTCCGCGGCCTTCCCGAACCTCTGCCTGTAGGCAGCCGTAAGAGTCTCTTCAAATGAGGGAATCGCATCCTCCCTGACAATGCTCACGGTACAGCCGCCAAAGCCGCCTCCGGTCATTCTGGAGCCCACCACCCCGTCGAGCTCCCAGGCCTTCTCCACCAGAAAATCAATTTCCTCACAGGAAATTTCATAATCGTCCCTCATGGAAACATGCGAATCATTCATAAGCTTTCCGAAACGCACGATATCCCCGGCTTTTAACGCAACAGAGGCCTCAATCGTGCGGATGTTTTCCGACACTGCGTGCCGGGCCCGGCGCAGGATGACGTCATCGCCTATGACATTCTGAATCTCGGCAAAAGCTTCATTTGTAAGGTCTCCCAGAGTTCTGATATCCTTTACCTCCTGAAGGCGCTTTAACCCCTCCTCGGATTCCGCCCTCCTTGTGTTGTAGGCGGAGGAAGCCAGAGTATGCTTCACGTTGCTGTTTGTAATAACGATATGTTGATTCTTAAGGGTCATGGGAGCGTATTCAAAGGTGAGGGTATTTGTATCCAGAAAGATTGCGTGTCCCTCTTTCCCCATCGCGGAGGCAAACTGATCCATAATGCCGCAGTTCATGCCGACGAAGCCGTTTTCAGCCCTCTGTCCCAAAAGCGCCACCTTAACCATGTCAAGGTCATCAAACCCGAAGAGGGTTTTTAATACAAGGCCGGTAAGCACCTCCAGGGACGCAGACGAAGAAAGCCCCGCCCCCGCGGGAATGTTGCCGTAATAAAGGATATCCATCCCGGAAGGAAGCCGCATTCCCTCCTCCTCAAAGGCCCAGATAACACCCTTCGGATAGTTTGTCCAGTCAGCCTCCTCTCTGTAAACAAGGTCGTCCAGAGAAGTTTCGGTCACCTTTCCGTCCATGATGTTTAAAGAGGCCATCCGTATCTTTCTGTCCTCCCGGAGCCGTACCGCCGCGTAGGTTCCCAGCGAAAGCGCGCAGGGAAAAACATGTCCCCCGTTATAATCCGTATGCTCTCCGATAAGGTTCACCCGGCCCGGAGCAAAAAAGATCCTGACCTCTCCGCTCCCGCTCATGGCGGCAAACCTTTCCTTCAGCATTTCGAGAATTTCATTTCCAGTCATAAGTCTCTCCCATTCCGCGTGTTAACCGCTGCAACAAATCTCCCGAAGGCGTCCCTTCCTTCAGGCGTATCCTTAAAAACTCCGCAATGCTCAAGAACAGAGCAGAACACCAGACCGATTTCCTTTCTGAGAATTTCGGTAAGGCCGTCCATAGTTCCGTTTGACGCCACATTTTCCGGCCTGTACGCCGGATATTTATCTAAAAGCCCCGCTGCCCATTCGGCATGGGGCAGGAGCGCTTCCTCACTCTCAGGCGCTTTTCCGGCAAGAATCGTCTCTTTTAAAAGCTGCATTTCCCCCAGAAGCCTGAACGGAAGAATCGCAAGCCCCATTACCTCTATGAGACCTATATTTTCCTTCTTTATATGATGGAGCTCTTTATGGGGATGGAATATCCCCAGCGGGTGCTCCTCAGTCGTTGCGTTGTTGCGAAGCGCCAGATCAATTTCATACTGTCCGTCCCGCATCCGGGCGATGGGGGTTATGGTATTGTGCTTCTCTCCACCGCTTTCGGAAAGAATTCCGCTTTTTTCGTCCGAATAGTTTCGCCATTCGGAAAGGATCAGCTCGCAGAGGTCTGTCACCTTCTCCCTGTCTTTTCCTCTAAGCCTTATAACCGACATGGGCCAGTTGAGTACCCCTGCCTCAAGCTCTTCAAAGCCCCGGAAGCTTATCTTCTCCCTGACGGACGCCTTCGCCATGGCAAAGGTGTAACGCCCGCCCTGAAAGTGCTCATGGGATAAAATCGAACCGCCGACAATCGGCAGGTCGGCATTTGAACCTATGGTATAGTGGGGAAGATAATCCAGGAAGTCGAAAAGACGCACAAAGGTGTGCCGGTCGATTTTCATCGGAACATGCTCTTTTGAAAGAACTATGCAATGCTCATTATAATAGACATAGGGCGAGTACTGCATGAACCACTTATCCCCGTCAAGCTCTACGGGGATAAGGCGGATTGTCTGCCTTGCCGGATGATCGAGGCGTCCCGCGTAGCCCTCGTTTTCAGGGCACAGGAGACAGCGGGGATAGGCATTGTCCTTCTTTTTAAGCGCCTCCGCGATTGCCCTGGGATCCTTTTCAGGCTTTGAAAGATTGATGGTAATATCCAGCTTCCCGTACTCTGTTTCAGTAACCCATTTTAAATCCCTGGCAACCCTCGCAGTACGGATATAGTCACTGTCGCAGCTTAATGCGTAAAAATAATCCGTCGCCTCTTCAGCGGAACGTTCATAGCGGTTCAGAAATTCCCTGATCACCTCTCCGGGTCTGGGGGTCAAAATCCCCATGAGTCTTGTATCGAAAAGATCCCGGCTGGCAATTCCCTCTTCTATAACACCCCGGGAAACGGCATCGTCCAGAAGAACCTTCAGGATTTCCTCCAGAGAGAGAGCATCTTCGTTCCCGGCCGGATGTTCATTCTCTCCGCCGGATAACGGGGAAAAATCCCCCTCCGGCTCATAACGCAGGGCATCAAACAAACCGTTGGCAGCATAAACCGCCTCTTCAGGGCAGATAAGCTTTTTTTTGATTCCGTATTCCGTAAGGGCTCTGACGGCTTTTTCGACTTTTCGATCCGACATGCTCTAACCTCCGCGTTATCAGTATAGCAATCCTAAACGTTTCCGTCAAAGTCTGTCACGGAAAGACTCACTTCAAAGCTCAGCTTCTCTCCCGGTTTTAAAACGCAGCACCTGTTATTATCCAGGGCTTTGCTGACCTGATCGTAAAAACCGTTTGTCATCTCCATGGCCAGATTATAATCTCCGCTGAAGCCGCCGGCGTTAATCCAGACTCCGAGCCAGGGCAGCTTTTCCGCATCATAGGAAAAAACCGCCTTTATTCCGTCCGACGGATAGATGACCTGGCAGCTTCCCTCTCCAACGGGACCGGCGCCGTAGTATTTCATGTACCAGGGCTCCGTCTCCTGCCATCCCGCCTTCTTCAGAGCGGAAGCATCCGGCATCCGGGTAAAATCAAATTCTCCTTTAGAAAGAGAATGCTCACTGTCCTTCTCTCCCAAAGGCGTATCGGGAAGGACATTCACGATTCTGTCCATCCCCTCAGGAAAAACAAGTCTCATATCCCTTTCAAACCGCAGCAGTCCGTGCATAGTCCAGATACAGGGAAAATCGGTATCACCGGCGTTTTTTATTTCATAGGAAAAGACAAGCGAGCTTCCCGAAAGAGACAGGGTTTTAAAATAATTATACGAAAACCGCGGGCTGAACCAGCAGAGTCCGAGTTTCTCCTTCTCCGCCCCGAGAACCTCCATCTCACGGCTCCAGATCTCCCCGTGGTCGGGGTAGGAAAAAACCCGTCCTCCGTATGTCAGCGTTTCGGCATCGATATTCGGAAAGGCATCGTCCAGTCCGGACATGTCATAATCCCCGAAATTACCGTCGCTCTCCGCGGCGCGGTAAATCTTCCCGGTGCCGGGCTGTGCGGCAATTTCGATATCCCGCCCCTTTAATATAAGCGACCGCACCTTTCCGCCCAGCTCCGGTAAACAAACAGCTTTCAGCTTATCATTTTCCAGCAGAATCTCTTTCATTTCTTTATCATTTTCCTGTAGATAACGGCATTAAGATGATTCCGGTCAATTGAAAGTACCGTATCAAAATCCGCGGCGGCATCTTCCTTCCTGCCAAGTCCCAGTTTACCCAGCCCCATCAGGTAATAGCAGTGCGCCCTTGTCTTCTCCGTCATATCAGCGTCAAAAACCGACATATCCGGCATCGAAACCGCAAAATAGTCCATTTTGAACAGGTCGAAAACATGATGCTCACCATAATCCAGGAGCTTATAAAATCTTGCGTTGGCCTGCGGCTTATCTCCCAGCTTCTCTTTCGCAAACCCCTGATAGAGGATCATATCGGCCGGCTGGTCATAGTAATACATCATCCCGGCAGGTTCCATCGCACCCAGAGTGGCCTTTTCGAAGCACTCCGCCGCTTTTTCCTTCTCTCCCTGCATTTCAAGCGCAAGCCCCAGAGTATAATAAAGGTTGTTATCCTTAGTGCCCTCCAGCCTTCCCTCTCCGAGATTCTTCGGGTAGGACAGGGCTTTTTCGATAAGCTCTTCGGCCCGGCGGGCGTCCTTTTTCTCCAGCGCTTCCGTTGCCAGGACAAAAAGTGCCGTTTTAAACTGGGTTGTGATCTTCCCTTCCGCCCCTTCCCAGGTCTGGAAATCATGCTTTTCCACAGCGGCAAGCGCTTCGGAATGCAGCCCCATCAGATTGAGGAGGGTCACATATTCGGTATAAAGATCATCCCGCTTCTCCACCAGCTCCATATGAGCCCTGAAGTTGTCGTATCTTTCCTTGTGGGAAAGCTGCAGCTTCTGATAGAGCTGATCCAGCTCCAGAAAAACCCGGTCGTCCGTCTCGTCCAAAGAAAAGGCCTTTTCCATGTACTGCCTTGCCTTTTCACTGTCGCCGCGCTTGTTGTAGTGGGCAATAGCCAGATTCCGCAAAACCGTGGGATAGCTTCCGTCAAGTGACGCGGATTTTTCCCACAGCTTCAGGGCTTCCTCAAACTGCAGTCTGTCATAATACAGGCATCCAAGATAATAGTACGCCTTGGCTCCCGACGGGTTTTCGGCTATCGCCTCCCTGAGTACACCGATATCCTCAGGCTTGTTGGGGAAACAGCAGAACGGGGAGCTCTCTTCTCCTTTTTTAAATTCCGCTTCGGCCTCCGCCTTTTTCCCGAGTTTATTAAGGTATGCCCCCAGGTAGTAATGCAGCATAGGGTGTTCTGCGGGGCAGGCCTTTATCACCTCAGCCGCTTCCTCATACAGTCCGCTCTCGGCAAAGTCACGGGCACACATCAGGAAGTTTTCGTGGAAATCCCTGGAAACGGTGTGGATTTCCTCCATCCTCCGGTCATCCTTCAGAAAGGCGAGCTCAAACATTGAAACATAATCGAAGGGATCGAGCTCCAGATTTTCCGCAATATACCTGACAGCATCCTCTTCCCTTCCCGTTTTCGCGAGAATAACGGCCTTCAGGCCCCTCGCCTTAACATTGTGGGCGTTTTTCACCAGTCCTTTATCAACCAGCTCCAGAGCTTCATCCCACTCACCTCTCCGGGCGGCTATTGCCGCAAGATAATAAAACGCCATTTCCTGCTGCTCGTTTGTCCAGGTGGCTTTGTAGAAATAATCGTAGGCCTCGTCATACTTTTCCTGCCAGAAAAGGGAAAGGGCAAGGTTATAGAAGGGCTCTCCGTCATAGGGATTCATAAACAGGCCGTTTCCGGTAAGACGCTTTATCGCCCTTTTAAAATACGGCTCCGCCGCGGCAAAGCACCCCCGTCTTAAAAGCAGAAGGCCGAAGGCATTGTTAATCCTTATATCCTCGGGATCGCGCTTTAAACCTTCCAGATAGTAAGGGTCGGGAAGCCAGGTGGCGTGTCTGTACTGCTCGATATGCTGGGCGGTAAGGAAGAGCTCCTCATTTGTCAGCATCGCCTCCGGCTCTGCGGGAGCCTTCGCGGGTTCGGCCAGTCTCGGAATACCCTGATCCTTTTCCTGATAGGAAATAAGCTTCCTTCCCCTGTATTCCACGGAAACCTTCAGACTGCAGGGATCCTCGATTTCAAGGGGAATCTCCTTTTCATATATATCCACCGGTGAAAGAAGAGTCTCTTCCGAATATATCTCCTCATCCTTATAGAAGGCCACGATTCTGGCATTTTCATACCTCTGGGTGGCATAGGCGCAGATATAAAGCGCGTGCTCCTTCACCTGGGTATTCAGAACCGCGTGGATACCGGCGTTTTTCACCTGTCCCACCGCTTTGTAGGGCATGAAATACTGTTTGAAAACCTTTTCCTCATAGGGCTTAAGCCAGGTGAAGTCAGGCTGGTTGTCACAGTACATCCCGGTCATAAGCTCTATGTAGGGCCCGTCCTCATCCGTAAGATTCCTGTCCCAGGCTCTTCCGAAATCGCCGTTACCCCAGGTCCATTGCTTCTTTCCGGGAGAAATGTGGTGATCCGCCACATGGAGAAGACCGGCTTTTTTCTGATAGTCATAGCCTCCGACGAAATTATATTCGGAGTGTTCGGCCATATAGGAGGTCGGCACCGGAATATTCTTATAGCGGGAAATATCCACTCCCTCGCTGTAGTCATGCTTGTAATATTCCCCGGTAGCTATGGGGAAACGGGAAACCGCCCGTTTTCCGTGATCATAGACGCTGTGAACATCCGGCGGAAAAATCGACTGGGTATAATCGTTTACCGAAACGGCCGGATTTGCCCACCAGAGAAACGTCTGCGGAAGAGGAGTCCTGTTGTAGAGCTGACCCGTTATCTCGATATAGGCCTTATCGGGATAGAGGGTAAAGTAAGTGACCTCCTTTGTACCGTACATCTGATCCACATCGCCGATAAGCAGGGATTTGCTGCCGTCTTTGTTATCCACGATTCTGTGATCCACGGGACTGAAGGTCGTGGGACGGTGATGCTGCGGCCAGTTGAATTCGATTCCTCCGGAAATCCACGGCCCGGTCAGCCCAACCAGGGCGGGCTTTATGACACGGTTATAATAGACAAAATCATATTCATTTGTCTTATCGAAGGCACGCTGTATCCTTCCTCCCAGCTCCGGGAGCACCATAACCTTAATGTAAGCGTTCTCCAGATATACCGCGTTCCACACCCTGTCCTTTTTCTCACGGCTTATTTCCTGCGTGGTGGGATAGGGGTAAATTTTCCCGGTACTGCCCTGATAAACGCGCTTCTCCAGAAACATCGGATTTTTATCCGGAGAGCCGACCTCATAGGTCGGAATAACAACCTGCTCTTCCCAAACTCTGACTTCTTCCATGGTTTCCTCCGTCCGCTTTCTTCTTGCATTCCGTCAACGCAAACTATTATAATAAAATCATGAAATCCACCGAAAAACTGATATCCGAAAATTCAGAATACTTCCTCTATACCCCCGGAGTTCTGGCGAAAGAACTTTTCTTCTATCCGACGATAATCGGCAGATTCGAATATGAACCCGGCTACCGCGTCCGCAGAGCACATATGGACAATTTCCTGATTATGCTCATTGAAGAAGGGGTCTGTGACATAGTTCTCTCCGGGAAGAGCTTCCGCGCTCCGAAAGGCAGCTTTGTCATTCTGGACTGTCACGACGAGCATGAATACGGAAGCGATTCAGCCTGGAAGGCGCTCTGGGTCCATTTCGACGGCCCCCTGTCCCGCAGCTTCTACCGGAACATCGTTGAAAGCCGCGGCAATGTGATCCTTCCGAAAAGCTATCCCACTATACACTATGAACTGAACAGCCTGTATCTGGAGTTTCTGGAACGTAAGCCCATTGACGAGGCAAGGGCTTCTCTCCATCTTTCAGCCATCCTCAATTCCGTCCTGTCACAGGAAAGCGAAGCGCCCTCCCGCAACTACGACGGGCTGAAACGCGCAATCGCCTATATCAACGAGCATTTTGCCGAAGAGAATCCGCTGGAAAAGCTTTCTTCCATCGCTTCTCTGAGTCCTTTTTATTTTTCCAGACTGTTTCGGAACGAAACGGGGCTTACCCCCCACCAATACCTCATCGAAACCCGGATTTCCGCGGCAAGGTTTCTGCTCTCCTCCACTCCGCTTTCCATAAAGGAAATCGCCCTGAAAACCGGATTCACGGATGAAAGCAGCTTCTGTGCCTGCTTCCGGAAACGGGAGGGTACGACTCCTGCAACCTATCGTAAAAAGCTGGGTACGTCCTGAAAGACAAAGTCCCCTCCCCCTTCGTTCAGCATGATTTTTTTGTAAAAGGGCTGCCGCAAAGCGTTGTCCAACCTGCGGCAGCCCTTCGTAGCTTAAGCTTGATCTTCTGTTTTATTCAGCGTCTTTTCCCATGATATCCTTATAGTTCTCGGGAGTAACGATCTTGGCGGGAACAGCTGTCTCCATTGTGGGCTCCTCGCCGTTGATGAGCTGCATAAGAACGTCGATGGTTCCGCGTCCGACCTGGTCGGAGGAGAAGTATGCGGCAGCCTTCATGCAGGTGCCGTCAGCGCCCTTATTGTTCCACTCGTCCTTTGCCATGTAGCCGCCGAGACCGACAACACAGGCATCCTTGTCAAGACCTGCGCTTTCGAGAGCTCTGCAGGCGCCGATGGTGCCTTCTTCGTTGGCGCCGGTGATGAGCCACTTTGTGATCTCCGGATGAGCTGTGATAACAGCAGTCGCCGCGGTGTTGCCCTTCTCGGTTGTTCCATCATAGTCAGCCTTGAAAATCTTGGCTGTATCAAAGCTCGGGCAGAGCTCTTTCCATTTGGCTTCCTCGCCCTCAGCCCTGGGAACGCAGCTGGTGACCGTATCCATTGTCATGATAAGAAGTCCGGTTGCGGGATCGTCCACCAGATTGTTCTCGATCGCGTAATTTGCGATCCACTCGCCGTTGGCTTCTCCGATTACGTATGCGTCAATTCCGACCCAAGGAGCGATCTTGGTGCCGTCCACTTCGAGGGCGTCATCACCAGCAACTACAGGGATGCCGGCTTCCGCGCACTTGTCAACAACAGCCTGACTCATTGTCTGGTCCGGGACGCAGATAACGATTCCGCTGGCCTTGTTGGCAACAGCGTTGTCCACAGCCTTTAAGCACTCTTCGGGGCTCATCTTCGCGTCAACATAGGTGAAGGTTCCTCCCAGCTCCTTGACCGCCGCTTCCGCAGCAGCTCCCTCGTCGATGAACCAGGTCTGGTCGCCAGCCTTGTAGATACCGTAAACATTGAGATCGCCGGATGCCGCAGGGGCCTCAGCCGTATCTCCGGCAGCCTCGCCGCTTCCCGAATCCGCCGGTGCCGCTGCAGGAGCCGCAGGGGCCGCAGCCTCTCCGGTACAGCCGGCAAGCAGCGCACCGATCATAGTAACCGCAAGTACCACTGATAATACTTTTCTTTTCATGTTTTCCTCCTTTTGTTTTAAAGTTTCTTTTTCTATCTTCACCCCGTCGCCGGGGTCAGGATCATATTGTTGACTTTCGGTCCTAAGGCATCCGCCGCAGGCGGTCCCCCTTAAGACTTAAGCGTTCTTCATGCTTAATTCCAGAAGCTCCTTGTCTCTCCTCTTCTTGCGCAGGTAGTCGGAGGTCAGTGCGAAGAGCAGCAGGGCGCCTCTGGCCACATACTGCCAGAAGGATGAAACGTTCACCATCGTAAGTCCGGTATTGAAGGCCTGGATAAGGATAATGCCGATAAAGGTTCCGGCCATGTCACCGACGCCTCCCGCGAAGGATACGCCTCCGAGGATAACGGCCGTGATGGCGTCAAATTCCAGGTTGATGTTGGCTGCCGGCTGTCCGGCGTTCATTCTGGCCGAAAAAACTATACCGCCCATGGAGGTCAGAACACCTATCATAATGAAGCAAAGCAGAATGATCCTTTCGGGATTAAGACCGGCAAGTCTCGCCGCCTGGATGTTTCCTCCGATGGCGTAGACGCTTCTGCCGAATTTTGTCTTTGCAAGAATGAAGCCGAAGAAAAGGATGCATATCAGCATCAGCCATACCGCCACCGGAATTCCCACTATTCTGGCGGAACCGATTTTGTTAAAGGCCTGGTTGCTGATGGAAACGGGTTTGCCGTCGCAGATGATGTAGGCGGCACCGCGGACAATCATCTGGCTGACAAGGGTTGCAATAAACGCCTCGATGTGGATCTTATTAACCATCCAGGCATTGAACACTCCAACAACAGCACCCACACAGAGAGTCAGGATGATCGCGACCGGGATCGGAACACCCGCCTTTAAGAGCAGAGCCACGGTAACGCCGGAAAGCGCCGCTAGTGAACCCGGAGAAAGGTCGTTCTGCATTGCGATGATAAGATACGTGTGTCCTATGGCAACCATTCCCACCAGGGACGCCGCAATCAGGATATTGATGATGTTCGTCGTTGTCAGGAAGTTTTTATTCAGTACGGTAAAAAGAATAAAAACCAAAACGATCGCGGCGATCAGAACCAGCTTGTCTCCTCCGATGATCGAAAAGAGCCTTGATTTTTTCTTATCCATTGCCACCTACCTCACTACTCGCTAGTCTATCATTCCCATGCTCAGAAGCTTGTCCTCTGTCGCTTCCTCTGCGCTTATCTCTCCGGAAACCTGCAGGGATCTCATGACGATGATCCGGTCCGACAGTCCGATAACCTCCGGCAGCTCAGAGGATACGAGGATTACCCCCAGTCCCTCTTTCGCAAATTCGCAGATCATATCGTAAAACTCGGATTTAGCTCCCACGTCGATGCCCTTCGTGGGTTCATCGAGGATCAGCACCTTCGGGTTTGTGGCAAGACCTCTGGCCACAATGCATTTCTGCTGGTTCCCGCCCGAGAGCTCCACTATTTTCTTATCCTTGTTAGGTGTTTTAATCTTAAATTCCCTGATGCTTTTTTCCGCCTGTTCCTCCTCGGCAGCGCTGTCAATCACCCCGAGTTTGTTTGCGTGCTTGTCTAACAGCGCTATATTTACATTGCCCTCAACGCTTAAGTTCGCCAGAATGCCCTGGAGCTTCCGATCCTCGGGCACCATGACTATTCCGTTATCCATGGCCTCTTTGGGGGAGCGGTTCAAAATTTTCTTTCCGTCCAGATAAATCTCGCCGCCGCGGAGAGGATCCGCCCCGATTATGGCACGCATGACCTCCGTTCTGCCGGCTCCCACAAGTCCCGAAAAGCCCAGAACCTCTCCGGCTCTTAAGGTAAAGGAAACAGGCTTGACGTAGTCGGAGGACACATCCTTAACCTCAAGCAGCACATCTCCGATCTTTTTGTTCCTGTCAAGGTTCTTATATATATCTCCCAGATCTCTGCCCACCATCATCTTGATGAGCTGCTGCTCGGTAACATCCTCCGTAACGACCGTATCCACATAACAGCCGTCTTTAAATATGGCCACTTTGTCGGTGATCTTCCTGAGCTCACTCATACGGTGTGACACATATATAACAATCTTGCCATCGTCCCGGAGCTTTCGGATCACCTGGAAGAGGATCTCGATCTCATCGTCGGTAAGGGAAGCCGTAGGCTCGTCAAAGCAGATGACCTTCAGGTTGTCACGGCTGCAGGCCTTCATTATTTCCACCA
>JAILBQ010000045.1 GCA_024680815.1 Lachnospiraceae bacterium | reverse complement strand
TATATATCATCTTCCCCTTCCGCTCTGCCGTATGTTTATAAGTGAGATTTTCGGCGGCCATTCTCCCGAGGATTTTGACGAGGAGATGCTGATAACCATAGACAAATTTTTTGAAAATTCCCTCAATGTTTCCGAGACTTCGAGACAACTGTTTATTCACAGGAACACTCTGGTCTACAGGCTTGATAAGCTGCAGAAAATGACGGGACTGGATCTGAGGATATTTGAGGATGCCATTACTTTTAAAATCGCGCTGATGGTTTCCAGATATATGAAATACATGAACAGCCTGTAGGCTTCGGGAGGAGTGGCTTTTCGATGAAAAAAGGCAGAATACAAAGCGAACCGAGAGCGCTGATTTCTCTGGAGGAGGTCAGCATGAATTATTCCCGGGACGGCTCTCCGGCGCTGGATCGGATTTCCCTTGAGGTAGAGGCCGGGGAGTTTGTCTTTATCGTCGGGGACAGCGGTTCGGGAAAATCAACTCTTATAAAGCTTCTGCTTCACGAGCTTCGCCCCACGGGCGGAACTATCATAGTAAACAATGTTAATGTGGGAAAGCTCCGTCATTCAAAGCTTCCGAAATACCGGAGAAATATCGGAGTGGTTTTTCAGGATTTCCGTCTGCTCAAGGATCGAAACGTCTATGAGAACGTGGCTTTTGCCCAGCGGGTGATCTCCGTTCCTTCCAGGAAGATTCGCAAAAACGTTCCCAGTGTTCTTTCCCTGGTGGGACTGGCGGAAAAATATAAACAGAATCCCCGGCACCTGTCCGGAGGAGAGCAGCAGCGAGTAGCCCTTGCCCGGGCTATTATTAATGATCCGCCTATTCTTCTGGCCGACGAGCCCACGGGAAATCTGGATCCGAAAAATTCCTGGGAAATCATGAAGCTTCTGGAGGAAATAAATGAGGACGGAACAACGGTGGTCGTGGTGACTCATAACCGGGAGATCGTAAACGCCATGCAAAAGCGTGTGATCACCATGAAAAAAGGTGTGATTGTCTCGGATCAGGCAAGAGGTGGATATATCGATGAGGATTATTAACAGCTTTTTTTATTCTTTCGGGCAGGGTATAAAGAATATATTCAGAAACAAGCTTTTTTCCCTGGCAACCCTGGCAACCATAGGCTCCTGTGTTTTTCTCTTCGGCCTGTTCTATTCCGTTGTCCTCAATTTTCAGTATATTGTCAGAGAGGCCCAGCAGAGCGTGGCCGTTACGGTCTTTTTTGAAGAGGGCATCGCTGACGGGAGGATCGCGGAAATCGGAGAGGATATAAAAAAGCGGGGCGAGGTTTCCCGTGTGGAGTTTGTTTCCGCCGAGGAAGCCTGGGAAACCTTCAGGGCGGAAAATCTGGGGGAATACGCAGACAGCTTCGGTGACGACAACCCGCTGGAGGGCGATGACAACTACGAAATATACTTAAACGATGTCTCGATGCAGGATGAGCTTGTTTCATATCTGGAGGCCCAGCAAGGGGTGCGCCAGGTACGTAAGTCCGCCATAGTCGCGAACATGCTTTCCAGCGTGAACTCCCTGGTGGGATATGTTGCCATGGGCATCATAGGAATTCTTTTTCTCGTGTCGATTTTCCTTATCAGCAATACGGTGGCAGCGGGCATTGCGGTACGCCGGGAGGAAATCGGAATCATGAAGCTTATCGGGGCAACGGATTTTGTTGTGCGGGCGCCCTTTGTTTTTGAAGGCATTTTTCTGGGGTTCCTGGGGGCAGCCGTGCCGCTGGTGGTGGTCTACTTTATATACAGCCGGATTACGGCTTATGTTATCGAGCATTTCAGCCTGCTTAATTCCCTTCTCAAGTTTCTGCCGGTAAACGAGATTTTCTATACACTTTTGCCAGTGGCGCTGATCATGGGTGTGGGTATAGGTTTTCTGGGGAGTTTTATGTCGGTACACCGGTATCTTAAGGTTTAACACCGGATGAAGCGGAAACGTCGGATATACCTGGTGATATTGTCTGTGCTTGCGGCGGGGATTATGGCAGTGTCTCCGCTTAAGGTTCGGGCGGATGAGGACGACAAGGATTCGTCCGTTTTTTTTACAAACGATAAAATCAGGGAAGATGAAAAAGGTGTTGATGATGCAAAGCGGGCAAAGGAAGCACTGGCAGCGGGAAGCGCACAGGCTGAAAAGGTGATTGCCGCCCTTGAGAGCGCAAAAGGGGATACGGAAGAATATATTGAAAAGATAGATGCCGAGATTACGGATATCGAAAAAAAGATTGAAGTTCTTTCGGGCAATATAGCTGAAAAGCTCTCGGAGATAGAAGAGACCGGGCGGGAGCTTGAAGATGCGAAGAGGCGTGCCGAAGAGCAGTATGAATTTATGAAAATGCGTGTCAGGGTTTCGTATGAATCCAGATCCGAAACCCTGGCGGAGGCGATACTCACCTCCAGAAGCTTTGGAGAGCTCTTAAACCGTGCCGAATATCTGGAGGATATCGCGCGCTACGATAAGAAGAAGCTGGACGAATTCGGGGCGGCCATTGAAGAGGTGAAAACCATAGAGAAGCGCCTAAAGGCCGAGGAAGAGGCTCTTGAGGAAGAGAAGCTTAAGGCTGAGTCGGAGGCTGAAGCTTCGAGACAGCTGATGGAGCGAAAGGAAAACGAGGTGGCGGCTTATACCGCTTCGATTGGCGATAAGCAGGCCCAGATCCGGGAATATCAGCAGATGATCGAAGAGCAGAACGCGATCATTGCTTCTCTGGAAGCGGCAATAAAGGCCGAACGCGCCCGCCTTGCCGAGGAGGCGCGAAAATACGGCGGAGGCACTTTTGCCCACCCGTGTCCGAATTATACCCGGATCTCCGATGAATTCGGAATGCGGATGCATCCGACGCTGGGAGTGGAGATGATGCATAACGGCGTTGATTTTGCGGCGCCCACCGGCACTCCGATTTACGCGGCGGCGGACGGGAACGTTATTGCCGCGGGCTATTCCGCTTCCATGGGCAATTATGTGATGATAGATCACGGAAGCAACATCATTACGGTTTATATGCATGCCTCCTCCATTGATGTGTCTGAGGGACAGTCGGTTTCAAGGGGGGATAAGATCGGGGCGGTGGGTTCCACAGGGCGTTCCACCGGGCCCCATCTGCATTTCGGGGTGCGAGAGGACGGCTCCTACGTCAATCCCTGGAAGTACCTGAAATGAGGAAACAATTATGAACAGAGGAAAGCAATTTTGGGCCGGGGTACTCGCCGGCCTTCTGGCAGCCACCGTTATGGTCGGACTTACTTTTTTCGGCTCCCGCCTGCATATGTTGATTACCGGCCGGGGAAGCTCCTCCAGCATGCTGATAGATGACAAGGTTCAGTCAAAGCTGGATATGATAAATTCCACTATAGATAAATACTACGTTGAATATGATGAAAATCTTTCAACGACCTCCCGGACCGAGGGTATGTATAAGGGGCTGGTGGATTCCCTGGGCGACCCCTATTCAGAATATTATACCTATGACGAATTTAACGCGGCCATGGAAGAGGACGAGGGAAAATTTGAGGGAATCGGCGTGGAAATCGCGGAAGACAAGGAAACGGGAGAGTTTTATGTCGCCGGTTTTCTCCCCAATTCCGCCGCGCAGGCGGAAGGTATGGCCATAGACGATATTTTCTTCGCGGTGGACGATGATCCCGTGGAGGATGAAACCATTAATGAGATGGTGAAGCGTATCCGGGGCGAAGAGGGAACAACGGTTAAGCTGGAAATGCTCCGGGGGGAGGAAAGGGAGCATATAACCTTTAACGTGATCCGGGCCGTGGTGCAGGTTCGCTCGGTTTCCTCCAACATGATGGATGACGGCATAGGGTATATGCATATATCTTCCTTTGACCAGGTGACCTATGAGCAGTTTATGAATGAACTGGAGGACCTGCAGAGCGGCGGCATGAAGAAGCTGATCCTTGATCTGCGTTCAAATCCCGGCGGGGACGTGGACGTGACGCTGAAGATTGCCGATGAAATTCTGGGGGATGCCCGGATTGTATATACAAAGGACAAAGAGGGGCGGGAGAAGGACTACGATTCGGACGATAAGAAAAAGCTGGATATTCCCATCGTGGTTCTGGTTAACGGCTATTCGGCCAGTGCTTCGGAGATACTTACGGGAGCGCTTAAGGACAACCATGTGGCAAAGGTTGTGGGTACAACAACCTTCGGCAAGGGGATAATGCAGACCATATTGCCGTTTACGGACGGAACGGCGATCAAGCTGACGAGCCACCGCTACTATACACCCTCCGGTGTCAACATTCAGGGTGTCGGAATCGAACCCGACGTGGAAATTGAATTCGACAGTGAAGCATACGATAAAACCGGAGAAGACAACCAGCTTAAAGAAGCCGAGAAAATCATACGGGGGATGTGAGGCGTTAAATCAGCTATGAGATCATCCGAAAAACTGATTGGTATAGTCAAGATCATTTTCATAATAGTCTTTGCGGCCTCTTTTGTGGGACTGTATTATTTCGGCTCCCTGAATAAGTCTGTTCCGATGGAATCCGAACCTCCCATTCCGATGGAAGAATGGACGGTTACGGATCCTGAAGGAAATGTGTTTTCCGCCGGCAGTACATATCGCAACAGCACCTCCGTAAAGGGTACCTTTACCGCGGTCTCGACCCTGCCCAGAGAGGTTAAGGATGAGCACAACTTTTCCTTTGTGATCGGAGGCGACGCGGCCGTATATATAAACGGGGAGCTTAGAAAGGATTTTATCGCAGACAGGGATGTTGTGGTTCCCGGCGGCTGCGTCAAGAGATTTTATATGATGGTTCCCCTGTATCACGGAGATTCCGGAGCAGAGATTAAGATAGAACGTATCAACACTACAAGGCGCGGATATGTCTATCAGGATACCATGGTAGTTACGCCGGGCGGATTAAACAAGTATCTTATGTCCCGGTACTGGCTTTCCTTCGTGCTTTCCGAGCAGCTGCTGGTATTTTCTTTTGTCATCGTGCTCATAAGCATTGCTCTCAGAGTGTTGTACAAACAGCGTATCGTGCTTTTGTACGGGGCAATGTCCATATTTGTTATTTCCGTATGGCTGGTTACAAATTCCTATCTGTTTCCCTTTGCCTTCGGCCACTATCATATTGACGGCGTTCTCAATTATATGATGTGTCTTCTGATGCCGTTTAATCTGATTTTTTATGTGGATTCCCTCCAGCACGGGAGATATCGCAGGATAATGAAGGATATTCTCATTCTGGCCACGGTAAATCTCATCGTATGGCCGGTTCTTCATTTTTCGGGAACGCTTTCTTTTCCCGATGCCCTGATTTTTATCGACTTTTTCCTCGCGGTTGAGATTCTGATCGTTATGGGAGTGCTTGTTGCCGACGCGGCGCATGGGAACATGAAGGAGCACCGCTACATAGGTGTAGGCATTGCGGGGTTCCTTGTCTGCGGTTTTCTGGAGGTTCTGACACTTACTTTTTCCCCCTCTTTCCAGGATGATATTGCAATGCTGATCGGCATGATAATACTTCTGACGCTTGCGGTGGTGCAGCAAATGCATGAATTAAGGGCGCTGGGGGATGAGAGACAGAGGGCGGTTACCATGTCCGAGGCCAAGACAAAATTTCTCGCCAGTATGTCCCATGAAATCCGGACACCGATAAACGCGGTTCTCGGAATGAATGAAATGATACTTCGCGAGAATAAGGATCCCGTGATAAACGAATATGCCAGGAGTGTAAGAAGCTCCGGCAAAATGCTTCTTATGCTGGTCAATGATATTCTGGATTTCTCCAAAATCGAAGCCGGCAAAATGGAAATAACAAATATTAAATATCGTTTATCCGGACTGCTTCGGGATATTATGCCCATGCTGAAGGAAAGGGCAGATGAAAAGAGCCTGGATTTAAGCACGCTGATAACGGATAAAGTTCCGGACGGGCAGATTTCCGATGAATTCCGTATCCGTCAGATACTGATCAACCTGATTAATAACGCAATCAAGTATACGGATTCGGGAAAAGTAACGCTGATAATCGGAGGAAACTACCTGAATGACGAGGCGGGGGCGAATTCCGAAAAGGAGCGCTTCATGATGATGCTGGGCGTCAGGGATACCGGGCGGGGAATCAGCGAGGAGGGACAGAAGCATCTGTTTGAGGCTTTTTCCCGTGCGGATTTAAATAAAAACGGAAACATTGAAGGAACCGGCCTGGGTCTTGCGATTGTAAAAAACATTGTGGATTCCATGGGCGGCGAAATAAACGTGATAAGCAAGCTGGGAGAGGGCTCTGAGTTTATTATCCATTTGCCGGTGAGGGTTTCGGACAAAGAACCGCTTTCGGAAGACTTTATGGATCAGGCCGACATTGACGAGTCAGGCGATGCAGGTTCGGATTATCAGGCGCCCGATGCTGCCATACTTGCGGTGGATGACAATAATTCAAACCTCAAGATAGTGAAGCTGTTTTTAAAGAGAGTCGGAATTGTGCCGGATACCTGCGACAGCGGCCGCAAAGCGATTGCGCTTTGTAAATCCAGACGATATGATCTTATTATTCTCGATCACAGGATGCCCGAGCTCGACGGACTGGAGACGCTTCGCATCATACGAAGTGATGAAGGCTCCGCAAATAAGGAAACACCTGCCGTGGTTCTGACTGCAAATGCGGTCGCCGGCAGCAGGCAGATTTATATGGAGGCCGGTTTTGCCGACTATCTGACCAAGCCTATCGATTCCGCTCTTCTTGAAAAGACTGTACGCACATACCTCCCGGAGGACAAGGTGATGGAGATCTGGACCTTCCCGGAATCGGGGGAGGTGGCCGGTGAAGCCGTTTCCGGGCAGACGGAGGAAAAAACCGGATCGGGCGGAGAGCCCCGAAAAGCCCTGAAGGAGCGGCTGGTTGAGATCCCGGAGATGGACTATGAAGTTGCAATAGGCCATGCGGGGAACAATGAGGTGTTCCTCGAAGAACTGATAGGGGACATTACCGGCGAATGCGAAGGCAGGGTCGGCCGGATGAAAAAAGCCCTGGAGGATAATGACCTGGAAAGGTATCAGCTTGAGGCACATACCATCAAGGGACAGATGGCTACGATCGGCTTTGCTTCCCTGAGTGAAAGAGCCGGAAAACATGAGCAGGCCGCGACCGGCGGTAACCGTGAATTCATAAATGAGGACAGCGGGGCCTTTCTTGCAGAGTACAGCGAAATCTGCAAAAAACTGATTCTTCAGGAGCTGGTTAGAGGGTAAGAACGGGAAACCATGGGATTCGATTATTTTGTATTCTACACTGAAGCATCCTTTATCTGTATCTTAATCCTGGCGATGATACTGATCAATGATAAATTGCACGGTACTCTTCAGGAAAAACAGCTTTGGTTCAGACGCGCCGTCATATTATTTATCCTGTATTTTATTTCCGATGCGTGCTGGGCGGCAATGCTAAGCGGTATGTTTGTAAGGATCCGGTTTTTCGCAGTGTTATTCAACCTGACGAATTATATTCTGCTGAACATGATGGGATACGGAACGTTCATGTTTATTACCGTTTCGGAGAAAATGCCCTTCACAAAAAGCAAACGGTCAATCTGTCTGTGCCTTCTTCCCGTGATAATCGCCACTTTGGTTATGGTGAGCGCTTATATATCAGATCCGTTATTTTGGATCAATGAAAACCTTGAACTGAACAATCTCTATTATCCCATGATGATCCTGCCGTCATCACTTTATCTTATTAGCGGTTTTGTTCATTCCGTACTCAATGCCCGTCGCTCTGAGATAAAAGAAGTGAAAGTTCAGTACCTTCTGCTCGGAAGCATTCCGATCGGCGTTATGGCATTCGGAATGATCCAGGTATTTGCTCTTAATGCTCCTACCTTCTGCTTCGGGTGTACTATCATGTGGCTGTGGTTTTATATACAGAACATGCAGACCATGATTTCCGTGGATGACCTGACCCGCCTTAATAACCGGAGACAGATCAACAGATACATGGATCAGTTCTCATACAGCCAGGATACCCGGATTATCATCATGATGATCGACATTGACCGGTTTAAAAAGATAAACGACACATACGGCCACGCGGAAGGAGACCGGGCATTGGTCATGGTCTCCGATGCGCTCAGACAGACCTGCGAAAAAATCAATTCTTCCGCTTTTCTTGGAAGATACGGCGGCGACGAGTTTATTATCATTATCAGGAATCCCAAGGAAGGTGAGCAGCCGGAGATTATTTCCGAAGCTATCCGCCGGACTATTTCTCAAAAGCAGGAGGACTGCCAGTTGCCATATGATCTGGAAATCAGTATCGGTTATGACGAGCTTAAAAGCAAGGATGATACCCTCCACAGCTGCATGATCCGGGCGGATGATAAGCTGTATGTCGACAAGCACAGAAGCCACTATAATATCTAGGATTATATTAGATGAACTTCGAATTACACTCGGAATACAAGCCCACCGGCGACCAGCCTCAGGCCATAGAAAAGCTCGTTAAGGGCTTCCGGGACGGAAACCAGTGCCAGACGCTTCTGGGGGTTACCGGCTCCGGAAAGACCTTCACGATGGCCAACGTAATCGCGGCCCTGAACGTGCCCACTCTGGTTATCGCCCATAATAAGACCCTGGCGGGTCAGCTCTACAGTGAGTTCCGGGAATTCTTCCCGGAAAACGCAGTCGAGTATTTTGTATCCTACTACGACTATTATCAGCCGGAGGCCTATGTACCTTCCACGGATACATATATCGAAAAGGATTCCTCGGTAAACGACGAGATCGACAAGCTCAGGCTCTCTGCCACAGCGGCTCTTTCCGAAAGACGGGACGTGGTGGTGGTCTCTTCCGTCTCCTGTATCTACGGCCTGGGCTCTCCGGACGACTATCTTGACATGATAGTCTCTTTGCGTCCCGGTATGGAAAAGGACCGGAACGAGGTGATACACGAGCTGGTGGATATCCATTACACCAGAAACGACCTTGATTTCAGACGGGGTACTTTTCGTGTTCACGGTGATGTTCTGGATATATTTCCGGCTGAGGATGATTCCCACGCTGTGCGTCTGGAGTTTTTCGGCGACGAAATAGACCGTATTGTCTCTTTTGACCCGATGAGCGGGACGGTTCAGTCGGAATATAAGCATCTTTCTGTTTTCCCGGCTTCTCATTATGTGGTTCCCCGGGATAAAATGGAGAGGGCCATAGAGGAGATTCGCTCGGAGCTTAAGGAGAGAATCAGCTTCTTTAAGAGCCGTGACCGGCTGATAGAGGCCCAACGGGTTGAGGAGCGGACAAATTACGACATCGAAATGCTCCGGGAAACCGGCTTCTGCAGCGGAATAGAAAACTACTCGAGACCGCTTTCGGGAAGACCTCCCGGCTCTCCGCCGTTAACTCTTATGGATTTCTTTCCCGATGATTTTCTGATAATTGTGGACGAGTCCCATATGACCGTGCCCCAGATAGGCGGAATGTTTAACGGCGACCGCTCCAGAAAGACCACTCTGGTGGATTACGGCTTCCGCCTGCCCTGCGCGCTGGATAACCGCCCTCTTTCCTTTGAGGAATTTGAGGGGAAAATTGACCGTATTCTGTTTGTTTCCGCGACGCCTGCCGGCTATGAGAAAGAACACGAGCTTCTCCGTGCCGAGCAGCTTATACGTCCGACGGGCCTTCTGGATCCAGATATCGACGTGCGGCCCACAGAGGGACAGGTGGATGATCTGGTGGGGGAGATAAACAGGGAAACAAAGAAGCAGGGCAAGGTTCTTGTAACGACTCTAACAAAAAAGATGGCGGAGGACTTAACTGACTATTTGAAAAATGTCGGGATTCGTGTAAAATATCTCCATTCGGACATTGACACACTGGAGCGCAGTGAAATAATCCGGGATATGC
Organism: Lachnospiraceae bacterium; assembly: GCA_024680815.1. Classification (GTDB taxonomy): domain Bacteria; phylum Bacillota; class Clostridia; order Lachnospirales; family Lachnospiraceae; genus NK4A144. The sequence goes on along the minus strand of JAILBQ010000045.1, from coordinate 33,233 downwards.
GGCTGGATCGTTTTGATGTGCTGGTGGGAATCAATCTTCTGCGGGAGGGTCTGGACATTCCGGAAATCTCGCTGGTGGTCATTCTCGATGCCGATAAGGAAGGATTTCTGCGTTCCGCCACTTCTCTGATTCAGACCGTTGGGAGAGCCGCCAGAAATTCCGAAGGGCGTGTAATCATGTATGCGGATACCGTGACGGATTCCATGCGGGTCTGCATAGATGAAACCAGACGCCGCAGAGAGGTACAGGAACAGTATAATAAAGAACACGGCATAACTCCCACAACGGTTAAAAAGGCCGTACGGGACGTAATCTCAATTTCAAAGGAGATCGCGGAGAGCGAACTTAAATTTGAAAAGGATCCCGAGTCCATGTCCGTTCGTGAACTGGAAAAGCTTATAGAAAAGGTTGAAAAGAAAATGAAGGCAGCCGCGGCGGAGCTGGATTTCGAGACGGCCGCCATTCTTCGGGACCAGATGATGGAGCTTCGGGAGCATTTGAATGAATTGAAAGGATAGAAGAGATTATTTATGGAAAAACTGTCTGTTGTTGTTCCGACGTTTAATGAAGCGGGCAATGTCGGAATACTCGCGGAGCGTATAGGCAAGGCACTTTCCGGCATTGATTATGAGCTGCTTTTTATTGATGACAGCACCGACAATACTCCGGAAGTGCTGAAAAAGCTTTCGGAAGAGGACGCTCATGTTCGTTACGAACACCGTGTGGGTGAAACGGGGCTTGCCACGGCCGTGATCCGGGGCTTCCGCATTGCGAAAGGAGATATCCTTGCCTGTATGGACGCGGATCTTCAGCACCCGCCCGAAATACTCCGGCCTATGTTTGCCGCGGTGCGTTCCGGCTATGATTTGTGTATTCCCAGCCGTCTGATTCCCGGCGGTGACGACGGAGGTCTGAATCTTTACAGAAAATTTGTGTCGGGAACGGCGCGATGGATCGGGAAGCTGGCCCTGCCCTGCCTCAGGAAAATTTCCGATCCCACAAGCGGCCTTTTCATGTTCCGGAAAGAGATATTAAGACATGCGGATTTACGGCCTGTGGGCTGGAAAATCATGATAGAAGTGCTTGCCATGTCGGAATATGAAACGGTGGTGGAGATACCCTACGCTTTTCAGGAGCGGGTTGAGGGAGAATCCAAACTGTCCGGAAAGGCGACGTTTGAATATTTAAAGCAGGTGGCAGGATTGATGAGACGCGCCTCCAAACGTGGCGGAATAACCGTTACCAGGTGGACAGTGCGGAGAATGAACCACGCCGTGAGGGTGCTTGAAACGGAGGCCGTGCAGTAAACGGGAAAGAAAATAAAAACATGAAAAAATATATAAAAATACGGGGGGCGAAGGTTCACAACCTTAAAAATATCAATATTGATATTCCCCGAAATGAATTTGTTGTTCTGACAGGACTTTCCGGATCCGGAAAGTCCTCTCTTGCCTTTGATACAATTTACGCCGAAGGGCAGCGCCGGTATATGGAATCCCTTTCCTCCTACGCAAGGCAGTTTCTGGGCCAGATGGAAAAGCCGGAGGTGGATTCCATAGAAGGGCTTCCTCCCGCCATATCCATAGACCAGAAATCCACAAACCGGAATCCCAGATCCACGGTAGGGACGGTGACTGAAATCTATGATTATTTCCGGCTGCTCTTTGCCAGAGTGGGAACACCCCACTGTCCGAACTGCGGCAAGGTAATAGAACGGCAGAGTGTGGACCAGATGGTTGACCGGATAATGCAGCTGCCGGAAAAGACAAAGATAATCCTGATGGCTCCTGTGGTGCGCGGACGGAAGGGAGAGCACGCAAAGGTTTTTGAGCGGGCAAGAAAAAGCGGTTATGTCCGGGTGTGGGTGGACGGAAATCTCTATGAGCTTTCCGAGGAAATAAAGCTGGATAAAAATATCAAGCACCATATCGAAATTGTCATAGACCGCCTTGTGGTTAAGGAGGGGATTGAACGGCGCCTGGCGGATTCCATCGAAAATGCCCTGAAGCTTTCGGAGGGCCTTATGACGGTGGAAATAAAGGACGGGGAGCGGCTCAATTTTTCCGAAAGCTTTTCCTGCCCGGACTGCGGGATTTCGATAGATGAGATCGAGCCCCGGAGTTTTTCCTTTAATAATCCCTTCGGTGCCTGTCCCGCCTGCACCGGTCTGGGCTACAGGATGGAATTTGATGAGGCCCTGATGATTCCCGATCCGTCGCTTTCTTTCCGCGAGGGCTGTGTTCAGGCCATGGGGTGGCAGTCCTCAAACAAGGAGGGGAGCTTTACCTATGCCCTGCTGGAGGCTCTGGCGGAAAAATATAAATTTTCCCTGGATACACCTTATGAAAAGCTGTCTCCCAAAGTAAGGGATATCTTTCTTCACGGAACCGGAGAGGCGGTTCTTAAGGTGCATTATAAGGGGAAATGGTCGGAGGGGGTCTACGATGAACATTTCCCGGGTCTGATACGCAACATGGAGCAGCGTTACCGCGAGACCGCTTCGGATTCCATGAAGGCGGAATATGAAAAATACATGCGGATCACTCCCTGTCCGGTCTGCGGGGGGCAGAGGCTGAAGCCTTCGAGCCTCGCGGTGACCATAGGGGAGAAAAATATACACGAGCTCACGTCCTTAAGCGTGACAGAGCTTTTAAAATTCATGGATGCCCTTAAGCTTTCGGAACAGCAGCTTCGCATCGGAGCACGTATCTTAAAGGAAATCCGGTCCAGAGTGCATTTCCTGGTTGAAGTGGGGCTGGACTATCTGACCCTGTCCAGGGGAACAGCATCCCTGTCGGGCGGTGAGGCTCAGCGAATCCGCCTGGCGACCCAGATCGGCTCGGGTCTGGTGGGGGTAGCCTATATTCTGGATGAGCCCTCCATAGGACTCCATCAGCGGGATAACGGAAAGCTGATAGAAGCGCTGAAGCGCTTAAGGGATCTGGGAAACTCCCTCATTGTGGTGGAGCATGACGAGGATACCATGCGGGAGGCGGATACCATCGTGGACATCGGTCCCGGAGCGGGGGGTCACGGCGGGGAAGTTGTTGCTGCGGGCTCGATTGAAGATATTATGGCCAATCCCGAATCAATTACCGGGCAGTATCTTAAGGGAGAGAAAAAAATCGAGGTTCCGGATCAGCGCCGGAAGCCGAAGGGCTGGCTTAAAATCCTCGGAGCAAGGGAGAACAACCTGAAAAATATCGATGTTAAGCTTCCGCTTGGAGTGATGACGGCCGTGACAGGTGTTTCCGGTTCCGGGAAATCCTCGCTTATAAACGAGATACTCTATAAAAGCGCGGCCCATAAGCTGAACCGGGCCTTTACGATACCGGGGAAGCATGACGGAATCGAGGGACTTGAGATGCTGGACAAGGTTGTGGGCATTGACCAATCGCCCATCGGGCGCACACCGCGCTCAAATCCCGCCACATATACGGGGATGTTTGACATTATCCGGGATCTCTTTGCGAACACCGTGGAGTCAAAAGCCCGGGGATACGCAAAGGGGAGGTTTTCCTTTAATGTAAAGGGTGGCAGGTGTGAGGCCTGCGGAGGTGACGGGATCATCAAGATCGAAATGAATTTTCTGCCGGACGTATACGTTCCCTGTGAGGTCTGCCACGGACAGCGCTACAACCGTGAAACCCTGGATATCCGCTACAAGGGGAAAAATATATTCGAGGTTCTGGATATGTCTGTGGAGGAGGCGCTGGAATTTTTTTCCAATATCGAAGCGGTGCGCCGTAAGCTGGAAACCCTTAACGATGTGGGCCTTTCTTATATCAAGCTGGGACAGCCCTCAACCGAGCTTTCAGGCGGAGAGGCCCAGAGAATCAAGCTCGCGACTGAGCTTTCCAGACGCAGTACGGGCAAAACCCTGTATATTCTGGATGAGCCTACAACCGGCCTGCATTTCGATGATGTGGAGAAGCTTGTACGTATACTCAGAAGACTGTCGGAAGGCGGAAATACGGTGATTGTAATCGAGCATAACCTGGATGTCATCAAGTGCGCCGATTATATTGTCGATATGGGGCCGGAGGGAGGCGACGGCGGGGGAACCGTTATTTCCACGGGTACTCCCGAGAAGGTTGCGAAGGACAGAACGTCCTATACAGGCGCTTTTATTAAAAAGATGTTAAAAAGTTCTTAAACCGGGATTGAACATTGACACGGGAGACATTCCGTGTTATGGTAGAGATGCTGTAAAGTAGCATAGGCTCCCGGCGGTCTCCCTTATATCTCTCTGAATGTTTTATTTGTTGGCACTTATTGCCGGGAGCATTAAAAACAAACCCGTATTGGGTAAAGACCGCCGTTCCGGTTCCGGAATCGGCGGTCGATTTTTAAAGGATAAATGATGAAAACAACCGCATTGATTATGGCAGGCGGACACGGGGAACGTTTCTGGCCCATGAGCCGGAAAAACCTGCCCAAACAGTTCCTTTCCCTGACAAATGACGGAAAAACCCTGATCCAGTTAAGTGTGGAGCGTATAGCCCCCCTTGTGGCCGCAGAGGATATTTATATTTCCACCAACCGTACCTATCTGCCCCTGGTCCGGGAGCAGCTTCCCGAGGTTCCGGAGGAAAATGTGATATGTGAACCGGTTCGCCGCAACACCGCTCCTTCCATAGGCTACGGCGCGGCAAAAATCGCGAAGAAATACGGCGATGCCATAATGATAGTTCTTCCGAGCGACCACCTTGTGAAAAACAACAATATGTTTATCAACGCCCTTTCCGATGCCACCGAGCTGGCCGAAGGACTGGATGCGCTGGTAACCATCGGCATAACCCCGGATCATCCCGAGACAGGCTACGGCTATGTAAAGTTTAATTCCGCCGTGAGGGAAAAGAACGGTTACCGCGTGGAGCATTTTGCGGAGAAACCTGATTTTGAAACGGCAAAAGGATATCTTGCAAGCGGAGAATACCTCTGGAACTCCGGTATGTTTGTCTGGAAAACCGGCTCCATCCTTAAATGCTTTGAGAGAATTATGCCGGATGTTTTTGAATCACTTATGGTGATAAAGGACGCGGTAGGCACCAGCGCCGAGACTGATGTGGTGGAGAAAATATATCCCACCTTTCCTTCGATTTCCATTGATTACGGAATCATGGAAAAGGCGGATAATATCCACACGGTTCCGGGTGCCTTCGGCTGGGACGACGTGGGCAGCTGGAATGCCATGGAGAGAACCTTCCAGACCAATGATGCCGGGAACATCGTTAACGGCAATATTATCACGATTGATACGAATGACTGTATCATACGGGGCGGAAGAAAGCTTATCGCCTGCGTCGGTTTAAAGGATCTCGTGGTTGTGGATACCGAGGATGCAACGCTTATCTGCGCCAAGGACAGCACCCAGGATATAAAAAAGGTGCTGGAAAACCTTAAGGTATGTAACCGGACGGAGTACCTTTAAAGCTGTCTGGGCTCAAAGCTCATAAGGCGGTTGTTTTCGCGTCCGGTAATTGTCCCGTAAAGAATGGAACCGTTCACCGCATCAGGGTTCATACATCGAACCCTGATGTATTCTTTTGTATATCCCTCGTTGTTTTCTTCAAAGAGCACTTCAGCGTCTTTTCCGATCCGTGAGTCCGCATAGGCCTTTCGCCGCTCTTCCGTCATCCTTAAAAGCACTTTTTCCCGTTCAGCCTTTACCCCGGAGGAGAGCTGTCCCGGCATACGGTCCGCCGCAGTTCCGGCCCTTCTCGAGTATTGGAATACATGGGTTTCATAGAAGCCGATCCGCTTTAAAAAGGAGACCGTCTCTTCAAATTCCGTATCGCTTTCACCGGGAAAGCCCACTATCACGTCCGTGGTGATTGCCGGATCATCAAAATATTGTCTCAGCAGTTTCACACTTTCGGCATATCGCTTGGTGTCATATTTGCGGTTCATTCTTTTTAAAACACTGTCCGATCCGCTCTGGAGCGAAAGATGAAAATGGGGACAAAGAGCCGGAATTTCCGAAAGAAAGCGGGCAAAGTCCTCTGTTATGATTCCGGGCTCCAGAGAGCCCAGGCGCAGCCGCCTTACTCCGGAAATGCCGGAAAGAGAACGGATCAGGGTCATAAGATCTGTTTTGCCCTCCGGAAGATCTTTTCCGTAGGAGCTTAAATGTATACCGGTTAAAATGAATTCCCTGTACCCATGAGAGGCAAGAGAGGTGACTTCCCGGATAAGCTCCGCTTCCGGGATGCTTTTTATCCTTCCCCTGGCGTAGGGTATGACGCAGTAGGAGCAGAACATGTCACAGCCGTCCTGAACCTTAAGGAACACTCTTGTATGTTCCAGCGAGAAAAGGGAAGTATCAGCCGCCCCTTCGGAAGAAAGCCGATTGGAAAAACGTTCCTTAAGAAAAGCACAGATACCCGTTTTTTCCTCGTTTGAAAAGGCCAGATCCACAAGCGGATCGGCTGTAACCTCCTCCCGGCCCCGGGTATTGACATAGCAGCCTGCCGCTATTATAAGGGCGTCGGGATTAAGCTTCTTCGCCCGGTGAAGAAGCTGTCTGGATTTCCGGTCGGCAATATTCGTAACGGAACAGGTATTTACGATATAAACATCTGCCGAAGAGGAGAAAGGGACGATGAGAAAGCCCGCCTCCTTAAGAGAGGCTTCGATTTTTTCCGACTCGCAGGCATTGACCTTGCAGCCAAGGGTGTGCAGCGCAACAGTAACCACTTTTTCCCTTTCGTTTTCTTTATCTTTACGGTTGACAATTATCATCAGAAAATTTAAGATGAATGTTACAGCGCGAAGCGCGAAATAATCCGGTAATTTTCTCAACTAAGATTATAACACTAAATATCAGGAGGCACGTTTCATGAAAACAGTAAAAATATCCCTGAATTCCATTGACAAGGTGAAAAACTTCGTGAATGATATCACGAAATTCGACTATGACTTTGATCTTGTTTCCGGCAGATACGTGATTGATGCCAAATCCATTATGGGTATTTTCAGTCTTGATCTTTCCAAGCCAATCGATCTCAACATACATGCTGATGATAAAATCGAAGAAGTGATGGAGTCTCTGAAGGATTACATCATCGAAGGTTAATTTTAAAGAAGTTGCAAACTATTTAAGCTCATCCAGTCCGGGAACCGCTTCTGCGGTTCCCAGAATTTTGCCGTCAATCAGATAAAAATGAAGGACACTGCTCTTATATTCCTTAAAGGTTTCTTCATTAAACAGATAGATCACATCCTTTGCGGGATGTCCCTCCCGCACCGCGTCCATTGACCGTGTAAGCTCCGCTTTTACATCTTCGTCGTTATTCCTTGCGTAATAAAATTTATTCAGAGTCATCCTGTTCAGGTATGCAAAATATGCCGTATCCATGGTAAAAAGCAGGTCGTCGTACGTGAAAATGAAATGGCGGTATCTGTCCATAACGGCCATAAGCTTCGGGTCATCAAAATCCGTCGGAATTTCCCGGAACTCCGAGTGAAAAAATTTAAATCGTTCTCCCACCGCTCCGGATATATCAAAAAGCTGAATAAGAACGCAGATAAGCACCGCGGGCACCACCAGCGCCTCCTTTCCTTTTCGTGAAAGTACGGCGAAGGCTCCTGTAATCAGAATATAGACACTGACCCAGATAAACCGGCCTGTGGAGCGGAAAATTCCGATGATTTTGCCAAGGAGCCCGGGAAGTGGAAGATGTACAAGCTTTACCGCTCCCAGCGCAATATGGGGAATGCAGGCGAGAACGAAAAAGAAAAGGGCGGCAAAAGCGAAAAGAACCGCTTTCGGGCGGGTGCGGAAAAGTCCCCGGAGGGTTCCCCGCTTCTTCAGGGCGAAAATCAGGAGCACTGCGGAAAGTCCCGTTAAAATCAGCATTCCGAGTCCGAGATAGCCGTAGCCCTCATATTGTGTGGGGGTTTCCAGAGGAAGGGCAGAATATATCCGCCCCAGTCCGAGAGGATTAAAAAGAGTATTTAAATTGCTTTCATAGCCTCCGGTCCCGTAGGAGGCGGAAACATGCCCGTAAAACGCCCCCTCCGCAAAAAGCCCCAGAAAAGCCGTCCCGGCCAGACAGGCACAGACGGCAGCCGGACGATACCAAATACGGTTTACATAACAATCCTCGATCAGAGAGAAAACCGCTATGAGGGAAACCATGGCCCAGAGGTAGGGGTGAATTAAAATCACGACAAGAGAGAGAAGCCCCCAGCGCAGACAGAGAGTTTTTAAGGAGCGGGACTCCGCTTTATCCAGCCAGAAGAGGAGGGAAAGCAGGATAAAATAATGCGCGGTCAGGGACGTATGGTAAAACATGCGCTGGAAGAGGGGAAAGCTTAAAACAAAGGGAAATACCCCGAGAAGTGGGATAAACTGTTCTCCGGCGTACCCTTCGGTTACACGTTTCAATAAAAGCGCTGCCGTCCCTCCCGTCAGAGCCATGGAAAGACAGCCATAGAGCCCGAGATACTGGAAGGTTTCGGGAAGAATCGGGGCAAAGAGCTTGAAGATAACGGCAAACAGCGGAATTGAATCAGTCCAGAGGCAGGAGACCGGGTAGGGATAGGACAGAGAGTCCACAATACAGAACGGGAAGCTCCAGGGGGCGTTCCTGTAATGGCACCAGCCCAGATAGTGCTGCCTTATATCGGGGTCGGAAACGTTAAAGATCCAGCTGTTTTCCGCCGGATTGAAAACCCGGAAGCCGTATATGGCAAAAAAGAGAACCGCTCCGAGAACAAAACCATAGAGAAACAGAAAATATTCCCGGAAAACCGGTTTTTTTATGCCGGTTCCGGTCGCGGTTTCGGATTGCAGCGCAGTCATCCTCTGAGCCTTTCCACGGAAGCGGCTTCGCCGTGACGGATAACGATCACCTCGTCCCCGGCGACGGCTTCTTCCACCATGGTATCGATTTTTTCCTTTAAAAGAAGCTCGGAACGGCGGATGATATTCAGATTGGGCTTGGTTACGGGGTGCTTTGCCACAAAGATCGTGCAGCAGTCCTCATATGGTAGTATCGAAGTCTCAAAGGTTCCGATATTTCCGGCAATTTCGATGATTTCTTGCTTGTCAAAGCCGATAAGGGGTCTGTAGACCGGAAGTGTGCAGACCTCGTTGGTGGCAAGGAGACTCTTCATGGTCTGTGAGGCAACCTGGCCGATGGATTCGCCGGTGACAAGCCCCAGGCAGTCAGAAGAGACTGCGAGGCGTTCGGCTATCCGCATCATATAACGGCGCATGATAATGGTCAGCTCCTCGTGGGGACATTGGTCATAGATATACATCTGTATATCGGTAAAATTGATGACATGCAGATATATCACTCCGGCATAGGCGGAGATGATGCGGGCCAGATCCACCACCTTCTGCTTTGCCCGCTCCGAGGTATAGGGCGGAGCGTGGAAATATACGGCATCCAGCTGTACTCCCCGTTTTGAAATCATATAACCCGCCACAGGGGAATCAATGCCGCCGGATAAAAGGAGCATGGCCTTTCCCCCTGTGCCCACGGGCATACCGCCGGGGCCCTTAAATACCAGGGAGTAAAGGTAGATATCCTCTTTTCGCACCTCGATATGTATCATTTCCTCCGGGCTGTGAACATCGACGCGCATATCGGGAAAGGCTTCAAGCACGGCCTCTCCCACAAGGGCATCCAGCTCCATTGAGCCTAAGGGGTAGGCCTTGTTTGCCCTTCTTGTATTGATCTTGAAGGTAAAGTCAAACCGCTCATAGTTTTCCCTGATAAAATCCACAACCGCTTCAGCGATTCCTTTGGGAGTCCGGTTGGGTATGACCCGGACCGGGCAGATGCCGGTGACGCCGAAAACATGCTTAAGGGCGGAAAGAGTCAGATCGAAGTCGTAGTCTTCCGGGGCATGGACAAAGATACGTCCGTTTATGCGGGAGACCTCAAACTTACCCTCGCCTGCGGTCTTTAAGGCGTTTTTAATCTGCCGGACAAGGGCGTCCTCAAATACGTAGCGGTTCTTTCCCTTAAGTCCGATTTCGCCGTATTTTATAAGAAAAGCCTGAAATTTCATCATTATAAATATCCTTTGCGTTTATTTCCTGCGATAGCGTCTTAAGAGGGGAATCAGCTCATGGAGGGCTTCGGTTACCGCGCTGACGGCCTCCGCAGGTGTGTCTGAGGCAAGACTTATCCGGATTGTGGATTCCAAAGCCCAGTCAGGTACGCCGATTGCGCGAAGAGTGGCAGAAGGCCCTTTATGGTGGGAGGAGCAGGCGCTGCCGGAGGATACGAAGATACCCTTTTCCTCCAGGGCGTGCAGCAAAACCTCAGCGCGTATGTCTTTGATGCTTAAGGAAAGAATGCCCGGAGCCGAGTCTTCGGGCTCCGATGAACCGTTAACGAAGACTTCCTCCAGGTCGGAAAGCCCTTCAAGCAACCTGATCCTCAGGGAACGCAGTCTTTCCGCCTGAGCCTCTCTTTCCGCAAAGACCCGTTCCGCGGCCTCGGCAAAGCCGGCGATGCCCGGGACATTTTCGGTACCGGAGCGCAATCCTCCCATCTGGCCGCCTCCGTGCAGAATGGGCTTCGGATGGGCGCGCTTTGACACATACAGAAGCCCCACACCTCTGGGACCGTGGAGCTTATGAGCGCTTACCGAAAGAAAATCGATACAGGCCTCTCCGGGAAGCAGGGGAAGCTTTCCGAAACCCTGAACATCGTCCACATGGAAAAGGCATTCCGGGACTTTTTTCCGGATAAGCCTTCCCGCCTCCTCCACAGGTTCTATCGTGCCGATTTCATTGTTTACGTGCATGATGGAAACGAGAATGGTTTCGTTTGTGAGAGCTTCATTAAGCTCATCCAGGTTAATCCTGCCGGCCGTGTCCGTCTTAAGTCGCGTCACCGAAAACCCCTCTCCTTCAAGAAAGGTCATGACGTTCGCAACCGCGGGATGCTCAACGGCCGTTGTGATAAGATGATTTCCCCGATTTCGCCGTGAAAGGACGCTTCCCAGGATTGCTGTATTATTGCTTTCCGTTCCGCCGGAGGTAAAGCATATTTCCGTTTTATCGCATTTCAGAAGACGGGAAAAAACCTCCGTGGCCGAACGCAGGTGTTTTTCAGCCTTAAAGCCTATATTGTGGAGACTTCCGGGGTTTCCGTAGTCCTCCAGCATGATATTCTTCATATGCTCCGCGACCTCGGGAAAAACCCTTGTTGTCGCAGCGTTGTCCAGATAGTATTCCATAGTCGGTATCTATTTCTCAAAAAGATAGACAAGCCAGGAGAGAACTGTCATGGCTGCCGTTTCCGTGCGTAAAATCCGCCTTCCCAGGGTTACGGGGATAAAACCGGCCTTTTCGGCAAGAAGGGCCTCCTTCTCCGAAAAGCCGCCCTCCGGGCCGATTAAAATCGTGAGGGACGAACCGGGAGCGATGCCTTCAAGCACCTGTCTGGTGGCGGAAAAATCGGAGCATAATTCATAGGGGAGAAGAAAGGTTCCGCCGGTTTTTTCGGGAAGCTTTAAAACTCCGGTAAAGTCCACCGGCTCCAGAACTTCGGGAACAATTGCCCGTTTGCTCTGTTTCGCGGCTGCTTCGGCGATTTTCCTCCATCGCTCCGTTTTCGCGGCGGCTTTTGCCGGTGTGAGCCGGATGACGCTCCGTTCCGTCTGAACCGGAATGAATCGAAAGGCTCCCAGCTCCGTACATTTCTGAATTACATTTTCAAGTTTATCGCCTTTCGGAAGCCCCTGACAGATCGTGACCTTAACAGGCAGCTCCACATCGGCCTTTTTTACAAAATCCAGACGGCAGTGTACCCGTTCTTCACTGAAGTCTTCAATGTGGCACCTGTATTCGTCCTCCGAAACCCCGTCCCGGACGCTTACGGTTTCGCCGGGCTTCAGCCGCAGAACGCTGCGTATGTGGCTCACATCTCCGCCCTCTATGTATATGTCCTGTCCCTTTATCAGGGAGGGGTCGGTAAAGAATGAGTACATATAAGTCCTGTCCACTCTCCGTCATACAAAGATTCAATATCGGTAAAGCCCGCGTTTTTAAGAGCTTTACGGATCTCTTCTTCCTTTTCAGTGAGGATCCCCGAAAGGATATAGTATCCGCCGGGCTTTAAAAAACCCGGGACGAAAGGAGTAAGCGGGATAAGCACATTCGGCAGGATATTTGCTGCCACCACATCCGCCGTTTTTTCAAGGCTGTTCCTGAGAGCCTCGTCTTCAAGCACGTTTCCCTCAATATAGCGGATTTTCCGCCGGTCCATGCCGTTGTCCTTAAGATTCTGCTCCACGGCGGGAGCGGCATTGGGATCAATATCAACCGCCGTCACTTCAGAGGCACCGAAAAGAACGGATAGAATGGAAAGTACTCCGCTTCCGGTTCCGAGATCCAGAACGTGCTCGCCTCCTTTCAGGGCTTTTTTAAGAAGCCGTATGGCAAGCCGGGTGCTTTCATGGGCGCCGGTTCCGAAGGCAGTTCCGGGGTCGATACGGACAAGATAGTCGGGTTTGTCCGTGCTTTCGGCTTCCTCCCAGGAAGGCAGGAAAAGGGCCTTGGAGCCGTCATCAAAAGCAATGGTAAACTGGTGAAAATATTCCTTCCAGCTGTTAAGCCAGTCTTTGTCCTCGGTAAATTCTCGTTTTATCCGGCCCGGACCGATGTCGGTATATCCGGAGACTCTTTTTAGCATGGCCTCAACCCCGGCAATGAGCTCCGAGTTGTCTTCAGAGGCGTCCAGATAAAAAGAGAGGAACGCCTTTCCCCGAGGTATGTCTATCCGGGCGGGGATATCCGCCACATATACCGGAAGCCCCTCATCCTCCGGATGGAAGGAATCTTCAAATTCAACTCCGTCTATCCCCAGCTCCGCAAGCTCTGCGGCCAGAATATCCTCCGCTTCTTCGGTTGTTTCGATAGTGTATTTTTCGTATCGCATGGCATTCATTATAACAAGATTTTCGACAAAAACCAACTTTGACGGCGTTTTGACCACGGCCCGGATATTATGTATAATCAAAGCTATGTATGAAAGGATTATAAAAAACTCCTCGCGGAAGCTGTTTTTCTGCCTTCTGCTTCTTCTTTCGCTCTATGTCCTGCCGATCATTCTTGCGGACAGACTTTACCGGGATGACGTAAGCCGGGCCCTCATCGGCGCGGGCGGGTGGAATAAGGACGGTCGGCCTCTGACGGAGCTGCTCCTGTGGCTCCTTAATTTCGGCCGTCCCCTGGCAGATCTTTTCCCCCTGCCGCTTCTTATTTCGGTGCTTCTCCTTGCGGGCACTTTTACACTCTATCTGGGAAGTAAGCTGGAGAAAAAGGAGCTGTCGCTTTCCCTTCTTTTTGCGGCGTTTCTCCCGGCGGCAAGCCCGTTTTTTATCCCGAATCTTTCTTACCGGTATGATTCGGTAACCATGACATTGTCGCTCTGCCTGCCTTTTATAGCCTTTGCGGTTCCGTTGGAAAAAAGGCTGCAGCGGTTCTGCCTGGATTTTTTTGTGCTTCTTTGCGTATGGTGCCTGTTTCAGCCTTCTGCAAGTGTCTATTTTGCCCTGATATTCCTGGAGCTCTTTTTTGATATCGGAAAGGGAAGATTTGAGGCGGGAAAGCTTTTTACAGAGGCTGCCGCCTTTATATCGTCTGCGGTCATCTATCTTGTTTTTATAGCCCCTGCTTTTGTGGATTCGGAGGGCTGGAGGGCGGAGGCTTCCAAACTGGGCCTTTCTCCGGCGCTTCTTGCGGGAAATATAAGGAAGGTATTTTCAATCTGGGAGGTTTTCTTTTCGGGTCTTACAAAACCCGTGCTGCTTACCGGAGCGGCTTTTTTCCTGCTTTCCTGGTGTCTTCTGGTACTTAAGTCTCCTGACCGGAGATTTCCGGCGCGTCTCTATACCTTTTTTCTGCCGTTTTTACTGACGGCCGCAGCAGTGGCGCCCCTTCTGGTGCTCTCACATATGAAGACCTCGGAGCATATGCTCGCGGGCATGGCGGTGCCGCTCCTGCTTATCGGAATCGGAGGTGTAAAAGCAGATGAAAACAGGTATCTTAAGACAGCTGCCTCTGTGCTTATTCTGATTTTAATGCTCTGGCAGTTTCAGTATATTTCCGCCTACGGAAACGCCATGAAAAGCCAGAAGGAATATGAGCTCTATCTGGCCTGTTCCATGGCAAAGGATCTGGACGAAGCCGATCCCGCCGAAGAGGTCAGATACCTTACCTTTGAGGGAACACCGCCCCGCGCCCCGGAATGCACGATGCTGACGGAAAAATACCCCGCCTTCGGGGAGACGGTTCCGGTTTCCTTTGAAAATGACGACTGGCTGGGAGCCCCGCTTCTGTACCGTTTCCTGCAGCGGGAGCTTTACTGTGTTGACAGTGAAGACGCTTCCTGGAAAGAGCTGAAAGCCGAAAAGAGGAATGCTCTGTATACCCTCTTCATCGACAAAGACCACGCCTGGTTTATTTTTTCACGTTGAACTTTTGTCCTGCCCATCATATAATGACTCAGAGATGATGTCGGCTGAAGCCGGCGCAGGTTGGTTTAAATGAATTTCGGAAAAAACGTATACAGGCATGAATTAAAATACCTGATAAACTACGGGGAGATGGAGGTTTTAAGGAGACGGCTCGAAGCGGTGGCCTCCGTGGATTCCCATGCCGTAAACGGACAGTACATGATCCGCAGCCTCTATTTCGATGATATGTGGGGCAATTCCTATGAAGAAAAGATGATGGGAACGGCTTCCCGGAAAAAATACCGGATCCGGATTTACAATTATTCTGATACGGTAATCAATCTGGAACGCAAACACAAGGAAGGAAATTATATATATAAAACCGTGGCGAGGCTGACCAGGGAAGAAGCCGATGCCGTAATAAACGGAGACCTCGACAGGATTGCGGGACATCCGGATCGCCTGGTAAAGGAGTTTTACGCCGGGTCAAGGTTTTCCGGAATGAAGCCGGAGGTTATTGTGGATTATGACCGTATTCCAATGGTATACGAACCCGGAACAGTGCGCATCACCTTCGACATGCACCTGCGGGGAGGCTTTGCGGGTTATGATATATTTGACCCCGCCATACCCGTATACAGTGCCATGGAGGGAGACGCGCTTATCATGGAGGTAAAGTATACGGAGTTTCTTCCGGATATAATAAGGCACATTATAGCACCTGCAGGCTCGGTATACATGGCGGCTTCAAAGTACACGCTCTGCTGCGACGTAAAACGACGTACTTATGATATGGAGGTTATCTAATGAGTGTTAAGGCAGTAATAAAAAAGTCCATTCTGGAATCAGATATGTATAACCAGTCCATTTCCTTAAGTACGCTTATTACGATTCTGGTGGATATGGCCATTGCGCTGCTGATCGGTTTTCTGATTTATCAGATTTACAAGCATTATTTTTCCGGGGTGATTTATTCCAGAACCTTTGCCCTGACGCTTATCGGGATGACGGTGTTAACCTGTATGGTGACGCTGGCAATCAGCACGAATATCGTGATTTCTTTAGGTATGGTCGGCGCCCTTTCAATTGTCAGATACAGAACCGCGGTAAAGGAACCGCTGGATATAATGTATCTTTTCTGGGCGATTACGATGGGCATCACAATAGGAGCGAGTATGTATCTTCTGGCCGCTGCGGGCATGGCCGTGATGCTGATTCTTGTCATGTGCATGCACCGGAAACAGGAAAAGGGGCTCGCCTATATCATGATCGTTCACATGGAGGGAGACCGGGACGAAGCCGTTCTTGCCGAGCTTAAGGGGATTTCTTATTCCGTGAAGTCAAAAACCATGCGGGGGACTTCAGCTGAGGTAACCTACCAGCTGGAATGCGCTTCGGATTCTCTGGGCTTTTCCGATAAAATCCGTGCTCTGGACGGAATTTCCGATGTCACTCTGATTCAGTATAACGGAGAATATCACGGCTGACGCCGGGAGAGCCATGTCCGGGGTTTCACCAAGACACAGGTTTTTTTTCCCTGTTACAGTATCTCTTTTTCTTCTGGCAATTCTGCTTGTGTGCCTTCATTCCTCCCGGCTGTCCCGAAACGCCGGAAGAATCCGCATCAATGAGGTAATGAGCCTTAATTTTTCGACTCTCCCTGACGGAACGGGACGTTATCCCGACTGGGTGGAGTTCTACAATTCTTCGGATACCCCTGTATCCTTAAAGGACTATTCTCTTTCTGTTGCAGGCAGAAAGGAGGCAGTGCAGCTCCCTGACCTGACAGTTTCCGCAGATTCCTGGCTTGTTCTGTTTTCCGCACCGAAGGAGGAGGCGGAAGATACCGTGCCTGATCTTGACTCCGATTTCTCCGTGGAGAAATATCTTATTACCGGCCGGGGCCTGTCTTCCGATGAAGCCGTAACGGATCCTGCTCCTTTCCTGCCCCTGCATATTTCAGCGCAGGGAGACACCCTGGTTCTGACGTATAAAAACGAGATTTTCGCCGATTCCGTAACCATCCCTCCCCTCAGGTATGATGAAGCCTATGGAAGAAGGGAGGACGGATGCGGTGATTTCAGCAGGCTTTCTCCGACTCCGGGAAAGAGTAACGCAGACGCGCTGATCTTAAGGGAACAAAACGACGAAAGGGTTTCCTTTTCCCTGCCCGGAGGGTTTTACGAGGGGACGCAGACCCTGACGTTGTCCCTGCCGGAGACCGCGGAGACCGGGAGCGAAATATATTATACTCTGGACGGAAGTGAACCGGACGAAACCTCCCTTCACTATGAAGCGCCGATAAAGCTTTCCGACCCTTCGGGGGAGGAGAACCGGTATGCCTCCAGGGATGATGTTTCCTGCATTTTCCGCAGGCGCGCCTCGGCAATGTATGATAAATACAAGGTTTACGAGGTGCCGGAGGAGCCGGTGGACAAGGCGGTCGTGATACGCGCCCGTTCTGTCGGCAGCAGCGGCAGCCTCGGCGAAATAACAACGGAAACATATTTTCTTGACTTTCGGGAAAAAAGAGGATATGACGGACTTCCGGTTGTTTCGGTCGTGGCCGACCCCGAGGCTCTGTTCGGCTATGAACGAGGTATTTATGTGCTGGGACAGGCCACGGATGAGTGGATTAAGGAGACCGGGAGTGATGAAATCACGCCGTGGACTCCGGCGAATTACGCCGGCCGCGGCCGGGAATGGGAGCGGGAGGCGGCCGTGGCTCTTTATGATGCTGACCGGAATTTATGTTTCTCCCGGCAGACCGGAATCAGGATAAAGGGCCTGTGGAGCCGGGCGTTTCCGCAAAAGAGCCTTAATCTGTATGCGAGAAAGGAATACGGCGGAGCGGACTGTTTTCCCGTCGCGGTTTTTCACGAGGAGCCGGAGCACGCTGTGACTCTCTTTTCCGGCGGAAATGACAACATGTATCAGCTGGAGGATTCGCTGGCGGCCGATCTTTCCGAAGAGCTGTGCTTTGCCTCCATGCATCATTTTTCCTGTGTGCTGTTTTTGAACGGAGAGTTCTGGGGAGTAATGGAGCTTTGCGAAAAATATGACAGGAATTATTTTTCCTCCCATTACAAGGTCGGGAGCGAAAATGTTGTCATGATTAAAAACCATGCCCTGGAGCTGGGAGAAGAGAAGGACATGCAGCTTTATGAACAACTGCGTTATGTGATATACCGGGGAGAAATCGAGCCTGAGGAAAGCTACATAAAGCTGTGCTCCATGGTGGATATGGAGAGTATGCTGGACTATTACGCTTTTCGCGTTGCCATCGGCAATACCGATGACTGGCCCTCCGGGAATAACGCCATGTGGAGGGTGCGTTCACCGGAAAACGGGGAATACGGGGACGGAAAATGGCGCTTCATTCTTTTTGATGTCAATAATACCTGCATGGATCCCTCCGTCGGGCCTGAAGAGGTTTTATCCCACGCGCTGAAGGATGATTCCCTGTTCCGGTTTGCCATGGAAAATGAGGAATTTCACGTTTCTTTTGAAAAACGGCTGAAAGAGCTCCGCGAAACGGTGTGTTCGCCGGAGAGCGTGCACGGGCGTCTTGAAAAGCGGCAGACTATGCTACGGAGCGCGATGGAGCGGTGGTATGAGCGCTTTACCCCGGGAAGAATGACCACGGCGGATTACGACCGCAGAGGAGAGGAGATCCTTAAATGGTTTGAGCGTTCTGCTGCCCTTGCAAAGTGACGGGTTTTCTTATACAATAAGAATAGTGCGTATAATTATGTTGACTAAAGGAGCCGCTTATGGAAATGAAGAATCTGGGTAATACTCAGATGTTTCACGTAGAGTCAGAGCCGGAAACAGGTGTGCGCGTGGTGCTTTCCACGGTATATGAGGCGCTGACGGAGAAGGGCTATAACCCCATCAGCCAGATAGTGGGATACATTATGTCGGGAGACCCGACCTATATCACGAGCCATAATAATGCCAGAAGCCTTATTATGAAGGTGGAGCGCGACGAGCTCGTGGAGGAGCTTCTGGAGCAGTATATAAAGAATAACGGCTGGTAAAGCGCCGTCATGGGAAAGCTTCTGGGCCTGGATTACGGCGAGAAAACCGTGGGAGTGGCACTCTGTGACACTTCCGCGTCAGTTCCGATGCCGCTTGAAACAATACGGCGGGAGCGGGAGAACCATCTCCGGAAAACCCTTACACGAATTGAAGAGCTTATTTTCGAAACAAAGGTTCACGCGATCGTGGTAGGCCTTCCCCTGAACATGGACGGAAGCGAGGGGGAACGCGCCGAAAAAGCCCGAAGCTTTGCGGATAAATTAACCAGACGGACAGGGCTTCCCGTGTATATGCAGGATGAAAGGCTGACCAGCGTTGATGCGGAGAAGTATATCAGGGAAAATTATGCGGATGGAGCCAAAAAGGCCCGGAAGGTAAAGGAAGAGGTGGACGCCGTAGCGGCGGCCCTGATTCTGGAGGACTATCTCGGGAAAGGTAAAGATGACGACAAAAATATCATTTGAGGACGCAGAGACCGGGCTGGCAAAGGAATTTTTTGTACTTGCCAGTACGGTCATAAAAGGCAATACATATTTACTCGTAACGGAATATGAGGAGGGGGATTCCGATGCTCTGATCTTAAAAGACGTGACACCATCGGATGACGCCGACTCCGCCGTATACGACACAGTGACGGAAGGAAAGGAGCTGGAGGACGCCATTGAGGCATTTGGCGAAATGCTGGAGGACGTCGAATTTGAGTAATGAAAAAACATAATAATGCTTCATCCTCGCCCCTGAAGATAATTCCGCTCGGGGGTCTGGAGCAGGTCGGGCTGAATATCACGGCTTTCGAATATGAAGACAGCATTGTCGTGGTAGACTGCGGGCTGGCATTTCCTGAAGATGATATGCTGGGGATCGATTTGTGCATTCCCGACGACACCTATCTGAAGGATAATTTAAGCCGGGTAAAGGGTTTTGTGATCACCCACGGCCACGAAGACCATATCGGTGCGCTGCCCTATATTTTAAGGGATATCAATGTGCCGATTTACGCAACCAAGCTCACTATCGGGCTGATTGACCGCAAGCTCGATGAGCATGGACTTTTAAGGACGGTACGCCGCAAGGTTGTGGACTTCGGCCAGTCCATTAATCTGGGTTCCTTCAGAATTGAATTTATCAAAACCAACCACTCCATCGCCGATGCTTCGGCGCTGGCCATATATTCCCCGGCGGGAATTGTGGTTCACACAGGGGATTTCAAGGTGGATTATACTCCGGTTTTCGGTGACGCTATAGACCTTCAGCGCTTCGGGGAAATCGGGAAAAAGGGCGTGCTGGCACTGATGTGCGATTCCACCAATGCCGAGCGTCCGGGTTTCACCAACTCCGAGAAGACCATCGGAAAAGTGTTTGATTCTCTCTTTCAGGATCATTTAAAGAGCAGGATCATTATTGCCACCTTCGCCTCCAACGTGGACCGTGTCCAGCAGATCATCAACACGGCCTGCCGGTACGGGAGAAAAGTGGTGGTGGAGGGCCGTTCCATGGTCAATATTATCGAAACGGCCGGACAGCTTGGATATATCAATGTTCCCGAGCATACCTTAATCGACAGCGAGCAGCTTAACAACTATCCTGATGAGCGGACGGTCATTATCACCACCGGCTCCCAGGGGGAATCCATGGCGGCGCTGTCCAGGATGGCTCAGGACATTCACAGGAAGATTCATATTAAAGCCAACGATACCATTATTTTCAGCTCCCACCCGATTCCGGGAAATGAAAAGGCCGTATCCAGGGTTATTAATGAGCTGGAGGCCAGGGGAGCGGAGGTGATTTTCGAGGATGTCCACGTTTCCGGCCATGCCTGCAGGGAGGAGATAAAGCTGATCTATTCGCTGGTGAAGCCGAGATACGCGATTCCTGTACACGGGGAATTAAGACACCGTCATGCCCAGGCTGAAATTGCGCTGGAGCTGGGGATTCCGAAAGAAAATATCCTGATGCTCCATTCCGGCGATGTGCTCTCCCTTTCGGAGGAGGAGGGGGCGGCGGTCACCGAGCATGTGCCCACGGGCTCTATCTTTGTGGACGGGCTCGGGGTCGGGGACGTCGGAAATATTGTCCTCCGGGACAGGCAGAGACTGGCGGAAGACGGTATCGTAATTATTGTGCTTACTCTGGAAAAGGGAACCGGACAGATTCTGGCGGGACCGGACATTGTTTCAAGAGGCTTTGTATATGTCCGCGATTCCGATATCCTTCTGGAGGAGGCGCTGGACGACCTTGCGGAGAAGAGGATTACCGACTGGGGAAAAATCAAAAATACAATGCGGGACGTCCTTTCGGACTATCTTTGGAAAAAGACGAAGAGGCGCCCGATGATTTTGCCTATCATAATGGAGGTTTAGGAGGTGTGCTATGAGCTCGGGGATTGAGGACAGCAGGGAGCAGATCATCAACTTCATCATGGGAACCCCGGAATATCTGGACTATCAGCGGCACCGCGAAAACCTGCGGCGCTATCCCGAGCTGCATGACAAGGCCAACAGGATCCGGCTGGAAAACTTCCGGATTCTTGAAAATGTGAGCCGTGAAGATCTGCTTGATGAATACGACCGGTTTATGGAGCAGTATGAAGAAGACTATTCCATTACGGCGATTCATGACTATCTGGAAAGCGAAGCGGCTTTCTGCATGCTTATGCAGAGTATTATGGATGACGTTATGGAGGATATTAATTTTTAAATGCTGCCCGGCGGGATCAGAATAAAAAATGTCATAATGACCTTTTTAGGTATGCTGGTGCGGATCCTTATTGTTCTGCTTGCGTTGTATTATATATACAAGCTGGCTTTTGTGGCATATGATTTCGGCTTTAAGGTCTTCACCGAGGAAGCCGTGTCAGAGGGTGACGGGCTGGAGGTGGTGGTGCATATCCCCGAGGGAGCCTCCGCTATGGAAATAGGCGAAATTCTGGAGGAGCGCGGGCTTGTGGATGACAGGAGGCTGTTTTTTGTGCGCTCGCTCTTAAGCGCCTACCGGGGAAAGCTGCGGGGAGGCACCTATACCCTTAATACCTCCATGAAAAGTGAGGATATGATGAAGGTTATGAGCCCCTCTGATGATGAAGACAGTGAAAAATCAGACGATGGGTGAGAGAAAAAAACCGGAGCTTCTGATACCGGCAAAGGGACCGGAGGAACTGAAGGTCGCGGTTAACTTTGGGGCGGATGCCGTCTATATCGGCGGCGAAACCATGGGACTGCGTTCCGGGGCCAGAAATTTTACCCTTGAAGAAATGGAGGAGGGCATTGCCTTTGCCCATGGAAACGGCGTTAAGGTTTATGTGACCGCCAATATCCTTGCCCACAATCCGGATCTTAAGGAGGCTGCCGCGTTCTTTGCCGAAACCGGGAAGCTGCGGCCGGATGCTTTCATTATCGCCGATCCCGGGGTATTCAGTCTGGCGAGGGAACTGGCGCCGGATACGGATATTCATATCAGTACCCAGGCTAATAACATAAACTTAATGACCTTCCTGTTCTGGGGTTCTCTGGGAGCAAAACGGATTGTCGCGGGACGGGAGCTTTCCCTGGATGAAATAAAGGAGATACGCCTGAATATTCCTCCGAAGCTGGAGATTGAGGCCTTTGTGCATGGTGCAATGTGCGTCTCCTACTCGGGACGCTGCCTTCTTTCCAATTATCTTACCGGGCGGGATGCCAACCGCGGAGAATGCGCCCATCCCTGCCGGTGGAAATACGCGGTGATGGAGGAAACAAGACCCGGAGCCTATATGCCCATTGAGGAAAACGGGCGGGGAACCTTTATTTTCAATTCCAGAGATCTTTGTATGATAGAGCATATTCCGGAGCTTATCGAGGCGGGAATCGACAGCTTTAAGGTGGAGGGGCGGATGAAGAATGCCCTGTATGTCGCCTCCGTTACCCGCAGCTACAGACGGGCGATTGACGATTATTTCACTTCTCCGGAGCTGTACCGGGAGAATCTTAACTGGTATCTGGAGGAAGTGATAAGCTCGGCGGCAAGGCCTTTTTCTACGGGATTTTTTTTCGGAAAGCCGGGGAACGAGGCGCAAAACACGGAGGAGGGCCGTCCTTTGAGATCCCGGACACTCCTTGGGGTTGTTTCGGACACCACAGCGGAGGGCGGGGCGGTTATCCGCCAGAAAAACAAATTTTCCCTCGGCGAGAAGGTGGAGCTTATGCATACGGATTTCACCGGGGCTCTTGCCACGGTTCTGCGTATTGAGTCGGAGGACGGTACGGCGCGGGAAAGCGCGCCTCATCCGGCGGAAAAGCTCCGGGTGACCCTTTCCGAACCGGCAAGAAAATATGACGTAATCCGGTCAACTGACAGTTAAGGAGCTTTAACCATGCTGTTAAGCGTGATAGTGCCCTGCTTTAACGAAGAGGCGGCGGTACCCCTTTTTTATGAAGCGATAACAAAAACTACAGATGACATGAGGAAAACCTGGAAGGAACTGGAGACGGAGTTTCTGTTTATTGATGACGGCTCCACCGATAAAACCCTGTCCGAGGTGCGTTCTCTCAGAGAAAAAGACGAAAGAGTCAGGTTTGTCTCCTTTTCCAGAAATTTCGGAAAGGAAGCCGGAATATATGCGGGGCTTGAAAATTCCCGCGGCGACTATGTGGTTATAATGGATGTGGACATGCAGGATCCTCCCTCCCTGCTGCCGGAAATGTTTTCCTGTGTTTATGAAGAAGGCTTTGATTCAGCTGCAACAAGACGGGTAACGAGAAAGGGTGAGCCTGCCGTCCGGTCTTTTTTCGCCCGCCAGTTCTATAAGCTTATCAACAGGATTTCCGAAACGGAGATCATGGACGGGGCCAGGGACTACCGGATAATGACCAGACAGATGGCGGATGCGATTCTGTCTGTAAGTGAATACAACCGTTTTACCAAAGGAATCTACGGCTGGGTCGGCTTCAGGACAAAATGGATTGAGTTTGAAAACGTGGAGAGGATCGCCGGAGAGACAAAATGGTCCTTCTGGAAGCTTTTTCAATATGCCCTGGAGGGGATCATGGCTTTTTCCACCACCCCTCTTTCCATCGCCACCTTGTTCGGGATACTGATGTCATTTATGGCGTTTTTATTCATTCTGGTTATTATAGCCCGCCAGGTGCTGCATCTGGCTGAATCCGCCTACGGATGGTCCTCCCTGGTCTGCATAATCCTGCTCATCAGCGGAATACAGCTGTTCTGCATAGGGATTGTGGGGCAGTATCTCTCCAAAACCTATCTGGAGACAAAAAAGAGACCGCTATATATAGCGAAGGAGAAAACGTGAAACGCGTTGCCCTGATCGGTCCGGTCTATCCCTTCAAGGGCGGTATCGCACACTATACCGGGCTTCTTTCCCGGGCTCTTTCAAAGCGCTTTACTGTTCGCACGATTTCATACAGCATGCAGTATCCGAAGCTTCTGATGAAACGGGAGCAGAAGGACTATCAGAACGACAGCTTTGCCGTGGAAGCGGAATTTCTGCTGAATACGGCAAATCCTTTTAATATCGTAAAAACGGCACATGAGATAAATAACTGGAAGCCGGATCTGGTCATAATTCAGTGGTGGCACCCATATTTTGCCCTGTGTTACCGGATTCTTCTTTCTGTCCTGAAGGCGCCGGTGCTCTATATCTGTCATAACGTTTTTCCCCATGAGCACTTTGTGTCTGACCGCGCTTTGACAAAGCTGGCTCTGAAAAAGGGGAGCTGTTTCATCCTCCATTCCGAAAAGCAGATACCGGAGCTTAAAGAGGTCGTTCCGGAGGGGAGCTACGCGGTCAATATGCATCCGACCTATGAGGCCTTCCGCTTCGGGGAAATGCCTGTTAAGGCCTCAGGTGAAAAGGTGCTGCTTTTTTTCGGCTATGTCCGGCCCTATAAAGGACTTAAATATCTGCTGGAGGCTCTTGTGCCTCTTCCGGACGTCAGACTTATTGTGGCAGGGGACTTCGGCGGAACGAGAGAAGAATATGAAGCGGTTATGGCCGAAAAGGGAATTTCCGGCCGGGTGGAGCTCCACGACGGCTATACCCCGGATAAAGAGATTGAAGGGTATTTTGCACGGTGCGACGCGGTGGTTCTGCCCTATGTGAGCGCTACAGGCAGCGGGATAGCGCAGCTGTCCTTCGGCTTCGGAAAACCGATTATCGCGACAAAAGCCGGTTCTCTGCCGGAGGTGGTGAAGGACGGGAAAACCGGGGTGTTGTGCGAATGCGCCAGCGCGGACTCGCTTTCCGGGGGAATAAGGCGGTTTTATGAGCTTAAGGAGCACACGGATTTTGCCGAAGAAATCCGCCTCGACTCAGAGAGGTTTTCCTGGGAACACATGGTGGACAGCATCGAAAATCTTGCGTTCCGCTAAACCGAAGCAATATACCAGGTCGAAAATCCTGTTCTGCAGTTCTGAAGTGTGAAGGTAATAACGGTTGTAAATCCTGAAGCTGTCCCGGAAATGCGGAAAGGCCTTTGCTTTGGAGGAATTGTACCGCTTCTTTATGCTGGCGGAATGCAGGTGGTCGTACCGGATGTTTTTCAGGACGCATTCGCCATAGCCTTTTTCCGCGAGGCGGCGGGCTAAGATGATTTCTTCGGCATAGAGGAAGGTCCTTGTATCGAACCCGTGAATCTCACGGAACGCTTTGGCGGAGAGAGCGAAAAACGAGCCCTCCACCACGCCCACGGGAATGATATTGCCCGATGCCTTAAGGATTTTTTTGCGTATAAACTTTTTATCGAGGTTAAAGGAAAGCAGCAGGAGGCTTTCAAGAATTCCCGGAAAGGCGGGAAGATTCCAGACATTATAGCCCTGGCGGACGAGAGGCGCTGCCACCGCGTATTCCGGGTGAAGCCTTATGGCCTGCACCAGAGCCCGCGCCGCGGTCTCGTCAAAAGAGACGTCGGGATTCGCGATCAGCAGTACGTCGGGATCTATATTCTTCAGGGCATGGAGAATGCCGAAATTATTGCCTCTGGCATAGCCTCCGTTTTCTTTTGTGCGTATCACGTCGATGTGACCCCGCTCGGAGAGGGCGGAGAGTACCTCAAAGGAATCGTCGGCGGAAGCGTTATCCACAACGACGATCCGTTCCGGGACGGTATAAGCGCTTACCCTGCGGACCAGGGCGGCAGTCCGTCCGGCATCGTGATAGTTTAGCACAATCAAAGCTGCCTGTTTCATAACTGAATTATAAAACGAAGGGAAAGAACGGCGCAATGGTTTTTGTGACCCTCTTTACAAGACTGAAAAATGTACATCTTTTAAAGGATGTGGGGATGATCCCCTATATTCTGCACCGGGATCACGGGGTGGATTCCACGGTGGTGTCCTTCCGCAATGAGGAAAGCTATCCCTATCTGGACAGGGAGGTTAAAGGGCTGAAGCTTAAATTTTTAAAACGCCGGAAGGGCGGGGAGCTTTATTCGGCTGCGCGCTATGTCTGGAACCATGCCCGGGAAATCGATGTTTTAAACCTCTATCATCTTAACCTTATGTCCTTTATCTGTATGGGAATCTACAGACTGAAAAAGCGCCGGGAGGGCATAGGCTATTTAAAGCTCGACATGGATTTAAACGGCTACAGGCGGCTTATCCGTTTTTCTCCGGTGGGCTGGGTAAAACGCCTGACCATCCTGTTTTCCGATGTGGTATCCGTGGAAAGCACGATCCTTTTTGATGCCCTTGAAAAGAAGTACCACGAAAAAGTTCTTTATATTCCGAACGGCTTTTATTCCACAGGCAAAAAGCCGGAGCTGGACTTTCACAAGGAAAACATTATTCTGACCGTGGGAGAGCTGGGGAGCAGACCGAAGGCCACGGAAAACCTGCTGGACGCCTTTGCGGGAGCGGCAGCGGAAAGCGACTGGACTCTCATGATGGTGGGAAATGTGGCGCCGGAATTTGAACCGCGGCTGAAGAGGTTTATGGAGCGGCACGAGGAGCTCAAAGGGCGTATCGTGCTGACGGGCGAAATCACGGATAAGGAAGAGCTGAAGCAGATATACCGCAGGGCCAAGATCTTTGCCCTGCCCTCCAGGAGCGAGAGCTTCGGAATCGTCCTTCTGGAGGCGGCCTCCAACGGGGATTTCCTGATAACCACAAAGGGCGTGCCCGCGGGCTATGATATCTATAATGACGGAAAATTCGGATTTATTGTTCCCATAGACGATGTGCCGTCTCTTTCGGGAGCCCTTGTGCGACTTATTAATTCCGGTACGGACTGGGATGTACGTGCCGCGGAAATCGCGGATTATACCTGGTTTAATTTCAGCTGGGAGCCCATTGTTTCCAAGCTTAAAGCCGGGCTGGATAAGCTTAGGGGCTGAAAAGCTCCCCGGCGGAAAGGAAAGAATATGAAGCTGTCTGTTGTCACCGTCTGTAAAAATGATGCCGAAGGACTTAAAAACACGATGGAATCCGTGCTTCTGCAGACCTGGACGGAGTTTGAGTATATCGTAAAGGACGGAGGAAGCACGGACGGAACGAAGGAGACGGCCGAACGTTTCCTTCCGCTCTTTGAAAAACGCGGAATTCCCCTTAAGATTCTGTCCGGTGAAGACGAAGGGATTTTTGACGCCATGAATAAAGGGGCGGCGGAGTCTGAAGGAGACTGGGTCATGTTTCTTAATGCGGGAGACACTCTCTTCGCCCGTTCAACCTTAAAGCGTATCTTTGAGGGCAGAGACTGGGAGGGAACCGATCTTCTTTACGGCGATGTTCTGGAGGAGGAGTTCGGCGAATACCACTATTTCCGAAAAAGTCCCGGGGACATAGAGGAGAGGATGCCTTTTTCCCATCAGAGCGTGTTTGCCAGAAGGGAGCTGATCAGGGAATATCCTTTCAGCCCGGACTATCCCATTGCCGCGGACTATCATTTCCTGCTGAAATGCTACTGTGAGGGAAAGATCTTTACCGACTGCTCCGTTACGGTTTCCGTCGTTACAAAGGACGGGGTTTCCAGCGTGTGCCTTAAGGATACCTTTGCCGAGAGCGTGAAAATCAGACGGGATCTGGGACTTGAACACATGGATGACAAAGAGATAAAAAAGCTTGAAAAGATCACTGAGCTCAAACAGGCGGTTTCGGATTATTTTCCCAAGGGGGTTCTCTACGCCATACGCAAGGCCCAGTTTGTTCTGCGTGGGCAGAAAAGGGTGAATTACAGGAGGCATGAAGGACATCTTGTGTAACGATCTTCTGAAGAGAAAACTGGAGGAGCTCCTCGGCGGTTTTTACCGGAAATATGTGTATTATTTTGTGCGTATTTCCCTGGAGAAAAAAACCGGCAGCATATTAAAGAGCGGTTCCTATGTTAAAGACAGTGTCCTGGAGGGAAAAAACTATCTGGGGAAAAACACCGTGCTTAAAAACTGCCGTCTGGGCTTCGGTTCCTATGTCAACAACAACGGAGATTTCACCGATACCGAAATCGGGCGCTACACCTCAATAGGCGCCAACGTTTCCTGTGTAATCGGAACACATCCCTTAAACACCCGGGCGGCAATGCATCCGGCCTTCACAAATCCCGAAAAGCTTTTCGGCTATTCCTATGTGAAGGAAAAAAACTTCCGGGATACGGAGGGACATATTGAAATCGGAAGCGATGTCTGGATCGGCAACAACGTGCTGATTATGGACGGAGTGAAAATCGGTGACGGAGCGGTGGTGGGCGCCGGCGCTCTTGTGACAAAGGATATTGAGCCCTACAGTATAAACGCCGGAATTCCCGCGCGCAAGATACGCTACCGCTTTGACGGGGAAACGATAAAGGAGCTTCTCCGGCTTCGCTGGTGGGACCGGGGAGAGGTCTGGATAAAAAAACATATTGATGAGTTTACGGATGCGAAAGAGCTTTTAAAGACTTTGGACAAAGGCAGCGGGGAGCCGGCGGAATGAAACCGGCGATCGTTGTCGTGACCTATAATCGTGTCGGGAGCCTTAAAAGGCTGCTTTCTTCCCTCGCCGCGGCGGATTACCGGGAAAGAGACGGCATCCCGCTGATTATAAGTGTGGACAAAAGCGATACGGAGTCCTGTGCCGGGGCGGCGGAGGACTTTTCCTGGGAACACGGGGAAAAAAGGGTAATCCGCCGGGACGAAAGGCTCGGTTTAAAGCGTCATATTCTTGAGTGCGGCGCACTTTCGGAGGAATACGGCGCTGTTGTTATGCTCGAAGACGATCTCATGGTTTCTCCGTGTTTTTATGAATATGCCGTGCAGGCCCTTCAGTTTTCGGAAAAGTATCCGAATATCGGAGGAATCTCGCTCTATCGGCATCGTTTCCAGGTTTTTGCCAGGCTCCCCTTCGAAGCCATTGAGGACGGCTTTGATAACTGGTATTTCAGGCTTCCCTCCAGCTGGGGGCAGGCCTGGAGCGCGGATCAGTGGAAGGGTTTTTCGGACTGGCTTTCAGTACACGACGGGGAGGAGGTTGCCGGAACGGGAATCCCTTCATTTGTTTCGGCCTGGGGCGAGTCTTCCTGGCTCAAATATGCCGTCCGCTACCTGGTGGAGACGGATAAATATTTTCTTTATCCCCGCCTTTCCTATACCACGAATTTTGCGGATGAGGGGGAGCACGCCTCCCATACGGTGACGGATCTGCAGGTGCCGCTCTCCCGGGGCGGTGACGCTTTCCGCTTTTCTTCTCCGGAAGAGTCAAAGGCGGTGTATGATGCGTATTTTGAAAATGAAAGACTGGGAGCGGAGGCGGATCTTTACGGGATAAAGTACGCGGATACAAAAGGACGTAAGCTTTCCCCGAAAGGAGAGCTGCTGCTTTCAACGAAAAGCCTGTCTTTTAAGGTGGCGAAAACCTATGCGCTGGCAATGAAGCCCATGGACGCCAATGTGGTGTGGGATCTGCCGGGAGAAGGGATCTTCCTCTATGATCTTAAGGAGAGTGCTCCGCCACCGAAAATAAAAAGCGGCAGGCTCGAGGATTATTTCTATCCGGGCATGAGTATGAAAAAAATCCTCCAGCTGCTGAAGTACAGACTTTTTAAAGCCTGATCCAGCCCGGAACGGAGCTCACGGCGTTGTCCTGATCCGTAAGATAAGCCTTCGGATATATGACCGGAGCGCCCGGATGGCGGTTTAACAGGGCTCCCCAGATGGAAAACGTGGAATTGGCAATAATGTTTCCCTTACAGAAGGTCATGAGCGCCATGTCCTTCCAGCTGTTCTTTCCTTCATTTCCTTCAACGATAACCTTTCGGGGAAGCCATTCAAATTCTCTTTTAATAAACTCCTTGTCATCGGAAAAGATAAAAAAGGTCGCCTCTCCGTCGAGGCGCTTTCTGATTTCCGCCACCGCGCTTTTATAGTAGGGCCTTCCGAGACAGACAAAATCGTTTTTATAGGTATCGCTTAAATAGTCGCCCCGGCGTACGTGGATTGAGACGGAGACGGTGCCGACTATCTGACGCGCAAGCTCCAGGTTCTTTTTTCCGAAACGGTTTATATCAAAGGAAAACAGGGTTTTCAGGGAGTCAAGGGAGTCGGCGTAGTAGCGCTCATCCAGGAAAAATCCGGTGATATATCTGTTCTCCTTTTCTTTTATGCCCGTTACGGCCCGATAGGTTTCCTCAGCGTCATGGTGCCCGCTTTCCTCTATTCTGCATTTTTCGAAATGTCGTCCGGTGAAAATGCGCAGAAGCCTGTTGGGATAGCGCACCCATTCTTTTGTCTGCGGAAAAGCGCCGGAGCAGCGGAATATTTCCAGAGGGCTTGCGCTTTCAAGGGTAAATCCGGGATTGTCGGGACGCATAAAAAGCTTTTCAAGCTCCCAGCCCTGATGCTCATTGTGCCAGGAAAACCAGGTAAGGTCAGCCTTTACGCTGCTTTCCGGATAGCGCTTTTTTAAAAATGTATAGAAAGCGTATTGGAACATCTGGTTCCCGAGGCCGCTGGTGAAGCGAAGAATAATCATTTTTCTGCCTCCGTTTCATAACCGGCGTCATCCTTGAACGGCAGAATATGCAGGGTCACGTGCAGAATATCGTAGCAAAAAAGAGTCCAGGCGTTGTTAAGGCTTTCGCCGGAGGGGTGACGCAGAAAGATTGAAAGGGCGTACTTCATGTCTGCTAAAGCCTTTTTTCTTCCGAAGGACGTAAGGCCCACATTTTTTTCGCACCACTTAAGCATAATGCAGCGCATCCGGCATTCCTCCAGGGCTTCATCCCTTTTCGCCTTAAGTGAGTTCCAGTTTTCCCCGTCCGCTTTTGCAACATACCGCCAGGCGCTCATAACCGGGTCAAGACGCATCACCGGGCCATGAAGCAGCATGAACAGGAGAATAACCGCGTCATCGATAAAATCATGGGCCCGGTAAAGAATTGTGTAGTCGTACTCCCCGTCATGCCAGAAATTCCGGGTGAAAACCGAGGCCGTGTGGCCGGGCCAGCGGGGGACGGTTTTGTAGTCATCAAAGGTGTAGCGTCCGCTCCAGTCATACAGCTCCATCGGAGAGCTGTCACTTAAAGGCTCCCCCTTTTCATCCACCAGAACCGCGCTGTGGGTAACGGCGGCATATTCCGGGTGTTCTGTGAGAAAATCCGCCTGGGTTTGAAGCTTATGCACATCCGTCCAGAAATCGTCTCCTTCAATATAGGCGATGAACTCTCCCCTGCAGGCCATTGAGGTCTGATAGACGTTCAGGGTGGGACGGCCCAGATTTTTCTCTCTGTACAGGAGCCGTATTTTTTCCGGAAATCTGGCCTTGAATTCATCAAGGATTTCCCGGGTGTTGTCGGTGGAAAAGTCTTCGCCGGCAACTATCTCAAAATCAAAATCCGTTTCCTGGGCCAGTATGCTTTCCAGGCACTGACGGATATAGGGGCCGTGGTTATAGGTGATAAGGGCTACGGAAAGCAGCGGCTTAACCATGCTCGCTCCCTCCCGCCTTCAGGGCTTCAAATTCCTCCCTTGAAAGGGGGTTGACAAGGCGGTTTTCCACCTTAAAGATATATTCGCATTTATCGATGGTGCTTAAGCGGTGGGCGATTATAAGCAACGTCTTCTTTCCGTGGAGGCGCTCTATGGCGTCCATCACTGCCTTTTCGGTATCGGAATCGAGAGCGCTGGTGGCTTCGTCGAGAACCAGGATCTCCGGATCGGAATAGAGGGCTCTGGCTATGCCGATTCTCTGTCTCTGTCCCCCGGAAAGCCGCACTCCCCGTTCGCCGACCTCGGTATCAAGACCGTCGGGAAGGGTTTTCACAAAGTCCGAAAGCTGGGCCTCCGTGAGGGCCGCCCATACCGCTTTGTCATCTATCTTGTCCCTGTCGATGCCGAAAGCCACGTTTTCCCTGATGGATTCGTCGGCAAGGAAGATCGCCTGGGGGATGTAGGAGAGCTTTTTTGCCCAGGCAAAGGGATAGTCATGAACGCTTTCCTTTCCGTAGAGGATCTTTCCGGACTGGGGAAAAAGTATGCCCAGGATCAGGTCCGCCATAGTGGTCTTTCCGGCTCCCGTGGGGCCTATGAGACCCACCGAAGCGCCGAGAGGGATCTCGAAGGAGGCGTTTTTAAGAACCGGTGTCCGGGTATTGGGATAGGAGTAGGTAACCTCATCGATACGGATGGAGGAAGCATTTTCCTTTTCCAGAACGTTCTCCGAGCGATCGGCACTCTCGACTCCCACCATGTCCTCGGTTTCCTTAAGGTCGCGGTAGATAAGGTCGATGGAGGGACGCAGGAACGAGATCCCGTTAAGGTAGTTGCTGATCTTTCCAACCGAGGGCAGGAGCTTGAAGGCCGCAACCGCAAAGGCCGCAAGCTGGGGGATGATCTGGCCCAGATCTGCCCCGGACTTTACCTTTGCCATCATGACCATAAGGATCCCGGCCACGCAGACGGTCTCGATAAGATAGCGGGGAACGACGCCGAAGAAGTTCATGTTTATAAGGGAATTCATCTTTTTGCGTCCGTATTCCACAAAAGCGTTCACGAAATATTTTTCCCGGTGCAGGATCTTTATGTCCTTAACCGCTCCCAGGGCCTGACCGATGGCCTGGTGCATCTTTCCGTCATATTTCTGGTTTATCTCACCGTAGCCCTTGACCCGCTTTCTGGTAAGGAGCTGGTAGAGTCCCATGCAGAGTCCTAAGAGGATCACCAGCGTCACGGTCATCACAGGGTCGGAGAGCAGGAGATAGAGCCCCAGGAGAAGGGAGAGGAGTCCCTCCGAGATCACGTTAAGAAACTGGAGGATCAGCTGAAAGAGCCGCTCCGTGTCCAGCATGATATTCCGGATCATGTTGGAGGAATTGTTATCGAGATGGTAGGTATAGGGCTTCTTAAGATAACAGTCGATGAGGCGTCCCGCGATGGAGAGCTGGTTATTATAGATATATCTGTACTGGGCATAATACATGACCATAAGATAGATGTTTTTCAGGAAATATATAAGAATGATGACCGATGCGAGGAAAAGGAAGAGGTCTTTAGAGTTATGTAAACCAAATACGGAATATATCTGCTTTATTACCGGGTTTTCCGAGCCCGCCGCGGGATCGGAGATTATCTGCACCAGGGGCATGATAAGGGAAACTCCGAGAAGCTCCAGAACCGCCCCGAGGAAGATCGCGAAGAGCAGAAGGACCACGTTCCGCTTCTGTTTCCGGTCAAAAATATAGGAAAGCTTGTGCAGGATATCACTCATTGGCTTTTCTCCGGAAGGAGAGATCCCAGAGATAGGGGATCAGGGCGCTGAAGGCCTGCTCTCCCTGGGTAAAGGTGGCTTTTTCGTCCTTTATCACG
>JAILBQ010000040.1 GCA_024680815.1 Lachnospiraceae bacterium | reverse complement strand
CGTTATCTCTTCCTCAACATTTCCCGGGTTCATGGCCATATAGTGGTCAAAGAGAATCTCGCCCTCCGAAACCTGGATTCCCTTGATCTTGATTATATACTGGTTCGGGTTCAGCTGAATATTATCCCTGAGACGGATAATAGGCACAACCGTTCCGAGCTCCAGCGCTATCTGCCGGCGGATCATGACTACGCGGTCCAAAAGGTCACCGCCCTGGTTCACATCAGCCAGGGGAATAATTCCATAGCCGAATTCCAGCTCTATCGGATCCACATTGAGGAGCGAAACCACATTTTCCGGTTTTCTTATCTCCTCTGCCGAAGTCTCCTCTTCGGTCACCTCCTGCTCCACGGTTTCGATTTCCAGATTGCTGGCCATCCTCCGGCCGCCCACAATAAACAAGGCTCCGAGAGGGACGAAAATAATGGCGTTTAAGGGGGTCACTATTCCCAGAAACGCGATGACCGCTCCGGCAAAATACATTACCTTCGGAATACCGAAAACCTGTTTTACGAGAGTCGGGCCGAAGTCCGCCTCCTTTGAGCCCTTGGTCACAAGAATACCGGTAGCCAGCGAGATAAGCAGCGAAGGAATCGCCCCC
This sequence comes from Lachnospiraceae bacterium, assembly GCA_024680815.1. GTDB lineage: Bacteria > Bacillota > Clostridia > Lachnospirales > Lachnospiraceae > NK4A144. Next base: position 9,783 of record JAILBQ010000040.1, on the reverse strand, counting down.
ACCAGGCCGTCTCCGATGGTCAGTATAACGTAATAGTTTACCGCGTCCGCCATGGGCATGCCTCTCCGCAGAACTCCCATGGCTATACCGCCGACTATATTCACGGCGGTGATTAAAAGCCCGGCGTTTGTATCTCCCTTGACGTATTTCACGGCACCGTCCATGGAGCCGAAGAAAGTGGACTCGTCCTGGAGCTTCTGGCGCCTGCGCTGGGCTTCCTTGTCGTCTATTGCTCCGGTATTCAGATCGGCGTCAATGGACATCTGTTTTCCGGGCATGGCGTCCAGGGTGAATCTGGCCGTAACCTCGGAGACACGCTCGGAGCCCTTGTTTATGACCACCAGCTGCACGATCAGCAGAATAATATAGACAATGGCTCCCACTATAAGATCATTGCCGCCCACGAACTGACCGAAGGTCTTGACCACGTTTCCGGGATCACCGGTTGTCAGAATAAGCTTCGTTGAAGATACGTTGAGCGAAATCCGGAAGAGAGTGGTAAACAGGAGCATCGTGGGATAGAAGGACATGTCCAGCACTTCCTTGGAGAAGAGCGTGTTAAACAAAATCGCGAAAGCCACCGCCATATTGAAGGCCAGACACACGTCCAGAAGCCAGGAAGGCAGCGTGATAATCATGAAAATAAACGCCGCTAAAAGATAGAGCGCCGCCGCGATATCCTGTATGGCAAAAGGCTTTTTTTTCGTCTCCGACTTAACCGGCATCCTATCCTGCCTGTTTCTTTATATTATAAACAAAGGCCAGCACTTCCGCCACGGCCTGGTAAAGCTCGGGCGGAACCTTTTCCCCGATTTCCACATTGGCGTAGAGCATACGCGCCAGAGGCTTGTTCTCTACGATTTCCACCCCCGCCGCTCGGGCTTCTTCCTTTATCTTCATGGCCACATAGTCCTGCCCCTTGGCCAGAATCACCGGCGCGTCGGCGATGTCCGTGTCATATTTGAGCGCCACGGCATAATGGGTAGGGTTTGTAATGACCACGTCCGCCTCGGGAACCGCCTGCATCATACGGGCTCTGGAAATCTCCCGCATCTTCTGCCTGATCTTTCCCTTGATCTCGGGATTTCCTTCAGCGTCCTTCATTTCGTCCTTGACTTCCTGCTTCGTCATCTTCAGGTCTTCATGGTGCTTCCAGCGGGTATAAATATAATCAAGCGCCGCAATGACGATGTAGACCGAAGCAATACGGATCCCCAGATTTACCAGGGTGCTGGAAACCAGCGTAACCGCGGATTCTATGGAAAATTCGTTCATCAGAAGCACAAAGCCTATCCGGTCGCGCATGAAAGAATACACAACGGCGCTAACCAGCACTATCTTCAGAACAGCCTTGGCCAGATCCACCAGCTTCTGCTTTGAAAAAAAGCGTTTGAAGCCGCTTAAGGGATTAAGCTTGCTGAATTTGGGCTTCATGGGTTCAAAGGAAACCTTCCATTTAACCTGGACGAGGTTTACCACAAAAGCCACCACAAAGCTTAACAGCAAAACGGGCAGAAGCGTTATAATCACCCTCAGGATGATGGCTATTAAGAGCTTTGAAAAATCATTTGCGGAAGCCGTACCGCCCACGGGCCTGGCCATGTCCGCCATGGAACCGTAGACCCGGCGGAATACTTCGAGGAAATTCTTTCCGAAGGTCTGGCCGTAGATACGCAGCAGCAGGAAGATCGCAAAAAGGCTTACCGCGTTGTAAACCTCCTGGCTTTTGGCGACCTGTCCCTTTTTCCGGGCGTCCTCCCTGCGCTTGCCGGTAGGTTCCTCGGTTTTTTCCCCGCCCGGGCCTTCCTGGGCAAAAAACTGGAGATTATATGATAGTCTCAGCGTCCCGTTCATGCTCTATCCTGTCATAGTCTCTACTATATCAGTGACAAGAACCCTCATCATATCAAATACCAGCTCCGCTATGGTCGGCAGCATACCTATGGTTAACATAAGTACTCCCAGCCCCACCAGAATCTTTATCTGAATTCCAACCGTAAACATGTTCATCTGCGGCGCAACCTTGGCAAGAATTCCCAGCACCGCGTTCAAAAGGAGCATGGCCGCAAATATAGGCAGGAATATCCTGAAGCCGATCTGCATGATATTATTGATGACCCGGAGCATCACATCCAGCATCCCGTCCATGTGAAACTCCACATGCCCCACGGGAATCAGGGAAAAGGCATCCACCAGAGCCCGGATAATAAAATGCTCCATCCCGGAAATCATCAGTATCAGCAGCATCCCGTACTGGTACACGCTTCCCGTAAAGCCCGTCTGAACCCGCATTACCGGATCAAACATCTGCACCATGGAAAGGCCGATGTCCATGTCTATAAGCGTGCCGGCAAGCTGGGTGGCATATAGCATGACATTGGCCGAAAAACCTATTAAAACCCCGCAGATCGCTTCGCGTATAACAAGAATCGAATACCCCAGGACGGTATGGTATTCCAGCGCCTGATGCGGCATTACAAACCGGAAAATAAGGAGCGAGAGAAAAACCGAGATACCTATCTTTATACGCTGCGGAACATTCTGCGTACTGAAAAAGGGCGCCGCGTAAACAAAAAGCGTCACCCGGGTCAGAATCAGCAGAAAATATTCCAGATCGGATACTCTGAAGCTGTAATTAAACATTCCCTGTTCTACCGGATGTATACGCTGAAGTCAGACCACAGCCTCTGCATCAGGCCGATCATATTGTTCAGCATCCAGTGCCCCAGTATCATAATCCCGACAAAAATCGCGATAAACTTCGGAACAAAGGTCAGTGTCTGCTCCTGAATTGAAGTCACGGTCTGGAAAACCGAGATAAAAAGGCCCGTCACCAGCGAGATCAGCAGAAGAGGCGCCGCCGTCATGATGATGGTGTAGATAACATCACGCATAATGGTGGTTACTGTTGCTATTTCCATCCGCTTTCTCCTTTTATCTCAGTAGAAGGTTTTCACAAGATTGCCTATGACAAGATTCCAGCCGTCCGCCAGCACAAACAGAAGAATCTTAAACGGCATGGACACCGTCGTGGGCGGCAGCATCATCATTCCCATGCTCATCAGAGTGGAGGAAACCACCATATCTATGACAATAAAGGGAATATATATCAAAAAGCCGATGATGAAGGCTGTGCGGAGCTCGGAAATCATAAACGCCGGCACCAGCACATATGTGGGAATATCCTCAATATCCTCCACCGGATCAAGCTTTGCTATATCCATAAAAAGCCGTACGTCCTTAGTCTGGGTCTGACCCGCCATAAACGTACGCAGGGGTTTAAGCGCCTCCTCGCGAAACTCCGCCGTAGTGATCTCGGAAGCCTCATAGGGCTTGACGGCGTTGTTGTTTATCTCCGTGATGGTAGGCTGCATGATAAAAAAGGTCAAAAATAATGTTAACCCTATCAGCACCTGGTTTGGCGGAACCTGCTGCGTGCCGATTGCTGCCCTTGTGAAATGCAACACCACCAGAATCCTGGTGAATGAGGTTAACATAATTATCAGTGTCGGTGCAAGGGCAAGAAGAGTTAAGGTGATCAGGATTCGAAGCGATCCTGCCAGATTCCCGTTTGCACCACTGAAAGAAATATTGAGGTTGTTGCCAATATTCAGATCGTCGATATCGTCCGGGGAATTCGCAGTTCCCGGCTCATCGATCACGGTTGTTGAATTGTATCCCGTTCCGTCATTGATGCCGATCTGGTTGTAATCAGGCCTCCTTGTACCGTCAACATTGAATCTGCCGTTGCTGGTGGCCCCGGTGTTCGGAGCAATGTTCTCCTGAGCAAACACTGCGACGGAACAAAGCAAACACAGTATCAGGCACAGGAAACACACCATGACTGAAAGCTTCCGCTGTTTCATTTCTTCGGCGCCGCCTTTTGTAAATGCTCTTTTGCCTTTTGCAGAAGATTTCCGAAGGACGAGGGCCCGGCCGGAGTATTGTCATCGGAGCGCCTTATGCTCTCCTCCTCCAGTTCACACAGCAGCGTCACATCATTTTTGGACACTGCGACGGCCAGAAACCTGCTGCCCGTTCGGACAATCATAATATACTTATCCCTTGAAAAGCGCTGTGCCTCGATCACCTCTATATTGCTGCCCTTCATGCGGTTTTTCTCAAAACCCGCCACAAACCTGGTCACATAGACCGTCAGGAACAGTACAAAAACAAAGATGATGAGTACCGTCAGGAGTTCGACAATGCTTCCGCCCCCTCCGGCCGCCATCAGGTACATAAAGTTAACCGACGACCTTTTTCACCGCCTCAAGGACACGCTCTGCCTGGAAGGGCTTCACGATGAAATCCTTGGCCCCGGCCTGGATCGCCTCGATGACCATCGCCTGCTGACCCATGGCCGAGCACATGATAACCATGGCGGAGGGATCATCGGATTTGATCTTTTTCAAAGCCTGTATACCGTCCATCTCGGGCATCGTGATGTCCATCAGCACCAGATCCGGTTTGACCTCGGCATACTTCTCCACTGCCTTTGCTCCGTTCTCGGCTTCTCCGGCTACGTTGTAGCCATTCTTCGTGAGAATGTCCTTGATCATCATTCTCATGAATGCTGCGTCGTCACAGATCAGAATATTCTTTGCCATCTCTTCTCCTCACGTGTTGTAAGTGTCTCTTTGTTACCGTATCTTACTTGATTATCTCTGTCACCCGGACACCGAAGCTCTCTTCGATGACCACTACCTCGCCCTTGGCCACATATTTTCCGTTGACCAGGACATCAATCGGCTCACCGGCGATCTTGTCCAGCTCCACGATCGTTCCCGGTGCGAAATCAAGGATTTCACTAATGGACTTATGAGTCCTGCCCAGCTCTACAGTCACCTCAAGCGGCACATCCTTTATCAGCTCGATGTTTTCCTGACTCTGCATCGGATTTAAATCGATCGCAAAGTTCTGGAACGAGGCGTTCTGTACGTTTACCGGTCCTCCCGGCATCATCTGGGGCATTCCCATCTGCGGATAAGGCATACCCTGCATCGGCATTCCCTGCATCGGCATACCCTGCATGGGCATTCCCTGCATCGGCTGTCCCATCATGGGCTGACCCATCATGGAAGGATCCTGCATAGGGGGAGGAGCCGCCGCCATGGGCTCCGGTGCCGGCGGAGGAGGGGCTGCCTCCGGTGCGGGCGCCGCTACTGTTTCAGCTGCCCCGCCACTGTCATCTCCGCCTCCGATAAAGTGCTCATAGAGCTCTCTCGCGAAGTCGATGGGATAGAGCTGCATGATGGTTGAATCCACCAGATCCTCACCGATCTTCATGCTGAACGAGATTTTGACAAAGGTCCCGGTTAAAAACGATGCAATGTCGCCCGGTTGTCCGAATTCCGCCAGATCCACCAAAGAGGCCTCAGGCGGCGATATATCGATCATCTTCCCCAGCATCGAGGACAGTGAGGTGGCCGAGGAACCCATCATCTGGTTCATGGCCTCCGAGATCGCGCTTAAATGCAGCTCTCCCAGCTCTCCGTCGACATTCGTGCCGTCACCGCCCATCATCAGGTCAGTGATGACCTTCACGTCGTTTTCCCTGAGGATCAGGATGTTTGTGCCGTCCAGTCCTTCTTTGTAATGAATCTGTATGAACACGCAGGGACGCTCATAATCCTTTGCTATGGTGTCCCATGTCGCCATCTCGACAACCGGCGTGGAAATATCGACTTTTCTGTTTACCAGCGAATACAGTGTTGTGGCGGAGGTGCCCATGCTGATGTTGGCAACCTCGCCCACGGCGTCCTTCTCGAAATCTGTCAGTGCATCGCCCGAAGACGGGCTGCTTACCGGAGGAGCAGCTTCTGATGTATCCGCGGCGGCAGGCTCATCGGCGGCTCCGGAATCCATCCCGCTTAAGAGCGCATTTATCTCATCCTGAGATAACATACCGTCCATGCGCTTATTCCTCCTCCCTGATTATGGATGTTACTCTGACTGCATAGGAGCCCTTCATCGCTCCGGGCAGTGCGGTAAATTTTCTGATGTTCCCGACAAATATGTTAAGCTCCTCAGATACTCTGGAATCCAGGCGGATTATATCACCTATCTGAAGGTTTGCGAAATCGGATACCGTTATCGAGCTGTTCCCCAGCACCGCCTTAATCGGCATGGCAACGTGGCGGATCATGTCCTCAATATGTTCATGGTAATCCTCATCCGAAGTGCTCTGCATCGTCGAAAACCAGAACTTCGTATTCAGCTTGTCCATAATGCTTTCCATTGTAAAAAACGGAAGGCAGATATTCATCAGCCCCTCGACATCTCCCATTTTCATGTTCAATGTCACAATCGAGATCATCTCGGTCGGGGCAATGATCTGTGCAAACTGCGGATTGGTCTCCACCCGTTCCAGAATCGGATTCAGATCCAGAACGTTTTTCCAGGGTTCCCGGAGGAGCCGTACACAGATCGCAACCATCTTTTCCACTATGGAAAGCTCGATCTCGGAAAACTCCCGGTTCTTCTCCAGGGGCTCACCCTGTCCTCCCAGCATCCTGTCTATCATGGCAAAGCCCAGGTTTGCGGCCAGCTCCATCATGATATTCCCGTTCAGGGGCTGAAAATTCACAACCCCCAGTATAACCGGGTTTGCCAGAGAGTTGGTAAATTCGGAAAAGGTAATGGCTTCCGAGTTGACCACACTGACCTGAACATTCTTTCTTAAATAAACCGGAAGGTTCGTGGAAAGCAATCTTCCGAAATGTTCAAATATTATTTCCAGCGTCCGCAGGTGTTCTTTCGAGAATTTGGCGGGACGTTTGAAGTCGTATTCCTTAACCGACTTCTCCGTCGTTTCCTTCATCTCGTCCGCATCTATCTCACCGGAGCTTAAGGCCTGCAGCAGACTGTCTATCTCGCTTTGAGATAATACGTCAGCCATGTGGGCGCCTCCCTTCCGAGGTTACTGCGGCAGCCATGTACTGAAGGACACGCCGACGATAAAGTTCGAATTATATAACTCCTGAAGCCGCTCCAGGATCTTGTCCTGAATCTCGGTAGTACTCATGGTTGAAATCTCATCATAGGTATAGCTGCTTATGATCTTGTTGATCTCGTCCTTGATTATGCCCACGCTGGAGGAAAGGTCTCCGCCCTTACCGATGGTTTCATAATCAGGATTTGTGGAATCCATGGAAAGCACCACACCCACCATTACAAAATGATCCTTTGTATCCTCTCCTGTGGGATCCGGCTTAAGCTTGACGGTCATCTGATCCTCAAAGCTGTAGGTCACCAGATTTTCCATGGAAACCCCTGCATTGCTCTTTACTCCCGAAGCCGGCTCCACGGCCGTCCCCATATCCAGATCAATGGCGGAGGAAATCTTGTCCACAAGCTCTATCGTCTTACGGTTTGCCGGCACCGTCACAAACATCATGACACCTGTCATAACCACGTTTACCAGCAGCAGGGCAAGGATAATCAAAGTCATCATATTCTTTTTCATTTTATGATCCCGCCCCCTTTCCGTTACGAAGCGTCCGAAAGCTCATTGTATATTTTTATTTCCACACGGCGGTTCTTGGCCCGCCCCTCGGGAGTCGAATTATCGGCCACCGGAACATATTCCCCGCGGCCGGCATGCTTGATATTGGCCGGATCCAGCACCGTATTGTCCACCAGATAGTGGAAAACGCTCATTGCCCTGGCGGAGGAAAGCTCATCGTTATCCGCAAAACGCGCATTATGTATCGGCACATTGTCCGTATGCCCCTCTATCTCAATAGTGGAGGCGGCATAGCGCTCCAGAATCTTTCCCACCTTGTCAAGCACCGGCAGAGCATCTTCCCTTATTGTATCACTTCCCGAGTCAAATAACAACGCACCGTTCATTGTCAGCAGAACGTACTGTGTCGTGAAATCCACGTCGATTTCGTGGGAAAGCTGCTCCTCATTTACCGTTTCCTGTATCATTTCGGCCAGCTGCTCGGAGGCTTCAAGCTGCTTTGCCTCCATCTGTTCCTTTATTTCCGCGGCCTCTGTCTCTCCGGGCGAGCCGGAAGCCTTTTCATCGTCTGCCGAGGAATTGTTCGTGGCCTCCGTATTGTCCCTCTCCCCCTCCTGGGTCATTCCCATGGAGTCAAAATAGGTGGAGAGCTCACTTAACTGGCTGACGCCGTTGGAAACCATGACGCCGTCTCCCACGGAAGAACCTCCCGCCTGGAAAATGCTGAAGGTATTGGCGAAGGAATTGGCTATCTGCTGGTACTTTTCCGCATCAATCGAGGACATTGAGAACAACAGCACGAAGAAGCACAGCAGAAGGTTCATCAGATCGCCGAAGGTAGCAGTCCAGGCCGGTGCCCCCGGCGGCGGCGGATCTTCTTTCTTCTTAGCCATTATTCACCACCTCCGCCTCCGTCGTCAGATACAAACTCTGCCGCCTGCTTGGGCGTTAAGAAGCTCTTGAGCTTTTCCTCTATAACTCTGGGGTTTTCTCCCGCCTGTATGGAAAGGAGCCCCTCAACCTCAATGCCTTTTACCGTAAGCTCATCGCCGTTCTGCATCTTAAGCTTCGTGGCCACCGGAGTACAGATCCAGTTCGCCATCAGAGACCCGTAGAACGTCGTGACCAGAGCCACGGCCATGGCCGGTCCGATGGAGGTAGGATCCGAGAGGTTCTTCAGCATGTTTATAAGTCCGATCAGGGTTCCGATCATTCCCCAGGCAGGTCCCATGGAGCCGATACCCTCCCAGACACCGATATTCGCCTTGTGCCGGGCGTCAATTGCGTCCATCTCGGTTTCCATTATGGCCCGCACCAGCTCGGGATCGGTGCCGTCCACCACCAGAAGGATTCCCTTCTTTAAAAAGGCGTCATCAATATTGCTCGCCGCCTCTTCAAGGGAAAGCAGACCTTCACGTCTGGCCACGTTGGAAAGATTGATAATCTCCTTAATCATGTCCGCGGCAGAAAGCTTCGGCATCTTGAAAACCAGGGTGAAAGTCTTTAAGCCTCCGGCAAAGGAACCCAGCGTATTTCCGGCCATCGTAGCCATAAGGGCTCCGCCTATTGTAATAAAGATAGAATCACGGTCTATAAAACTCGCCATGGCTGACATGCCGTTTGAACCGACAATACCATAGACCATCAGTCCCAGACAGACCACGATTCCGATCAATGAACCCAGATCCATACTCTAAACCAGCTCCGACAAAAAAATGCGTAAAAGGGCGCACTCCTCCCTTTTACTCATTCATTTCTTTTCTAAAAGATTTTACTAAATTTTTAATCTCTTGTCTACTTTCTTTTACAATGAGCTTGCGCCCTGTGGTCAGCGTCACCACCGTATCCGGGGTTTCCTCGATCACTTCGATAAGATCCTCGTTAATCATGATTTTTGTCTCATTGAGTCTTGTCAGATCAATCATCGGCCAGCCCTTCCATGTATACGAAAGGTATTGTAACACATCCGACCGGAATTTCACAGTGGGGAATTGTGAAACAGGCAGAACCCGTGTTCTGCCCGTTTCCTTTGTATCTTTTCAAATCCTTTCCTCAGGCGGAAAAGGATATTATGTTAACCTGTTATCTCTTCAGGTTCACCAGCTCCTCCAGCATCGTATCGGATACCGTGATGATCCGGCTGTTAGCCTGGAAGCCACGCTGGGTGGTGATCATCGTCGTGAATTCCTGGGAAAGATCCACATTGGACATTTCCAGCTGCCCGGTGTTCATCGAGCCGCCGTCCGCGGTGATGTCGCCGATAATGGCGTCGCCGGAGTTCATCGTGGCGGTATAGAGGTTGTCTCCCTCTTTGTTGA
>JAILBQ010000029.1 GCA_024680815.1 Lachnospiraceae bacterium | reverse complement strand
GCTTGTTCAGTTGTTGGATATATTCTGTATTTAATAGCTCTGTTCATAATGTTATTATAACAAACATATGTTCATCCTGCAACATAGCGGGCTTTCATCTCGGCTATAAATAGCCGAGAATTCCCGCCCGATTACTTAAAGGAGGATTACCGAATGTTAAAAAAAGCTGCAGCTACCCTTCTGATCCTGGGTCTTTCTCTTTCTCTGACGGCCTGTACGGAGATCCCGAACACTAGGATCGGGTCCAACCAGACAGACGATAAAAAAACTACTGATACTAAAATTCCGGAAGCGATCCCTTCCGGTGAAACAACCGAAGCTGAGACCGAAAGCGAATATGTCCCTCTTCCCGAATTCTGTGGCAGCGAAGACCTGACGGCCTGGTTTGACCATATTCAGAATGAGACTCCGGCGAAGATGACCTACGTTGTTTTTACCGAGGGCGGGGGGACTCCTGTGGAATATACCGATCCTGACATCATTTCCTCCATCGCCGAGGGGCTTCGTACACTCCCCATCAGGCCGGAAGCAAAATCCAGCCAGACTGATTCCGATTTTCAATATCGTTTCAAGAGGGAGGACGGCTCCACCATCTCATTTACATTCTGTTCGGGCACGAATTTCTACTGGAAAGGAGCCGAATATGAGGTGGACTGGAAGGATTTTCCCAAACTCCCCCTTTACCGGGAGATTCACGCCGATGCGGCGGGCTTTTCGACCAAATGTTATGATAGCTGTACGGTGGAAGAGGAAGGGGATGCTATTCTGATCTATCCAGATGAATCGGACTCGTTTATCTATATCTGCCACTATGAAGACCCCGGCATGGACGCAGAGGATTTTGTTAAGGAGTATATCCCCATCACGGCGAGGGAGGCCTATGAAGGCCGCATCGCGGACGAGGACGAGTTCTTCCGGTTCCCGTTTGAGGATGGGGATGACGCCCTGCCCAGTGTCCTTCTCACCTATGACGATGATGAGGACCGCTTTTTGAGGCTCTACAGCTGTAAACAGGCGGGGGATGACCTGATCATCTTTGAAGCGATATATCCGGAAGGGCAGGAGCAGCCCGCAAGAAGCGTCCTGGAAACGGCGATCCGGGAGCTTGAGATCTTTGAGCCGGGGATTCCGGAACAAAATTATGATGTGGGAACCGGCGTGGATGATCCTGACATTCTTTATTGACCATCGGCGGTGTCTCCCGGAAGAAGAACCGGATGTGGAAACAGTTTCTTATTCTGAAAGAATGAGTCTCCGAAATGATGAAAGGAACAGTATGAAGAACAGGATTGATTTCGAAAAGGGAACTGCGGCTTTTATCATGGCACACTGGATGGCTGATGACGAAGCAGGACGGCGATTTTTGGACGAAGCTGTCCGGACAGATCTTGCCATAGCCGAACCTCTGCCGCCGGGTACGGTTTCCGAGGATGCAAACACGTGGTACCGATATGCGGCCTATCCTGGAAGGTTCGTATTTCTTGATGATATCAAAAATCAGTACAGGATATGCTCCGGGACAGACAGCCGTGCCAGGAGTAAGAACAAGTCATTTTATGCCCAAAAAGCGGAGATGGACAGTGACGGTTTTGAAAAAGCGGCAAAGATCGCGGTCAAATACGGACTTGTGGATCCGGCCGTGGTCGATGATCTTCGGGCCCGGTTCTATGTAAGGCTTGCGCTCAGTATGCTGCGTGGCGGAGACAAAGACGAGCTGTCTTACCATCCTCGATAACACGGTACGTCGGCTCGTCACCCGTACACAGAGCAAATACTCCTTGAATCTCTTCAGGTTCAAATACCAAATGGCAGATCCCGGGAAGGCTGTATAGTCAGGCGCTTGATCTGGGAAATTGGCAGATACTCGCTCTTAATATAGACAGCCTTCCCCGACACCTTATATTGTTCAATGCCCACAGCGCTTCTCTTATCCTCTTTTACATTACCAATCTCGTATCCCAAAGCCATCGATTTCAATGCCATATTAATCTATCTCCTTGTAATCCGCAATTCAGGTCAGGTGCCGTTAGCATCCTCGCTACCTTTATACTTTCTGCCCACATCCTCTTTCAACGCCATTACGCTTCCCCGTTTGATGGTAAGCGGTAAAGTTTTAGCGTCTACAATACACCCCACAGAACATGTTACAGTTATGGGGGTACCAGCTACCAGTAGGAAAAATTGGCGATTTTTCCGACCAGGTGGCTTTATCTCATTCC
>JAILBQ010000115.1 GCA_024680815.1 Lachnospiraceae bacterium | reverse complement strand
GCGGAGCTTCTTGAGAGATGGATCAGGGATGTGGCGATGGGGATCGCGGACGTGATATATATACTGGATCCCGGAACCTTTATTATCGGCGGGGCCGTTTCCGAGATCGGAAAGCCCTTTACGGACAGAATCGAAGAAAGTCTCGAGGAGATACTGGTTCCCGATTTTCGCGGGAAAACAAAAATCATACCCGCAAAAAACGGAAATGTCAGCAATATGCTCGGGGCAATCTATCCGTTTATCAGGCAGCAGGGAGCTGCCCGGTGACGAAAGAAGACGAAAGGAGGTCCGGCGCAGGCCGGACCTCTTTTTTATACCGTTTATGGAATACAGGGAAGTTACTTATTGTCCTTTTCTTTTCTTCGTTCGTGCGGGTCAGTGAGTTCTATATAGCGGATAATGGAGATGATTTTTTCGGCCTCCATGCCCTCATCCTCCAACCGGTCAATCAGGTTGACTATTTCTTTTCCTGTCATGAATTCCTCCATGTTTTCACCTCCCTTTTTCGTATCGTATCACATAAGCGGTATAAAATCCAAATGGTTCAAAGAAGATAAGGAAATTTTGCAATATGCTCGGACTCACGGTATAATAGTGGGAAAGATAAAGAAAACAGTGCCGGCGGTGGGACTCGGACCCACACACCCTTGCGGATAACAGATTTTGAGTCTGTCTCGTCTGCCAATTCCGACACGCCGGCAAAGTGTTATGTGAATGCTATTTTACCATAGAGCAGGAGCTTTTACAAGGAGCGGACAGGATTATTGCCGGAAGTCCCCTGGGGATCTCCTGGGGCGGCGGATTTCTGATGTCTGTTTCTGAAGAAAGGCTATGGCTCCGGGAGGCCATGCGGAAGAACGAAATGGCGGAGGTTTGCTTGCGTTTCAGCTTTTCCGGGGCGGAGGTGAAGCGGTGAGAATCAATCTTGTGATGCCGATGGGCGGGGCGGGCACCCGGTTTTTCAACAAGGGATATGACTGCCCGAAGCCGTTATTAACGATTAAAAACAAGCCCTTTTTTTACTGGGCGGCCCAATCGGTCTTAGGATCGATGGCGGTGGAGAGCCTGACCTTTGTGGTCTTACGGGAGCATGTGGAGCGCTTCGGGATTGACCAAAGGATCAAGGAGCGCTACCCCTGGGCGGCCATCCGGACGCTCGACCATGTGCTCAACGGCGCGGTTTTAACGGCGATGGAGGGGGCAAAGGCCGTGGAGAATGACCTGCCGGTGCTTTTCTGTGACTGTGACCTCAAATTCGAAAACTTTTCGATGGCGGCCTTTTACGCCGAAGACACGCTCACGGCAGACGGGACGATTGCCACCTTCCGGTCCACGGAACCGAAATTCAGCTTCGTAAAACGGGGGGAGGACGGCTTTGTAAGGGAGACCGCGGAGAAGAAGGCCATCAGCGATGAGGCGGTCTGCGGCGCCTACGGCTTCCGGGATAAAACCCTGTTTTTAAAAGCGGCGGAGGAATATCTTTCCGAATGCCCCTACCAGGAATATTTCATGAGCGGGGTCTATAATGTATTGATCAAAAAGGGCTGCCGGATCCGGTCGTTTCTCTGTGAGGAAATGGTTTCCTTCGGAACGCCGGAGGAATACGCGGCGGCGGAGAAAGTGCTGTAACGGATTGCAGGAGGCGGATGACGTCACCTTGCTTGGAGTTATGTCAACCGCAGGACGCCGCATGAAAAAGCCGGATCCGGATGGCTTTGACTTATTATACATTATGTCAACCACCGGCTGCCGCACGGAAAGGCACTAGAACGGAAATTATGTTAACTTAGAAAGGGAGATCATGTCCGTAAAAATCGTCAATTACGCCGGGATCATCGGCTGGAACGCAAGGAAATATCTGCCCGGGCTCGCTGCCTGGGGATATCTGACCATGCAGTTTTTAAAACGGGATAAAGCGCAGCGGAAATTCATCGAGCAGTTTATGAAGGAGGAGCGGGCGCCTTATCCGGATGTCGTGAATATCGAGACCATCAACCGCTGCAATTCCAACTGTGCCTTCTGCACCGCCAACCGCAACGCGGAGCGCCGGCCCTTTGCGAAAATTCCCGATGAGCTTTATTATTCCATCATCGACCAGCTTGCGGAATGGAATTATCCCAACCGCCTGACGCTGTACGGAAACAACGAGCCCTGGCTCGACAAGCGGATCGTGGAATTTCACCGCTATGCCAGGGAGAAGCTGCCGAAGGTCTTCATATTTATGTCAACCAATGGCTTGCTGCTGAATATTGAGAAGCTGGATCAGATTGTACCTTATGTAAACCAGTTGATCATCAACAATTACTGTGAGGACATGAAGCTCCATGACAATATCCGGGAGATCTATGAGCACGTAAAGGCCCATCCGGAGAAGTACCGGAAGGTGGAGATTTTAATCCAGATGCGCTACGTGAAGGAGGTGCTGACCAACCGGGCCGGCTCCGCCCCCAACAAACAGGGCAAAAAGAAGGTCATTAAGAAAACCTGCGTGATGCCCTATACCGATATGTGGATCGAGCCAAACGGCAACATGGGAATCTGCTGCTGTGACAATTTTGAGACCACAAGCCTCGGGGATCTGACGAAGGAGCGGCTGGTGGATGTCTGGAACGGGGAAAAATACCGGGAATTGAGGGAAAAGGTGCGCTATGGGCGGCATAATTATCCCTTCTGCAAATATTGTGATTTTATCGACGCGGGACTGCGGGGGAAGATTGTGACCGAAGAGCTGGAGAAGGGAAAATCATGAGAAGGAATTCCGCTTTGTTTTCCCTGGTGCCTCTTGTTTTATTGTGTCTGCTGTTTCTGGGGGCCTGCAGCCGGGAGAAGGCATCAGGCGGGACGCCTTCCTCCGGGGAGGACGCCGGCTTAGAGGAAATCGTGGTTCATGAGGAGAGCGGGCCGGTCCGCCTTTCCCGGGGGGCGGATTTTCAAAAAGGAGCCTCCGGCACCGGAACCGAAAGCCTTTCGGTACCGCCGATGACTGCGGCTTCCGGGATTTCCACTCTGCCGTCAGCTGCGGCTTCCGGGATTTCCGCGCCGCCGACAGCCGCGCCTTCCGGGATTGCCGCGCCGCCGTCAGCCTCGGTTTCCGGAATTTCCGCGCCGCCGCCGGATCCCCGGATCGGTCCGGAGGTTACCCAGCTGATTCTGGTTTCCCCCATTTCCGGCACCCAGGGTGAGGTCACCTTTTTGGAAAAGAACGGCACGGTCTGGACCGAGCGCTTTACGACGGGGGCCATTCTCGGCCGGAACGGTCTCGGAAAGACAAAGGAGGGAGATGGAAAGACCCCCGTGGGGGTGTTCCGCTTTACCAAAGCCTTCGGGATTCTTCCCGATCCGGGCTGTCCTCTGGGGTACACCAAAGTCGGAGCGGAGGATTACTGGTGCGGCGATTCGGCGTCGATCTGGTATAATCGATATGTGACGAAGGCGGAGAAGGGGCAGTTTGACAGGAAGAAATCCGAGCATCTGGCACTGTGCGCCCCGGAATACAACTACGCGCTGAATATCAGCTATAATGAATCGGGTACCCCGGGGAAGGGCTCGGCCATTTTTCTCCACTGCTTTTCCGGGCGGCCGGATACCTCGGGGTGTGTGGCCATTGCCGAAGAGCGGATGAGGGAGCTGCTGAAGAGTCTCCGGGCGGATGCCCGCATCG
>JAILBQ010000080.1 GCA_024680815.1 Lachnospiraceae bacterium | reverse complement strand
AGCCGAAGATCATAAGCACCACCGCAACAATGGCCGTGGTGATATTTCCGTCCAGGACGGAAGTAAACGCCCGTTTATAGCCGCTTGTCACCGCGCTTTTTACCGTTTCACCCTTCGCGATTTCCTCCGAAATTCTCTCGGCGATGATTATATTCGCATCCACCGCCATACCCACCGACAAAACGATGGCCGCGATACCGGGCAGTGTTAAGGTGAACTGGGGAACGGAAATCGCCAGAAGCTGAAGCGTCATCTGGAAAATGAGTGTCAGACAGGCCACGATTCCCGGCAGCTTGTAGAAGAAGATCATAAAGAGACAGACCAGGATGAGCGCCACCAGGCCCGCATATACCATTACGTTAAGAGCGTTCCGCCCGAGGGACGGGGAAATTGTATTAAACGAAGAAGTCTCCAGGGAGAAAGGCAGGGCACCGGCGTTAATTTTATCCGCCAGATCCTCAGCCTCGGCGTAGTCCGCCTGTCCGGTGATTATTGCCTGTCCGCCGTCTATCCTTGTCTGTACCACGGGATCGGAAAGAAGGACTCCGTCCATATAGATGCCGAGCTTCTGTCCCACCAGTCTTCCGGTGGCCTCGGCAAACTTTTCGGCACCCTCTGCATCAAAGTTGAGCGCCACAACATAGCTCGTTGTCCCGTTGGATTCTCTCTGGGCCTCGGGAGAAGCGTTGTCCACGTTCTTTCCCTCAACCACTACGGTTCCGTCCGGATCAATGAACTGCAGCTCGGCCATTTCTCCGAGCTCTTCTATGGCGTCCTCGGGATCATATTCAGTCTCATCCGACTTCCAGGGGAAGCGGACGATAATGTAGCCGCCCTCCCGGTCTATAGTCACCTCTCTGTCGGTGATATTTTCATTATCCAGCCTCGTTTCAATAACAACACGAGCCGAATCCAGCTCCTCCGAGGTGGGTTCGATATCGCCGGCCGGTTTGAAAACAGCCTCAACACCGCCGCGGATATCAATGCCGTAGCGGATGTCCTTAACACCCTTCACCTGGCTGCCGATTCCCAAAACGGCGATTGCCAGAAAGGCCACCAGGATAAGAAGAAAAATAATAATGCCCCTTTTTGATGCTTTCATGATACCTTCGACTTCCTTTCATACTCTCTGAATGCCATCCTGCAAAAGACAGGCGAAATCTCACCGCCCACAGAATATTACATTCCAATTCGCACACAGTGTACTATTGTATCAAAAGGAAGCCGAAACTTCAAGTTATGATTTTTCCTTCAAAGACCGTTTCCGCCGGTCCCGTCATCCAGACCGTATTCTCTTCCCGGTTCCAGGAGATGTTAAGCGTCCCTCCCAGCAGCTCCACCTCGACGGAATCCTCCGTGTGACCGCAGAGAATCGAAGCCACCACCGAAGCGCTGGCGCCTGTCCCGCAGGCCAGGGTTTCACCGGTTCCCCGTTCCCAGACCCGCATCCTTATATGCTCTCTGTCAAATACCCGCACAAACTCCGTATTTGTACGCTTCGGAAAGGCGTTATGGTACTCAAAGCCCGGCCCGATCCTTGTTAAATCCAGGGAGTCCACATCCTCCACAAACACCACCGCGTGGGGATTTCCCATGGAAACGCAGGTCATATACCAGTTTTTCCCGCCCACATTAATCGGAACGTTTACCGCCTCGTCCCCCCGGATTGCCACGGGAATCTCCGAGCACTTAAGAATCGGGGAACCCATATTGACGCTCACGCTTTCCACGTAACCGTCTTCTATGTTTAAATATACCGTCTTTATGCCCGCCCCGGTTTCAATAAGCAGTTCTTCCTTATCCGTGAGCCCGTGGTCATAAACATATTTCGCCACGCAGCGTATGCCGTTGCCGCACATCTCCGACCTTGACCCGTCCGCGTTGTACATCTCCATTTCGAAATCCGCCACCCGGGAGGGATTTATGAAAATCAGTCCGTCAGACCCGATACCGAAATGTCTGTCGCTTAAAAGCCTCGCGGCTTCCGGCTTGTCCTCCACGGTTTCTTCGGCTCCGTTCACGTATATATAGTCATTGCCGCAGCCCTGCATTTTTGTAAAATTCATGCTTTCCTCCCCCCGTCAGCTCATCAGGTCTATAACCATCCTGGCGGATTCCGCCAGATTTGTTCCCGAATCCATCGAGCATTTCTGTAAATATCTGTGGGCCTCCTTTTCCGACATGCTGTTGCGCTCCATAAGCACCCGCTTTGCGTATTCTATTACCGCCAGCTCCTCTTTTGTTCTGACCCTGGGCTTTTCCCGGCGCTTTCTTCTTCGCCTCTCCGCGTGCTCCACCATCATTCCGAGAGTATCGATAAGGTCGGAGGTTTTTAAGGGCATTTCCACGCAGACCACTCCCGTATCCGCCCGGTCCGCGATGGAAGCGCGCTTTGTCAGAAGCAGCAGCTCAAACTCCTCTCCCAGGTTTTCCTTAAGCTCATTATACATCATATCGGAAAACTTGTAGCCGCAGACAACAATCCCGTCCATAAGATCATCCGTAAGAGACATGATCTGCGCTCCGGTCGTGCATACCCCTATGCAGTTAAATCCGGATCTTACCAGAAGATTCCTGATGCTTCTCCCCTGTGTCTCGTCCGGAAAGCCCACAATAATGTTTGTCAAACGAGTGCCCTTTCCGCATTAAATCCTGTATAAATACTTTTCCGTCTCCCAGGAGCTGACATGGGCACAATAATCGGCAAACTCCTTCCTTCTTGCAAACAGATATTTTTCACTGACTTCATTCCCGAGAATCCCCCGGACAAAGGAGTCCTTCTCAAGCGCATTAAGCGCCTCCCCAAGATTGGCCGGCAGATGGCGGATTCCCATCTGATTTCTATCCTCTTCCGACATTCTGAAGAGATTCCCCTCCACCGGCGCGGGGGGATTTATCCTGTTTAATATCCCGTCCAGCCCCGCCTCAAGGCAGAGCGCGAGAGCGAGATAGGGGTTGGACGCGGAGTCCGGACTCCGCAACTCTATACGGGTATTTTCTTCTCCCGAAGCGGGAATCCTGATAAGGGGCGTACGGTTGGAAAAGCTCCAGGCCGCATAAACCGGAGCTCCCTCCAATCCGGAAAGCAGCCGCTTATAGGAATTGACAATCGGGTTTAAAATAGCCGTCATTCCCGTGATATGCTCCATAAGACCGCCGATAAAATATCTGGCCTCCGCGGAAAGGCCGTCTTCCGCCGAGCTGTCCTTAAGCACGTTCTCCCCGTCGCGGTGAAGGGACATGTTGATATGCATCCCCGAACCCGGCACTCCGGTTTTAGGCTTGGGCATGAAGGTGGCGTGAAGCCCGTGGCGTCTGGCTATGGTCTTAACCGCGAATTTGAAGGTCATGATCCTGTCCGCCGCCTCCTCGGCCTCCGTATAGTGAAATTTTATGGAATGCTGCCCCGGAGCGATTTCATGCTGGGAGGATTCGATCTCAAAGCCCATGTCCTCAAGGGCCAGAATCATATCGCGTCTGGCGTTTTCCCCGGTGTCGATCGGCGCCACGTCAAAATACCCCGCCCGTTCAAAGGTTTCCGTGGTGGGTGCCCCGTTTTCATCCGTATTAAAAAGAAAAAATTCACCGCTCACTCCGACCTTGAAGGTATATCCGGCCTCTTCCGCGTGTTTTACGGCCTTCTGGAGTATGAATCTGGGATCCCCTTCAAACCGGCTGCCGTCGGGCCTGTAAATATCGCATAAGAGTCTGGCCACCTTGCCCTGCTGCGGACGCCAGGGAAAAGTCACAAAGGTGTTCGTATCAGGATGGAGATACATATCCGATTCCTCTATACGCGCAAACCCGTCGATTAACGATCCGTCAAACATGCAGCGGTTCTTAAGCGCCTTTCCCAGCTCACGCCTCGTAATGGCCAGGTTTTTCATGGCGCCGAACATATCCGAAAACTGCAGCCGTATAAACTCCACATCCTCTTCTTCCGCAAGTGCGAAAATATCTTCCTTCGTGTAGCTCATTCTTTCCTCCATTTGTCTAAAATCATAAGGCGCCCGGGCAAAGCATCTCCTTTGCCTGAACGCCTTTGTTCCATAAAACAACTATAGCAACGTGATTCCCTCACGTCAAGGTGTTTACTCCACCTCTCCTTCCACAACCTCGACGTTTTCCCGAACCGGCGGAACGCCCCCGCCCGTAACGCCACCCATGTTCCGCTCCGCGATGTGGTAGCGGACACAGAGATAAAGCTCCGCGTTGGCACTGTAAATGTATGGATTTACATATAATATCGCCAGCACCCCCAGCGTAAAGAAAGAGAGGATTTTCCAGCCCAGGAAGGAAAGATCCAGCACAAAGGCATTCCACTTCTGCCCGCTCATAAAATGAGAAGACATACGAAGCACCTCTCCGGCAGGCATATCCGGATCATCGGCAAGAATATATGAAACAAGCCTGTAGGAATAGCTTTTAATTAACATCGGGATCATGAATATCCAGGATAAAAAGGCCATTCCGATAAGGGCAAAGGGATTAAGGAACGCCTTTACGGCAACGACGGCCGTGATTATCTCCGGTACAAATGCAAGCAGCATCCACAGGAAGAGATAAAGCGTCTTTAAAAACTGCGTTTTAACTATGTTTAGATAGGAATGCTGAAAGGAAAAGGCTAGCGCATTAAGCTTCGCCGGTCCGTTGTGATTGTCCAGAAAAAAGCGGCAGCAGCCCGTCTCCAGCGGCAGCAGGAGAAATGCCGAAAACGCCAGGCCGGAAAGTGAAGCTACCACGATAATCGTAAGCACAATAGTCATTATCACCAGAAACATCGCCTGATCAAAACCGAAGCCCGAGGAAAACGGACTGTCGTCTTCTCTCAGCACCAGATTGCTGTAGCTGGGGATTCCCGCCAGACCGCCTCCGCCTCCAAGGCAGAAGGTGGTAATAAAAGCTGCCACAACCGAGAGCCAGTAGTTTCTCTGAAAATTAATTCTGGCGTTTGCCTTCAGTTCCTGTCTGTTCCACATAAGACCTTATCCTCTTCTTTTTTTGAGGTTCAGTATAGCAAATCTTTTCAACGCCTTCAAGGTATTGCCCCCTGTACGCCCCTGACTGCATCCCGTCCCGTCGCATCCGGCAGGAGTCTGGACGTAAGCGCTCTGGCATCCGCCTTGTTTCTGCGAAGGATAACCACCGTATTCTCAGGGTAGAGCTTCTCTGCCGCTCTGATCGAAAAATCTATCATATTAAGGAGACATCTCCCTGTATCGGGTTTCTTCGCATATATGAGCTCCGACTTAAGTTTCCCCGAGGCTGTCAGGTGAAGAAGGAAAAGCCCCCGGATTTCCCCGTCCCCGTCGACGAAGACGCTTGAAACATCCTTGTCAAAGTAATACATCGGCATTCTGTCAAGATCGGGGCTTATTATCTTCCGGCCCTGCTTAAGTGCTTCCTTCAGCGCCCTCTCAAACTGCTTCGATGAAAGAGTGTCTATTGATCTGACGCCTCCTGCGCCTTCAGGCACTTTTTTCTTCAGTACTCCAAGCTCCCCAAGGGTAATATACAGATCCTCGCTTTCCCCCAGCTCGAGTTCGAAATTTTCCCGTAAAAGCAGCTCCTCAACAGCCTGGTCTCCTAAGGGTATCTCTACCCCGGTTCTCAATATCCCGTCCCCGGCCGCCGCTCCTGCATATTCCTCAAAAAGCAGCTCTCCTGCAGCAGGGCTTAAAGACTTAAGCCACTCAATCCTTGCTTCCTCCCCGTCTTCAAAAAACTCCCATACCATCCCGGCGAGAAACTCCGCGGTATAGCGGTCAAAAACCCCGAGTCCTTTAAAGCCTTCCCTTCCGATATTTTCCGCCACATCGGGATCCATTATTTCTCTGAGCCCTTCGAGCCCGTCCGTACTTATCTCTCTTACTACCATAAGAATCCGCGTTTCCTTTCCGTTCAGTCACCCGGCCTCTGTCAGTCTGTGCCCGCCGAAGCCGCAGCCTTATTCTTTGCGGGCAGATATACCGCCGTGTCAAACATGAGTACATCGGCAGGTATTAAATGACCGTTCGGAGCCTCCTCGAGAAATCCGGGTACTATCTCTCCCATTCCGTCCAGCACTCCTAAGCGCTGTGCCACATTATGCGCCTCTTCAACCGAAAAACCGTGAGCGGCGGTCTGGGTAAAGCCTTCCTCCGGTGTATATTTTACGGCGAGACCTGATTTGTTTTCCAGAAACGAGGCCGGATCATCAATCTTTTCAAGCCAGGTAAGCTCCACATTATTTCCGGTAAAATGCCTTTTCATCAATTCCTCAACGGTTACACTGTCCCGCCTTTCCGGGTGGAGGGAATCCATCAGGGTGACCACGTTTCCGTGTATGGCCGTTATCGTTCTGTAATGCTTCATTTCATTTTCACCATGCTCCAGTATACCTGCCAGATTTCCCTGACTTAAGATCGCACCCACCTGATGGATGAAGGCCGTCTTCTGCCTGATATACAGCTCCTCCTTCTCTTCGGGAGAAAGCGGAATAGCATCGGAGCCCTCGTTAAATGCGGGCGTACTGATCTTCATTCTGAACATCGCGAAATCCTGCCTTTTCTGAAGTAAAAAGTCGGCAATCTCAAAGATACTCCCGATACCGATTTTCCCGTCCCCCATGAACCTGTCCGAAACCTCAACGGCACGATCGTATTCAGCCCGTATATCCGCCTCCTTCATTGTATAAACTTTTCCCTCCACTTTACCCTCTTCAGGCTCAACGCTGTCTTCCGTAAGCTTCAGGGCTGCAAGGAAAATCCTCTTGAATTCCTCATAGCTTCTGTACTCGGGCCGGAAATTACGAAGCTGTGTCTGGGTGATTCGTTCGCTTTCGGTAAGGGTTGTCCTGCCGTCCGCGTTCATCATAAACTGGTTGAAGAGAGCGGCGGCAGTACAGCAGTAACAGTTATTGGTTCCCTGAAGCTCATAGGGCAGGGTGTATCTTACCTCCGCGTGAACCTCGGGAATATAATCCTCCATATGTCTTTCCGCCTCAAGGGCCTCTTCGTCATTTTTATAGGCCGCATAATAATTTCTAAGCCAGTTAAAGCATTCTGCCGCGATGGGGCTTACCTGACTGTCAAAGACGCGATCCTGTATGGGCTGTTTTGTTTTGGTGTCTATCACAACTTTTCCGTCGTCATCCGTTCTGGCGATCTCAACCTCCAGAAGCATCCGTATTGTCGCAAGGTCATCCCCGTTCTCCGGTATTTTCGCTTCCTGCCCTAACAGCTCCTGAATAAAAGGCCATTCGCGACTTAAGATTTCCACCACCCTGTTCTTTGCGGCTACAGTATAATGGATAAGCTCGCCTACATCTTTTCCTGACACCTCACGCGCTTCCGCCCGTACAACCGCCGCGTTCCGTTTTGCCGCCTCGAGCCTTGCCGCCTCTGTCTCGGCCTCCGAAAGCACTGCTTCTTCCTCAGCTTCGGCTTCCTTTTTCTTTGTCGCCGAAGGCCGCATATCCTTCATCCCCTGCTCCGCAAGTGTCAGCGAAACCGGCGCGTCCCCGGGCCCGGCACCTTCCGCTTTTTCCTCTGTTACAGCCGCTGCTTCCACAGGCGCTTTAGCCAGGGTTGCCTGAGCCTTTTCAAGCGCAGACAGAGCATTTGCCTGAGCCTCCTGCATGGCCTTTAACCTGGCCTCCTTCTCCGCTTCGTCCTGCTCCAGAGCCTTATGCCCGGCTTCTATAACAAGGTCGGAGAGAAGCCCCCTGTAAAGCACGAAAGTTCTCTTATCTGTGCCATTAGAGGCCTTCTCGGCCATTTGACTTACCTTGCTGCCGGGGATAAACGGTATATCGCCCACTGCAAACCTGAGGAGGTCATAGTATTCACTCACTCCGTCCGTTTCAGCCGAAAGCCTTTCGCTGAGCACCTCGACATCCTTACGGGCCTTGTCCAGTGCAGCCTTATCCGTGTTGGCTCTGGCCTGATCAAATTGTAAAAGCGCTTTTGAGAGATCCCCGAGAGTAGTATTTCTCTTCGCAATCTCCTGCCCCAGGGCCACTGAAAGCGTGGCCGCATATGTTCCGGCAACTCCCTCCAACGCCGCGGCTTCGATTTTCTGAATATAGGTGCGCTCAAACCCGCCGTCTAAAGACTTGTCGTCACTTAACAGTCTGGCCCGTAAAATCTTAAGACCCTGTTCGGAAAGGTTTTCCTTAAGCGCCTCCACTGCGCCTTCAAAATTATGGCGGCGCAATTCGGCCCAGTCCTTAACCGACTTTTTATCACGCCCGCTTAATACGCCATACTCGGGTGTCCACCTGACGTATCCGTCCTGTACATCTATACAGTGCAGGGCGAAATGCTCCTTCAGCACCTTGTCGATGTATTCGGCATAGCAGACTCTTTTTTCGATCCCGGCCCTCTCTTCGCCGGTAAGCGCCGCAAAATATGCGGGATAGAGCCTCTTAAGCTTTGGAATATCCTTAAGGCTTAAAGAATACTCATAGAGCTCGGCCGCATGTATAATAAGATACTCGTCATCAATCCTCTTCGGGTCGAACCTCCTCTTCAGCAGATGGTCAAGGTGCGCCTTCAGCTCTGCGTCAGACGCAGTACCGTCTTCTCCGAAAGTCTTATGGCCGCCTTCCCCGAAGTAGCTGCCCAAAAGCCTTGCAATCCTTACGGTTCCGATATCCGCATCTGCATTTTCTTCCTGTATTTCCTTAAGCTCCTCTTCCTCGGTAAGCTCAGGCTCAGGTATCTCCTTCCTTACCCGCCTGGCCGGAGCTTTTTTACTTACCGGTGCCTTTTCCTCTTCGTTCTTCTTCCTGAAGCGGTCCAGGAATCCGGACAGGAAAGACTTCTTCTCACGGCTTATGTCCTTTACGGCTCCGTCCTTTGTAACGCCGAAAAGGAGCGCCCTTACTGCGCCGAAAAGTCCCGCCCTGCTGCCTGCCTCCTTATCACCTTTCTTTACAGCCTGCGCAGCCATAAGTGTGCTGAGCTCATCAATCCGCTGAGCGTTTGCTGCGTAAGCGTCCCCGATTTTCTGCTGCTTTGCCCTTCCTATACTGACTAAGGACTCCGCTCTCCGCATTTCCTCAGGAGCCATGTCCCTTACCACATGGAAGGTTACACCCTCACCGGGGTTCATATCCTTAAGATCCTTTTCAAGACCAAGCTGTCTTGTAAGGGCATCCCAGTATGCCTCTCTGCCCTCATTAAGCTCACTTTCCGTACCCATCGTCCTGAGCTTTCGTTTCTCTTCGGCAGAAAAGCTCCCGCTCTCAAAGAAGTCCATATACTGCGCATAGACGGTTCTGAAAAGATTCCCCAGGAGGTTTGCTTTATAGCCTTCTTCGGTATTTCTCTTTAATTCGTCCACTGTAAGGTTCGCGGAATACTTATCGGAAATACCGGCAACCCTCGTTCCCAGCTCGTGAAGAAAGGCCTCAATACCGGCTTTATCGTCAGTCAGAAAGGCTTCTATAACAGCTCTGTTCGCTTCGTCGTTTTCCCTGTAACCCTCCAGAACCCGGCCGAGACAATCCCTGCGGACGGGCTTCAAGAGCTGTCTGAAAAAGTCGGGATCGCCTATGCCTTCGGCTTTCGCACCGAATTTCTCCCGCCACCTGTGAATCTGCGTCTCCGACATTGTTTCCTTAAGATCCCCTGCCGCAGCCTTCATCATAAGACGCAGCCTGACCTCATCGTCATTGTTGTAGAGCGCAGTTCCCATGGCTGCTTTTTCCAGATTGAACCGACAGCGCTCAACCTGTTCCTTTTCGAATACATCAATCCCGTTCTCCATGGCAAATACCATGGCTTCGGGATGTATCTCAGCAAGACTTCCGTCCAGCACCCCCTTAAGCTCGGTCAGGTATTTCCGGTTTTTCCTGAGCCTTGTCGCTTTTTGGGTATATTCAATTTTGAGTCTCTCAAGACACTGCTTTTCCTCTTCCGCGGAGGCAAAGCTTCCGGCTGCCCTCCTGCGCAAAATCTCGTCATAAGGCGCCCTCTCGCACCGGGCAAGCTCTTTCTCCAGCTCCCCTGCAAATTCATCGACATCTTCCGCTTCAGGAAAAGGCTCCGTCTCTTTCGGCTGCTCCGCTTTCGGGGCAGCGTCTGCTGCAGCCTTTTTTTTCGGCTTTGCTTCCTTTTTATCCTGCTTTTTTACGGTCAGTTTGCTTAAGTCCCCGGTTAACAGCTCCTTCAGGCGGTTCCTCCTCTCATCGATTCCCTCCTTTGAAAGCTTTTCGGCTCTTTTCGAACCGGGAACAGGTATGCCGAAAAGCAGGCCGAATTCCTTTACCGCCTCTGTGAGGACACTCAGAGCCTCATTTTCGATTATATTGGTCTTAAAGGCTCTCCTTTCCGCTTCGCTGAAGAGTCCTCCGTTGAAAATGTCCGGGAACAGCCTGTAATATTCCTTAAAGGCTTCCATCTTCAGGCAATATTCCCGTACCTCGATATAGTTGTCATGGATAAAATCATAGCTTGCATACCGGGGATCCGGGCTGAGAAACGCCGTTCCCTCAGTTCTCTTCCCGTCCCTGTAGAGCACGCTTAAGCCTATCTTTTCCAATACCCGGCTGCGCCTTTCGATGTTACCCGAAACAAAATCCCTTATATCGGCGTTGTTCTCATCGTAATTTGCCCTCACCTCTTCTTCGTCAACCGGGGCTCCGTTTCTGTCCTTTTTTACCTCCTTAAGAAATCTCCGGAACAACATAATACTTCCGGCGCCGCCGTAGAGACCGTCCATCCTGCTGCCCCAAAGCGCAATGCTTTCATGGGAAGCGGGAAATTCCTCCTCATACTGTTCACTTTTTACGGCAAGCCTGTATGAGGCAAAGAGAGTGCGCTCCCCCTCGTCCCCGTAATAAGGCTGAAGCTTCTTTTCTTCCGCCTTAAGAGGGGCAGCAAGCATCTCCTTCTCCCGGTCAAGGCGTTCCATAAAGTCTTCCCTTTTAAGCATCTCTCCTGCTCTCGCCTGCACGAGTGCCTCAGCCGTTTTCCTCAGCCTCTCATCCGCCCCCGTCGCCTTTTCCGAAAGCTTTCCCGCGATGCCGCCAAGCTTCGGTGCATATTTCTCATCAGAAACGAGTACCGTAAGAGGATCCGTCATTTTCTCGTCATGCAGCTCGTATCCTGCATACATTTCCCTCGCTGTCTCCGAGAGGGCACGTATCCCGATATACAGCTCGTCACTTAAGGCAATGTCGTGCTTCCGGAACAGCCTCATAAGAGCCTCGGCCTTTCCCCCGTCCGCTATGAGCCCCAGCAGGGTTCTGTTCTGCCAGTATGCGGGAGTGCCAATGTAGGTATCAGGTTTTACCCTCATTTCTTCAAGCATTTCCGGCGTCATAGCCGTAAGCACATCCAAAAACGGACGTACACCCTTATCGGCTATCTCCTTTCTGAAAGCAGCGGGAGTATCCTCTGTTGTCTCGTATTGAGTGGCCAGCACTATCCATATAAAGGTATCCTGAGCCATATACGGATCTATAAAGCTGCCGGAAAAGTCTTTATTCTCCGCCTTTACAAGGTGATATTCCCTGGCGATAACTGCAGCCTCATCCTCTGCCTGAGACCTGTTTGTCCTGCCCTTCTCCAGAATATCCCTGACACTTTCCGCCTTTGCCTTCGCCACAGCCAGATCATCCAGGAACCTTTCGGAGTTTAAGGGGTCGTAATCCGAAAGCTTCCCGCCGTCGTGTAAGAGAGCCGCCTTTTCGAGGCTGTCCATACTGTTTCTGAACTGCACCACCTTAAGGAGGCTGTCCTGATTTTCGCTTTCCAGGAATTTAAGGGTCTCCTCCGAAACACTTTCCGTATTGCCGAGGCCGAATTCGATGAATTCGCTGTAGTGATCGGCATGTTTTGTGGCAAGAAGCACGATTTTATTGTTCTTCGCAATCTCAGCGAGAATCCCTTCAAAATTTTCCGGCAGCTCCTCTTTGTCTGTTATCTCTTCCAGGAGTGTCTTCTGCTCCTCAAAAACCGAATCCCGGAATTTTAACGCTTTCCCTGCCTCCCCGAACGCAACCCGGATTTCATCTGCACAGGACTGCACTACAGACAGATCGCCCCCGATCCTCCGGGACATACGTTTCAGAACGTTTCCGGATCTGAAATTCTCGTCAAATGCAAGCAGACGGGCCGTTCTTATCTCCTCGTTCAGATATGTCTTCGTCAGAAAATCCTCTCTTAAAGCCTCAAAATCTTCAAATTCGGTGCGTCTTGCCGTATAGGCGTCCATCTCCCTGACAGAATAGCTTCTTCCGACAACCCCGTCTTCTTCAATTTCACTGAGGAGTATGCCGTGATTTTCCATATGGACTTCCAGCAGCCTTTTTAAAGACTCCGCCATACCGCTGCGGGTCTTTAACACCATTCTCTCTTCTTCCGTCAGCTCCTCAAGAAAATAACCGTGCGACGGTACGATAACATTGTTGTAATATCTCAGCTTAAGAGCGTAGTCATATACCTCCGCTATATGTCTGGAAAGATATTCGTCCGTCAGCATTTCCGGACTGAAATCCGTCTCCACGATGGCCTGCACAAGCTTTTTTAATACCGGCACATTGGCTCTTTGCTGTTCAAGCTTCTCAGCTTTATCCGCCGCACTGTCTCCCGGAACAATATAGGGAAGGACTCCGACCGATCCCAGGGCCGGAGTCAAACGGATCCGGGTTTTGTCGGCATCCTCTGTAAGCACGTTATTCTGCTGAAAATACTGTGTAAGGAGAGGCAGCTCCCTTATGGTACAGGCATCCGCCAGAGGATTCTTCGCCCTGGCAGCTTTCACCCGATCCGCCTCGGTCCTGCCCTTTGCCCCCTGCTTCCCGGCCACGGCCAGCTTATTATCCGGAATAGTATGCACTACTGCCCACTCGCCCAGGTCGATGTCCTGAAATTCCTGCTCTGTCTTCAGCTGAAGCCTCAGATTCTCGTCCCGGGAATGCTCCAGCATCCGCATAAAATACGCGCTGCGCTCGTCTTCCTCTTTTGCCGCTCCGCCCGCCGATCCCGGCGCGTCTCCTGCCGCCGGCGCTCTGCTCACGGTTTCCTGCCGGGGTACTCCCGCATGAATTCCGTTTTTTTCCGCTTTTTTGTGATCTGTTATCTGTCCGCTTCCGCTTTTGGGCATTTTCCCCCTCCTTTTAAATCTTTAAACTGTTTTATAGTAGCTGAAAGAACACGGCTTTGCGTCCTTTATAAGATATTTTATCAGTCTTTCCGATACGGGATTGACTGCAAGAAGTACCAGCTTCGTTTTCGGCATATACCGCTTTTTAAGCTCCCGGATCACGGCGTTGATTAATTCCATCATATCCCTTGCGCCTGTTCCGGAGGACCACCAGATCGACGCCATCCTTAACAATTCACGGTCTATCCTTTCCACCGCGATATACGCACTGATACTTTCCCCCGACTGCAGGCAGAAGCTTACGTGAGCGTCCACCTTATCCGCGATAAGTCCCCCATCCGGCACCGGATATCCCTCCTTTATACTGCTGTTGGAGGTCAGCCTGAGGAGCTTTTCGGGCACCTCCGCAAAGGAACGCACCCCGGGAGCGTTTCCTGCCGGGACCGGTTCCTCCGGGCTAACTTTCTCCAACGGAGAAAGATAATATCGCGGAAAAGTCTGCATGTTCATACGAAATCCGATGGCTTCGAGAAAAGGACAGAGGCTTTCGTTATCCTCGTGCTCAGGGATGAATTCCGCCCATATCTCCGACCCCTCGCCCGAAAGCAGGTCAGAAAGTCTGTCCATAAGAGCCTTCCCGATCCCCTGTCTTCTTTGGCCGGGATAAACGTAAAGCGATGAAAGCTCGAAAATTCCGTTATTTAGAGCACCGCCCAGAGCCCCGGCAACTTCACCGTCATTTAAAGCCAGAAGGGCCGTTACCGGCTTTCCGGCTTTCAGTGCCTTATACACCTCGGGCTGCAGCAGTCCTGAGAGCTTATCCGCCTGCGCGGCCGTAATCCTGAAAATTTCAATCATATCCTTCCCCCGTGTCGGCTTCTCCGTTTTTTCTACTATAGATTATACGAAAGTCAGTGCCGGTCGGGCAATAATTTTTAATCAATCCTTATGCATTTCTTCGGACACCGAAAAAAGGCACCGCAGGGATCATCCTGCGATACCTTTTTTTCGTAAACTTTACAGTTTTTCTCATAATTCATCTCATATTTACTCCACCTCAGCCGTCAGTGTACCGTCGCGCTCGTCAATTCTGATGCGCGACCCCTCCGGACATTCGCCGGAAAGAATCAGCCTTGCCGAGAGGGTTTCCACGTTCTTCTGCATATAACGCTTCAGAGGTCTGGCGCCGTATACCGGATCATAGGCATCCTCCGCGATTTTCTCCTTCGCCGCTTCCGTAAGAGCGATGGAAAGCTCCTGGGACGAAAGCCTCCGGTTGGTGTCCTCCACCAAGAGATCAATTATTCTGCTGAGATTCCCCTTCGTTAACGGCTTGAACATTATGATCTCGTCCAGACGGTTCAAAAACTCAGGCCGGAAATGGTCTTTAAGTTCCTCCTCCACCGCCCGGGACGCCGTCAGGGAAATATTCCCGTTTTCGTCTATTCCGTCCAGCAGATAATTGGAGCCGATATTGGAGGTCATGATAAGAATCGTATTCTTAAAGTCCACGGTATGGCCCTGGGAGTCGGTAATCCTCCCGTCGTCCAGTACCTGGAGAAGCACATTGAACACGTCGGAATGGGCTTTCTCGATCTCGTCAAAAAGCACGACTGAATAGGGCTTTCTTCTTACCGCTTCAGTCAGCTGTCCGCCCTCCTCGTAGCCCACATAGCCCGGAGGAGCCCCGATCAGGCGGGATACGGAAAATTTCTCCATATATTCACTCATGTCGATTCGGACGATGTTGCCCTCGTCGTCAAAGAGGGCCTGAGCCAGGCTCTTGGCCAGCTCGGTTTTGCCCACACCCGTGGGGCCCAAAAACAGGAAGGAGCCGATGGGCTTCGTGGGATCCTTTATACCGGCTCTGGATCTTAAGATCGCCTCCGTCACCCTCTCAACCGCGTCGTTCTGCCCCACTACACGCTTATGCAGCTCGTCTCCCAGCCCCAGCACCTTCGCCCTCTCTCCTTCGGTCAGCTTCGATACCGGAATACCCGTCCAGCGGGAAACAATTTCAGCTATCTCCTCATCGGTCACAACCTCGTTGACCATGACGGAGCCCTTTTCATCCGTTTTCGTCTTTTCCAGCTCGTAGAACCGCTCCAGCTCCGGGAGCTTTCCGTACTTAAGTTCAGACGCTTTGCTTAAGTCCCCGTTTCTCTCGGCCAACTCTATTTCGTTCTTCATTCCGAGTATCTGGTTACGTATTTCGCTGAGTTTACTCTGGCTGGCCTTTTCGTTGTCCCACTGCGCCTTCATGCCTGCGTAGGCCTCCTGGGACTCGGAGAGCTCCTTCCTTAATTCCTCGAGTCTTTCTTTGCTCTGGTTATCCGTTTCCTTTTCGAGAGCCTTCACCTCGATTTCCATCTGAAGATTTTTACGCCGAAGCTCATCCAGCTCCGTGGGCATGGAGTCCAGCTCCATCTTGGTGGAGGCGCAGGCTTCGTCCACCAGGTCGATGGCCTTGTCAGGCAGGAACCTGTCGGAAATATAGCGGTGGGAAAGCACGGCTGCGCTCACGAGGGCTGAATCGGTTATCTCCACATCGTGATAATCCTGATAGCTCTCTTTTAAACCCCTTAAAATCGAAATCGTATCCTCAACAGAGGGCTCGTCCACGGTTACGGGCTGGAATCTCCGCTCCAGGGCCGCGTCCTTTTCGATATACATTCTGTATTCGTCCAGAGTCGTGGCGCCGATGCAGTGGAGCTCCCCGCGGGCCAGCATGGGCTTTAGCATATTGCCGGCATCCATTGCTCCTTCCGACTTTCCGGCGCCCACAATCGTATGCAGCTCGTCAATGAAAAGGATGATCCGGCCGTCGGATTTCCTGATTTCCTCCAGCACTGCCTTAAGGCGCTCCTCAAATTCTCCCCGGTATTTAGCTCCGGCCACAAGGGAGCCCATATCGAGGGCGAAAATCTCCTTGTCCTTTATGCCCTCCGGCACGTCACCGGCCACTATCCTCTGAGCCAGCCCCTCCACCACGGCGGTTTTTCCGACTCCGGGTTCTCCGATAAGCACCGGATTATTCTTGGTCTTTCTGGAAAGAATGCGGATCACGTTTCTTATCTCTCCGTCCCGTCCGATAACAGGATCAAGCTTCTGCTCCCTGGCCCGTTCCACCAGATTTATGCCGTATTTTTCCAGTGTGGAGTAGGTGGCCTCGGGATTGTCGCTGGTGACCCGCTGATTCCCCCGGACAGTGCTTAAGGCGGTTAAAAACCTGTCTCTCGTGATTCCGTATTCCTTGAAAACCTTTTTAATCTCGTTATTGGGCTCCGCGATCATGGAAAGAAACAGGTGTTCCACGGAAACATATTCGTCTCCCATGGCCTTCGCTTCGTCCTCCGAGCGGTTCAGTACCTTATTTAAGAACCGTCCTACTCTCAGATCCCCGCCCTGAACCTTCACGCATTTTGAAAGAGCCTGTTCGGCCCTCTGTATAAAGGCGTTCCGGTCTATCCCCATTTTCTCAATCAGCTTTAGAATCAGGGAATCCTCGATGGTCAAAAGCGAATAGAGGAGATGCTCCTCCTCCATCTCCTGGTTTCCGTATTCCTCTGCGATTTTGTCGCACCTGTTGATAGCATTTATGGAATTCTGGGTAAATTTATTAATATTCATGAGAAGTCCTCCTTTCATTTCAAAGCGTTTTTCGGCGGCATTTTCATTGCCGTGGTAATTCTTTCGCGGCTGTATCAGTTAATTTTTACCACATATTGTTAGCACTGTCAAGTGTCGAGTGCTAAAATTGTCAGAAAATTCCAATCCGCTTTGATCGCATAATATAAAATAAAGTGCGTAAGTTAATGGTTTCTTAACTTACACACTTTATTTTACCTTACCGTGTCATTATTTCCGAAAAGTTATTTAGGTGAGAGTGTCACTCGTTATAGCCCTCTTCATCTCCTTCGCCGGTGTCCTCGGGGAGCTCTTCGGGTTCATCTGAAAGATCCTCCTCGCTTTCTTCCGGCTCCTCGCTTTCTTCCGGCTCTTCGGGCTCTTCCGGAAGCTCTTCGTCTGCAATTTCCTCCGGTTCTTCCTCTTCGGGCTCTTCTTCGTAGTCCTCTTCTTCTATGTCTTCGTCTTCTTCGTCCTCTTCTTCGTACGCTTCGTCAGCGTAGACGTCTTCCTCTTCTTCATCTATCCAGTGGAGCTCGCCGGTTTTCCAGTCAACATAGATAAGGTATTCCGGCTCCTCCTCTTCTTCATAATCCTCGTCTTCCTCCTCCTCTTCTTCCTCCAGAAGGTCGCCGTAGTCCTCGGCGAATTCAGGATAGCCGTATTTTGCGCAGAGAGTCAGGTAGTCGTAGGTGTCGCCGCTCACCTCGGTGGTCATATCCGAGGCGGCATCGGAAAACTTCCATTCATCCGAACGGAGATACTCAAACCAGGTCGCCGCGAAGCCAGGCTCCTCCACGTAATAAAGAAGGGGGTCGTCAAAAAGAGCCGCTTCTTCTTCGTCGGTAATGGCGCTGCGAACTTTTCTAAGATCAACTTTAACCTCGGTTTCCTCGAGAATGGCTTTCTCCAGCGCATCGATCGCAAGCGACCGGTTAATACTCTTTGTCAGGGGATTGGAATCCACCTTCCAGCCCGTAAGGAGTATGGCAATTACACCCCCGGAGAGCAGAACAAACAGGAGCAGAAGAATGAGAGCAACAATCAGAACCGGAGAGACGCGTTTTTTCAAGGTCTGGGCCCCCTCGGAGCTTCCGGCGGAGTGATGCCGTTTCGACGGAAGGTGATATTTAAATAGAACGGGGTCAGGAAGAATATCAGTACATATCCGATAACGAGGCTTAAACCCAGTGAATGAAGAAACATCGGAAGAAAGGGAATCTGCGCTTCCGGAGGAGCCTGGCGCTTTGCCATGTTCCACGCAAGCAAAACCATGGAAAGAGTTATAAACGGAGTATAGAGGAGGTCGGAAATAAGGCTTTCAAAGAGCCTTGCATTAAGAGTGCCGCCTTTGATCCCGCATTTTGCGCAAAGGCTGTCCGTGAGTTTTTTCATAGGAACCAGAAAGCCGATTAAAAGGCTTATAACCGTGCTCAAAATAAAACTTATGAAAAAGGCCGGGAGAGTAAAATGCCCGGAGGACACTGTTCCTGTAAGAGACAGGAAGAAGCTCAGGCTTATACCCATCAACATGCTCATTTCCCGTCCGATTTTTTTCACGACCTCAGGATTCATCGCAGTCCCCTCAAACAATATCTGTAATTCGATTGTAATGTCGGATAAATGGCTTGTCAATAAAGATTTCCGATCCCGTATCTGTCTGTCGGCCGAATTCAGAGACGATTATCACTTGCCAGATATTCTTTAAGATATGGAACGGCAAATCTGACCCCTGCATTATTTCTTTTGGGAATACAGTTCAAGGATGCAGCTTTTTTTACAGAAGCACACCGCGAAGGAGACGGCTCCGATATAGCCGTCTTCCAGAACTCCCTCTTCATATTTACGATCCCGTATCTGGGTGAAGGCCTCCTCGATACCGTCCTGCATCTCGTTAAACTTTTTTCTTACCTTCAGTTCAAAGATATAGGCGGGGTCTTTTGGGCGAACCGGATAAAGAATGATTTCAGGACGGCCTAAACCTTCCTCCCGGTTGGATCTTACCTCATAGGCAGGCATACCAAGCAGCATTGACAGCGCAAAACCATGATAGAAGCTTTCAATGCAGTCGAAGGTACTGATGGATTTTTCGAGGAGTGCCGTAAATATGCCGGCAATCCTGTCGGTATCCTTTGAGATTACAGCCTGATAGAGTTCCTGCCGGTCTGTATTTTTTACAATCTTTTCAAACCAGGTGCTGATCTGATCAGAATAGATACTCCTTACCTCCCTATTGGGAATGCACATCGTCAAATATATTTTATCGTCTTCAAAACGTTCCGACACCTTCTTCATATATCCGGTAAAATACAGGAAATTCCAGAGATTGTCCTCAGACTGATCTATATCCCCGTAGGTAATGTCTTCATGTATCCGCTTCTCTATGGTGCCCCCTTCGATCAGCCTTTCAAGATCTTTCTTCATATCCTCGTCTGCCTTGTACACCAGTTCCTTAATAATTGAATTTGATGAGGTGTTGGACCAGTAGGGCCTGGGAAAAGCCTCCGGGGATTCCCGGTGATCCTTGACATATTTTATGACGCTCCATGGATTATAGACTTCCGCTTTTCCGAAAAGATAACCGTCATACCAGTCCCTGACCTGCCCGATTTTATCCTTAAGGCCATAAGCAATAAGCATATCCTCGGTCTCCTGCTGGGTAAAGCCGAAATACTCGCCGAAACTCTCTCCATGTATCAAATTGATCTCGAGATTGTTAAGCCCTGTAAATATGCTCTCCCTGCTGATCCTCAGGCACCCGGTCACCACCGCAAGCTCCAGGGCATCATTAGTCTTCAACGCCGATTCGAAAAGAGAGCGGATAAAACCTGTCATCTCATCATAAAAGCCGGTAAAATATGCATTTTCAAGCGGCACATCATATTCGTCCAGAAGGATGATGACCTTCGTTTCATGATGCTTTGCCAGACAGTCTGACAGTACCTTTAAGGAAGTCGCATATCGTCCTATTTCCGCAAACGCTTTTGCCTCATCCAATATCTGCAAATCAGGCAGAGGAGAAAAAAACGGATTGAGCGCCTGTTTTTCCTCGGCATCAAGCTTTTTTGAATCACGTAAGTAACCATGCCTCCTGAATTCACTGACAATTTCATCCCTGAGTCTTAAGCCGGCAAGCCTGAAATCCGGCTGTTTCGCCGATTTAAGTGACAGCTTGATGACCGGATATTTCCCCATCTTTGACAGGATGTCCTCCCCGGCCTCCATAATCTTCTTTCCTTCAAAATACCTTTTCTTTTCGATTATATTGCCGTCCCGGTCATATTCCAGTTCAAAAAAGGTACGAAGCATCGATAAGGCCAGCGTCTTACCGAAGCGTCTGGGCCTTGTGAAAAGCGTGGTCTTCCCGCCCTTCTCGATAACGTCCCGAATCAGCAGGGTCTTATCCACAAAGTACATATCACTGTCGATGAACTCTCTGTAATCCTCGTATCCGATTCCGATTTTCTGCATATAACAGTTTCCTCCGGACTTGGAAAACCCGGGGCTTGAGTATAACAAAAGCCCTGACGCCTTCGGTTCTTATCATTTCGTTGTTAACAGGATCCCGTCCACATTTCCCGTCACATCGCTCTCCCCGGTTTTGCTGAAGTCGCCGTCCGCATCCGAGGTAATACATAATCTCATTTCCCCGTTATCATATATGACAACATATTTCGCGGTCCCGTGTGCGATTTCCACATCGGAAAAAGTAAATCCGTGGCTCTTTGCAATTTCCGCCGCCTCGCTCATGGGCATGCCCGCCGTGATCCCGCAAACAGAATATGTCTGACCGCCGTAATTCACCCCGACTACAGTTCCGTCTTTGTCCACGGTAAAGAACGGTCCGGCAAGGGCGATGCCGTCTGACATCTTTTCCATCGTGTCTGTCGGAGCGGATATCTCCGTTGTACCCTCAGCGCTCTTGTAGGAGTCATCATACTCAAGCTCCGGAATATCGGTGGCCACATGCTCGATATTTGCTCCATAATAATCAAACAGATCCGTCATATAGGAAACGTCATTTGTTTCAAGTCCCTCATCCTTGTCCACAACACGCAATTTCGGGAATGTCTCATCCGCAAGAGCTAACATGTCCTCGTCAAAATCAGCAGGTGCACCGATGGCATATACAAGGCCGCAGGTATCGGTTGAGAGCGTAAAGGCCTTCCAGCTCCACGTATCCTCGTTGCTGCCTGTCGTAAATGTCACGATATAAACGGGATATGAGGTATTTGCGGAGTATTCCTCATTAAGTTCGGCAGTTTCATCGGCGCTTTCCTTGCCTTCCGGCAGAATCCGGCGCGCCATTTCGATGGCTGCTTTTTCAAGATCTTCAAACTCATCGCCGGACAGGAAATTCCCTGCCTCGCAGATACTGAGCATCCCGTCGTCAGAAACATATTCGTTCCGATAGGTTCCATCATCATTAAACTGATCGTCCACCATTTCCATTCCCACGCTCGCGTCCTCCGCCCCGCCGAGATAAAGCGTACATACGGCATCGTAATCCTCTTCGCTCCCGGCAGGTTCCGCTTCCTCCGCGTCGTTTTCGGTTTCGACCGCTTCCTCTTCAGGTTGCTCCGCAGTCTGCGAAGGTGCCTCTTCCTCCGTCTGCTCCGGCACATCCGCTTCGGCTTTGGATTTGCCACAGCCGGACAGAATGCCTGCAATCAATCCCAGTATCATAATCATTGCGATTATAGTTTTGTACATTCTCCTCATCAGCTTTCTCCTTGTATGTCTTTATGATTTGTGATTTTCCTCACATCACTCAAATTATACTATTCGCACATAAGATAAACAATCCGGTAAGCTACTTTTTGCGACCTAAACATAGTATTCCTTTTTCTACCTGTTTTTTTCAGGTAAAAAATAGTATGATTTAAATAAGACTTCCGGTGTTCTGATACCCGGTTAAGAAAAAGGAGGAATTATGAAAAAAGAGATTCTGCTGATCGGTCTGCTGTCTTTGATCGCCGTATTTGGCGCGGGATGCGGGACAACGATCGAAAGGGATGATGACATTGACGGAGCTGACTGGAGAACATACCGCGCCTATCTCTATCTGGACTGGAATACTCCTGATGGAAAGGAAACACTCCTCGCAGCCGGATATAAAGATGACGGGGTTATCATCCTGGCTCCCGACCGGGAAAGTTATGAGCCCTTCCCTGATTGCCCGCTCAAAGACGGCATCCACGATCTTGATACCGTGGAAGACAGTATGCAGATGCGGGATATAAACGGGGACGGCTATGATGATCTTTGCGTAGATGACAAAATCGACGGGGAAATCGTAAACGAAGTCTTTTTGTATGATCCGGAAAACAATAGCTTTGTTTATTTTGAGGAACCGGCAGACGATGAGAACACTCTTTCGGAGGAAGAAGATTTTTACGAGCTATACAGCGGACAGGACGGTGCGGTCCACTATGTAAGATCCGATCACTGCCAATATCGCCCTTACCCCAGGGTGTAACAGAGATTTTGCTGTAACGGTCAGCGCTCACCTTATCGCCGTATCTCCAAAACGCTGTATACATCACCAGGAAATTATTCTTTTTTCCTGATATGACCACTTTTGATTTAAAATGCATATCTGCATTATCGTTCCACATATTTCCCGTGATCACACATACGCGGTTTTTCCCGTCTCCTCCTTCGCGTTTTACTCCATCCGTATTCGTGGGGGCCCGAACAGCTTTGTAAAGTCCCTTACAACCTGATCTTCGGCCTTCGCCGCACAGAACGCTGCCAAATCCCCTTGTGTTTTCTCGGCTGCCGATGTGATGTTTCTCGCATAGACATACATGGCGTCGCCGTCATATACATAGAGGGCATCTCCGTCCTCATCCGCAGACGTAACGGTCACCAAATGGCCACCGCGGGCGACACACATTTTTCTTGCTTCCTCCCAGGTCGTATCTTCATCTATGAACTGATAGGTATGGCCGTTGAAATCCGCTGTATATTTTTCTCCGGCAACACCCTTCACCGGCCCGCTGCTTTCCGCTCCGCCTCCTTTTATCCTGCGATCTACCTGGTCAGACTGTACTCCTCTGAACTTCCCTGCTCGAAACCGCCGTATCCGTCTTTACAGGTATATTCAACCTCATACAACCCGTCACAGGCGATACGGACAAGAGGATTATACGGCTCAAGGAATGTGTTTATCTGCTTATAGTATTCTTCTTCCTTAACACTGCTTCCGTTTATGGAATACTCAGTGTCTTCGTCCATGCCTGACGCTTCGGCCACAAATACTTCCTCGAGCTTTCCGTTCTCTATCCTTGAGAACACGTCTCTCATTCCGGCAGCCGCACCGCTTATGTGGATGAGGTTTGCCCCTATCGCATAATCAAGATTGCCTCCGTCAACGCCTGCGATGACGCTTGCAACCTCAACGACCTCCCCATTGTAAAAAGTAAAAATGAATGCGTTTTCATGATCAAAAGATCCTGTGGAATCACTTGCAATAAGCTCGGGAGTGTCACTCCCGTCATCATTGATATATGCAAGTGTGAACTGATCCGCCAGCCCCTCGGACTTAAGTTCATTTATCTTATCCATGTAAACTGCATAACCACTGTCATTTCCCTCTGCCTCGTCAGTGCCTTCGACATCCTCCGGTTCTTCAGCCGGTTCTTCAGCCGGCTCTTCTTCCGGATCCGCAAACTGCTCTTCATCCGTGATCAAATCTCCCCTGCCCTCTTCGGGATCCTCCATAGCCTGATCTGCCGGAGCCTCTTCCGCTTCCTTCCCGCATCCGCAAAGCCCCGAAAAAACGAGTGCCAGACTTAAAATAATCACCGTTGCTACAACCTTTCTTTTCATCCTGATTTCCTCCCATATAATTTTATTTTCATGATTATGCCGGATTTCCCCGACATCAGTTCACCGATCTTATGAGATTTGCAGCTATGTCATCGATCCTCGGAGAAGGAGTATCCTCCTCGCTGGCGGGGTATTTAAAAACAAGTCCCGGAAAAAGCTTGCAGTAGGCTGCTCTCTTTTCTATCTTGTCTTTTTCGCCCTCAAGAATCATCTTCTTGTTCTCATCGTGGAATATGTACCAGTGCATCATGGTTGCGTACTGGATGGAGATCTCCTCAAAGAACTGGTCAACGGTTGAAAAATGCATCATGCCCAATACCTGCTGGCGCAGTGTTTTTTTGATATCATCATCAGTCTCGCCGTACTTTTTCTTTGTCACCTCATCCAGATTTCCATATTCCCTTTCCTTAAACCTTTCAACCAGCTCATCCAGCTCCAGAAACTCGTCTATGGTCTTCAGCCTCTGCTCCCTGTTGTCCCAGAAGGACGAGATCCATCTGTAAACCTTTATCACCTCTTCGATAGCGGGGAGCACCAGAAAGCCCCCGCCGGTCAATACCGTGGCAATGGAGAGACAGCACTCCGTTGCCCTGAGCATATTGCGCTTCATCTCGGCGTCGGACATATTCTTCTGCATGGAAGCTATATTCTGCACGGCATCGGTCAGGCGGATATCATTTTCATGTCCCGGCTCGTCCCTTAAGGTTTCGCTTGTCTGCAGAGCTCTGAGATAAGTTTCACGTTCGGCATCTCTGACATCTTCCTTCTGGTCTGCCGATATCCCTTCCTTGATCATACTCGTGACCATCATGGTGCCCTGTCCAAAGGGAGTTAAGTTGTCCAGGAATCCTGCAATATTTCCCACAAGGTCGGCACTATGCCGTACCATCTGCTCCGTACTGAGCCCCGGCATGGACAGGCGCTTAGCATCAATACATGCCGAGACTACATAAAAACCCGACAAAAGGGTAACCAGACCGCTGTCCTTCATCAGATCCACCGGCTTATCACCGTCGATCTTCCATCCCCTTATACTTTGCCACTGTCTCCTCATCCTGCATAAGCCTGGCCACCGCATCATTCGCCCGGAGCAGTTTTCTGAAAAGCCGTTTCAGCCTCTGATCCTGCCGCATTATCTCGGGATCATTCCTCGCCTCCTCCAGGCCCCTTCCCGCGAGCATGATCCTCTGCCGGGAGATCTCATCCATCATCGTGATATACAGGCTCTGGCGGACCTTTACTTCCTCGGGAACATCCTTGTCGCTAAAGTCCTTCCTGTCATCCGACAGCTTCTTTAAATAATCGCTGAATCTCCACTTGGTGCTGTCGAGCATCCTCATGCCCGTTTCCAGCTTTGAGGTGGAAAATGCTCCCATAGAATCGATGATACCGAATTTGTCTCCCAGGTCTGTTACCTTGGGGATCTTTTTGATAAAACTTACGGGTGCAATAAAGAAATTGTATAGTTTCTTATCGAAATTGATAAGATTGGGAACATATCCCGTAAGCGCCATGGCGCAGTCAAGCTCCGAAGGAGCCGTCTCTTTTTCGTTTTCAATGAGGTAGTATATAAAAAGCCTCTCCCGAAGGGGATAGCTTAATATCTCTATGGCAAAGTTCGCCGAAGAATCCCCCTTCCATTTTCTGGCACAGTCCGCGATATATCTGTCAATAGCCTTTGCGCCTGCCACAACCTGGGGCAGGAATTCCTTTTCCTCGGGATCGGTAGTAAGCCGCTTTGGCCTGTGCTTCTCCCCTGTCTTTTCATCCAGATAATCCGTTATTAACTTTGTCGCTCTGTTCCTGCTGTCGTCCTCTTTTATCTTTTGGGCAATGATCGCTTCGCCCTGCTGTGCAAGGACCGTTTCCATCTCCGTTTCGTCGTAGATACCGATCTCTTTGCAGAGCTTGGTCTGGTATATCATTTTCTCGACCCCGGCCTTGTTTTCACCAAAGGAAAAATACTCCGCAAGCTTTTCGTACAGCACGGGCATACCATAGTACGCGTGCTCATCATAGGGTATGGTACCCATATCCACAAGCTTTTTGTAATCGTCGAAGAAGGGGCTGTAGGCACGCATGATTGTATACAGTCTCCACATCTTCTCCTTTCCCGACATGATCTTGTCCTCCTTGAGGTCGGATATATGGTCAAAGACCACCTCCATGGCACAGTCAAGCTGGCCTTTAGCCCAGGCTTCGTCCAAAACCTCATTCTTTGCCTTTACGTCGACAAATAGATCGTTGACCTCCTTTACCCTCCTTGCCTCGGCGACGGTGCGGATAGCAAGCTCAGCCTCTTCCTTCCAGCGGTCTTCAAGGGTAAGGTATTTTGCCAGTTCCACATAATCTATGCCTATAACAGCCTCATTTAAGGGTTCACCCTTTATGTACTGAATAAAGGCTGTGTTATCGCCGTCCCCGACATCATATTCATCAGTGTTTTTCGTCAGTTTTGACAGTATCTTCTTCGCGGAACTGGCTCCCCTTCTGTTGTGCATGATGTAATGCATCAGAAGCTTATCGTCCTCAGTCAGGTGACCCATAGTCTTATTTGCAGAATGACTCAGTTTTTCCTTCAGCTGCTTTTCAAATACCTCCCTCGCCTTCTTCTGATCGATCCTCTCGCCTTTGGCAAAATCATAGCCGATGCCGCCGCTCATGCCGCCCTTATCGTCCCTGATATATCCTGTCAGGTCAAATTCGCCGAACTTATTCTGAAACAACTTATCGATAAGATACCTGTAGCTTTCTACTTTGCCCGGCTCACCATTTATCAGCATTTCGGCGAAGTACTCGAAAAGTCCAAGCTTAAGGGGTGTTTTTTCTATGGCAGAGATATTATTCTTCTCTGATATCGCATTGTCCGCTGCCATGGAAAAGACTCTCATGTTAAGAAGCGCCTTCGTGTCGGAAAGAAAATCCTCATAAAGGTTTTTATACGCATCAAAGATAAGCTTCTTAACCATGGTGGCATAGAAGGTCTCCAGGAAAGGATCGTTCATATAGAATTCCGCCTGATGCATTATAAGCTCAAGGCCCTCTTTATAGTTGGGAGCTATATCATCTGCCGAAAACTTATTGACGTCCAGCGTTTTAAAACCGGCCTGAGTAAAAGAAAAGATCCCGTTAAATAACTCCCTGCCCGATTTCTTATTTAAAACGACATTCTCTCCCTCCTTCTTCAGATCTTCTAAATCCTCAAGCCTTTTCTTCCTCGCCTGAATATCCTCGTCGGATCTCTGTTCTCTGTCTTCCTGCAGGAATGCTCTGTTTATTACAGCTAAATTTTTGATGCGGTCATCTAAAACAGCCTCGGCTCCCATAAGCGTTATGGCATCAACCATTTCAGCGCCGCTTTTCACCTTCTTCTGATCCGGCTTTTCTTTTGCCATCTCATTTGCGGCGATCCTGTCATTTAAGATGGAACCAAAGGTCTTTCCGCCGATCTTTACAGCCTCGATCTCTTTGTCCAGCTCATTAAGCTTCAGGATAACATCCAGATGAGCGGTTCTGTGATCCATGATGATATCGCAGATCTCACCCTTTTTCTCGAGAATATACTGGTCGAAATAAGAGTGCCCCTTAAACTCCTTTAATACGGCATCCAGAGCGGGCTTTATCTCATTTATGAAATTCTTATACTCCGTGTCAGTGTCTGCGGCTATATGCTCCAAAAACCTCTGATCCGAAAGCAGCGTGTCGATGAAAAGACCTCCGTCTTTCTCCTTAAAGGTTTTTATCCTGTCATTGAGCCTTTCGGCCTTTTTTTTGCATCCCTCTTTGTCTGCCGCCACTATCCTCATAAACAGGGAAGAATCGTTTATGAACTTTATGTCGCCGGTATAGATCGCCCCGGCAAGATAATGCTTCATATCATCAGTTATCATACGGCTCTTGCTGATGTCACTGCCCAGCACGGTCTCATGGTACTTATCTTCCAGGGAAGCTACCTTTTCAAGGAACCTGTCATGATCCTTTTCGCTCATAGAATCGCCGATCACATCTGCAAGGGCTTCCGCGTCATGATCCACGCCGTAGAGGCTGTAATTATCCTTTACAAGTCTGCAGAGCGAAGACCAGCTTTCATAGGTTTTGTCCATGAAATCGATCTTCGGGTCCAGCTTGTCTTTCTTTAACTGTTTTCCTGCCTTCCTGAATTGAGCCTCCAGATAGTCTCTGTATTTGCTCTTAAAGGCCGCGCTCCCCTTATTGCCTGCATTCTGGGCTCGAAGCTGCTCTCTTTTGAATTCATATATACTCAGCGGCGGCTTGAGGTCGTTTGACTCAAACAGCGCCTTGATCATGCCGGTCATACCCTGCATCATCTCAAGACGATCCCTGCCCCTTGTGGCAGCGTCATCCCCCTTGCCATTATCGCCCGATAAGCCCTTGATACGAAGGTGCCAGCGCCCTGTCTTTTTGTACTCATCGCAGCCGTATAGATAAACTCCTGCCGCCAGCCGCTCCATTTCCCTTTTCTGCCGGTAGCCCTCATAGCTGTCCGAATCCTTTCCCGCAAAGGCTCTGTCCAGGAAATACTCCCAGTATGCGCCCTTTTTCTCACAGGCTTCAACAAAATTCCCATCCTTTGTAAACCGTTCAAAAAGGATATTGGCCAGCTCCACTATCTTATCGGGATTCAACTGTCCGAGCTCAACTGCATCCTCTCCCATCAGTGCGGGAAGCAGCCGCTCTGTCCTGCTTATTATCTGTCTTTGATCCTCTTCCCCTACATTACTTAGTTTATCCTCGCCAAAGAGCAACTCTTTTAAGTATCGTCCGGCTCCCGGCCCCATGGCATTTTCGTCTGCCTTTTTATGCTTCAGCTCAAGAGGCGGCTTTTCCACAAAGGAGGCCTTCTGAGCCTTGCTGATGTTCTCCTGCAATGTCTCAATTTCCCTGGTAAGGGCTTCAATGTGCTCTTTGTATGTATCTTCCTCGTCTTTGGCCATCTTATATTCACTGT
Organism: Lachnospiraceae bacterium; assembly: GCA_024680815.1. GTDB lineage: Bacteria > Bacillota > Clostridia > Lachnospirales > Lachnospiraceae > NK4A144. The sequence goes on along the minus strand of JAILBQ010000080.1, from coordinate 20,342 downwards.
AGGCATATAAACCGGTATCCTGAAGAGCTATAGCGTATCCGGGCTCCATGGTGATAAAAACACCATTCTCCTTATCATGCTTTTTATGGACATAGCCTGCGGTCCCGCAGTATTTGTTCCGTCATTTTTTCCGCTCATCTTGCACCCTCCTCGCTGATCTTTACAATCCTGTCATAACAGTAAGCATAATCCGTGGAATGATAATCCTGGTATGTCTCCGCCAGCTCGTTGATAGTCATGCGGCTTGCCACCACGATATGCCTCGCCCTGTTAAAAAGCGTGTCATATACAGCCGAACTCTTCTGATAAAGCTCATACCGCTCATCAAGCCTGTCAAAGCCCTCATCCAGAAGATAAGACGCTGCATCTCTAAGGCTCTTTGCTTCGTCAAACAGCTCCACCAGCTCCGGAAGCTTTACGAACATCTCCGGAAGCATAAGCTCACGGAAGATGACATTGTGCTCTTTAACCTTTGCCTCAAGCTTCTCAAGCAGTTTAAAAACTTCATCCAGATCGTATGCACCATCCGTGATCCCCTCGTCCTGCCGGTACGAAGCTGCACCGGTTCTCCGCTGCATCCTCTCCAGGGCCAGAAAGAGAGTGGCATTTTTCTTATCCTCTTCCGAGATCCTTTCAAATCCCGGATCCAGCTTTGCGATCTGCGAATCAAGTATCTTTTTCGGATCGGGACAGACTACCCCGGGGTCTATATTTACACTGACATAGATACCCGCCATAGCAGGCATCGGCTCCTGTTCAAAAAGGTTCGACAGGTAAGCTCTTATGCTGTCTGTATAGTATTCCGCTGTTCTTTGCTCGTAGAAATAAAGCCCCTCTGCAAGCTCGCGTCTGCCGGCAAATTCTGCCCGTTCACACAAAACGTCGATCTTTGCGGATATTGCAGAGCGTTTTTCGTAAAACTTCTTCCTCTCTGCCATGGCCTTATCGACCTTTTCCCTGTTCTTTGCATAAGCTTCCGACGTCCTTATCTTTTCCCGGAGTGCATTTTCCTCTTTCTCAAAGTCGTCTTTCCGTGCCTTAAGCCGCTCTGCCAGTGCTGTTTTAAAATCTTCTTCTTCCTCCGTTATGGCGATCATCCTTTCAGTCACCATGGAGTCGTAGTCCATGGTCAGATTGTTGAGCCTTACCATAGCGGCTCTGGCACTTACCCCGGTTTCAAGGCGATCCCCTGCGGGGATCTCCTCCCCGGTATAAATATTTTTTCCTGTAAGGGCAAAGAATGCGGCTGCCACCTCCCGTACGGTGTCGGCGATCTGCCTGTCTACCTCATATTGCGCCTTTTCCTGTAATGAGCCGCCACATCCTTTTCAAGCTTTTCCCGAAGCTCCCTTTCCAATACGATAATCCCTGCAACCTGCGCTGTCATCCTGGCTCTTTCCGCAGAAGTAGACAGCGGTCTTCCGGTAAATCCAAGATCCCTGAGCCCCGGGGATACGGCTTTTCCTTCGCTGAACATTTTGTATCCGTCTGCGGCAAGCTTTTGTATCATAAGCATAACGGACGGCAGCCCCACCTTTATGCACCAGATTTCCATCTTGTTCCAGAATCTCTCATATACTGCACATTTCTTCCGCATCTCTTCATCATAATACTCTTCCAGCCCCTCTCCGTCAGGTGCAGGAGAGCTGCCTTCGACAGGGGGAGCCGGGTCCATCATATCTATTCCGAGCAGCTGCCGGGGCGTCATATTTAAATACGCCTCCAGGTTCTTTTTGGTAGGAGGCCTTCTTTTCTTTACATTCTCATATCCTCTGCACATCAAAGACAGCTCATCCCCGTTGGCCAGAGGCGCTTCGTCAAGCATCTTTTCGGCGCCTTCAGTAATGGCGGGTATCACAAAGTATGACCTCCTGTTGAGAACCCGGGGCGCCATCTTCCTTAAATACTCAAGCATCACGTGAAAGCTTTTGTGATCGTTTCCGAACCTGCCCTCCACGGAGTAAAATTCAGGCAGCCTGCGGACAAAGAGCACGTCCTTTACCAGACCTTTATCCAGGTAGCAGACCTAGGCATCCCAGTCATATGTGTTCCAGTTTATTGGAGACTCTAAGGGAAGCGCTGCCCGTGAAGAGGCCAAAGCGTCCTCCAGTCCCTTCCTCTGACTTGCGGTAAGGTTCCGTACCGTAGAGCAATGGGCCTCCTCTTCGGGAGACAGCTTTACCGGTCTCCCGGCAAAGGCTGCTGTATATATGGTATAGGTGTGCGCAGGTATCAGCTCATGAGAAAACCCCGCACAGGAGAAATACTCCCTGCGGAGTATCTCCGTAGAGGGAAACTCGCTGTAGGTGCCGAAGAGAAAGCCTCTGTTCCTGGCATCCTCCACTCTCGCCTTTATCAGGTCAGCGCCGTACTCCATTAAGGAATACCTCTCTGAAAGCGCCACCCAGACGATCTCCTGCCACTGGAACCTGATCCTGGTAAGCACGACTCCCACCAGGTGCTCTTCATCTATGATACCGTCAAAGGATGCTACGCCGAAAAGACTTTCATTTTCCAGCTCTTCGCGGTACATCTGCGGTATCAGCGGATAAAAAGCCTCATAATCATCTTTATTTATCAAAAATTCATGAATCATATAAATCTCCCGAATAACCTGTATACATTCCTAATCCCGGCCTCAGTGCTCCTCGTCCACCATTCTTAAATCGGTAGACCTCTCCTTAATGAGTTCCGCAGTCTGTCTGGCGATGGAGAGCTCCTCGTCGGTGGGAACGACATATACGCGGATTTTTGATTCCGGAGTGGAAATAAGTGTCTCTCCGGAGGCGTTTTTGTTGGCCTCTTCATCAATCTCAACCCCCAGAAACCCAAGCCTGTCGCAGATGAGCTTCCGGACGAGCACCGAATTTTCTCCGACTCCCGCCGTAAAGGAGATAGCGTGCGCACCGTTAAGCACCGTCACATAGGCACCGATATATTTCACAATCCTGTAGGTATAGGTGGAAAGGGCACGAACCGCGTTTTTATTTCCTTCCAGATAGGCCTTCGTCAGATCCCGGATGTCTGCGGAAAGATAGTCGGAAAGGCCGAACACTCCGGACTTGCGGTTTAAAATCTTCATAACCTCCATCAGGGACTTTTCTTCCTTTTCAGCTATGATATTTACTATCTCCGGATCGATGCTCCCGCTTCTTGTGCCCATGATGATACCCTCCAGAGGGGTATAGCCCATGGAGGTGTCTATTGAGCGACCGTTTTCCACGGCTGTAATACTCGCTCCGTTTCCCAGATGACAGACCACAATTTTTGAGCTGTGATATTTCATCCCCATAAGATTCGCGGTTTTGATGGCCACGTAGCGGTGGCTCATACCGTGAAAGCCGTAGCGCCGGATTCCGTATTTTTTGTAATATTCATAGGGAATCCCGTAAAGATAGGCCTGCTCCGGCAGGGAATGGTGGAAGGCGGTATCAAAGACCCCAACCATGTTTTTTCCCGGCATCCGGTGCATACATGCCTTTATTCCCATAACATTCACGGGATTATGGATGGGCGCCAGCTCCGAAAGCTTCTCGATCTCCTCAAGCACCTCGTGGGTGATGATTTCCGCGTGAGTGAATTTGTCTCCCCCGTGTACTATGCGGTGTCCCACTGCATCTATCTCATCGAGAGAGCTGACGACTCCGTTTTTCGGATCGGTAAGGGTCGTAAGAATAATCCTCACCGCCTCGTCATGATCCGGAAGATATTTATCCAGGTCTATCCGCCCGGAGCCGGTCTTCTGATATGCAAAATGTCCGCCGTTGGTACCGATCCGCTCACAGAGCCCTTTGGCGATAACCTCATCCTTGTCTGTTTCAATAAAACGGAATTTCAACGATGAGCTGCCGCAGTTAATAACAAGAACCTTCATGCCTTAACCATCCTTTCTTTTCAGCCTTTTTCTGCCATGAGAACGGCCGTGGAGCGCGGCCCCAGTAAAAACTCCACCTGTCCCGGAAGCTTCTTTTCCTTTCCGGGCTCCGAAGAAACACCGTATGCTTCAAAGGCCAGGTACCATTTAAAACCTTCCGGAACAACCGGCAGTTTAAAGGAATGCTCTTCCCAATGGGCATTGACTGCCACATATATGAAGCAGTCCTTTTTTGTTCCGTATTTTTCGTGCTCCTCCGCGTACATATAGGCAAACACAAGAGACGGCGCAGTCTCATCCAGGCTCCAGGGCTCTGTTCCATGGAAAGAAAGCTCGGGATAGCCGGTGGCGTTCCTGCCGAAATCATATTTGCTTCCCTTTATAACCGGATGCGAAACGCGGAAAGCAATGAGATGCTTCACAAAATCAAAAAGCTCTTTGTTTTTATTTAATAAAGACCAGTCCAGCCAGGATATCTCATTGTCCTGACAATAGGCATTGTTGTTGCCCCACTGGGTATTCGCAAATTCGTCTCCTGAAAGGAGCATCGGAATCCCCCTGCTTGTGAGAAGTATGGTCAGCATATTTCTCATCTGACGGAACCTGAGCTCAAGAATTCCGGCATCGTCCGTCTCTCCCTCCGCTCCGCAGTTCCAGCTGTCGTTGCTGTCCGAACCGTCAAGATTATTCTCGCCGTTATCTTCATTGTGCTTTTCGTTATAGGAAACGAGGTCATAGAGCGTGAAGCCGTCATGACAGGTAACGAAATTTACGGAAGCCGCCGCGCTCCTGCCTGCGTACATATCGTCCGACCCTTTTATGCGGTGATAGAGCTCCGGCGCACATTCCGCCCCGCCTTTTATGAATCTGCGCAGACAGTCGCGATACCTTCCGTTCCATTCGGACCACCGTCTCCAGGATGGAAAGCTCCCTACCTGATATAACCCGCCGGCGTCCCAGGCCTCGGCTATAAGAATGCTTTTTCCCAGCACGGCGTCATGGGCGATACTGTCCAGAAGAGGCGGATTAATCATAGGCGAACCGGCCTCATCCCTTGTGAGTATCGAAGCCAGATCAAAGCGGAAGCCGTCCACATGGTAGGCGGAAACCCAGTAGCGCAGACAGTCCAGCACCATATTTCTGACCACGGGATCGTTGCAGTTCATCGTGTTGCCGCAGCCGCTGAAATTGTAGTAAAACCCGTCCGGAGTCAGAAGATAATAGGTACGGTTGTCAATTCCCCGGTAGGAAATGCAGGGCCCGTTTTCATTGCCCTCGGCTGTGTGGTTGAATACCACATCGAGAATCACTTCAATCCCGTTCTGGTGCAGCCGCTTTATCATGCCCTTCAGCTCGTCCGCTTCCATACCGAAGGCTGCGGAAACCGCATAACCGGCCTTGGGAGCGAAAAAGGCAACGGTGGAATAACCCCAGCAGTTAAGGAGCTGCTTTCCGTCCTTCTCTCTGGCATTTTCAAACTCGTCAAACTCGAAGACGGGCATAAGCTCAACACAGTTCACTCCAAGCTCTTTAAGGTAGGGAATCTTTCCGGTGATGCCTGCGAAGGTGCCCGGATATTTGGATTCGCTGCTTTTATGCGCCGTGAAGGAACGCACGTGCATCTCGTAGATCACAAGGTCACACTGCCTGATCTCAAGGGGCTTGTCCCCCTCCCATATGTAATCCTCTCTTATTATCTGTCCCCTGTGGGAAAAAATATCCGAATAATCCGGCTTTCTTCCCCATACGCTTCTTCCTGAAACAGACCTGGCGTAGGGGTCAAGCAGAATCCGGCTGTTATCAAAAAGAAGCCCCTTTTCCGGTACGCAGGGGCCGTCAAAACGGTAGCCGTATTCCGTTGTTTCGGTGTTGATTCCGTACACCATCATGGTGTAGACATTGCCGATGCGAAAAGCCTCCGGGAAAGGTATCTCGACCCAGGGCTTTTTAGAACCGTGATGAAAAAGTACCAGAGTGCAGCCGGTTGCTTCCTTCGAATAGACGCTGAAATTTACCGCCCCGTCGGATTCAATGGTGGCCCCGAAGGGGAATACCCTTCCTACACGGTATTCAAGGCCTTTTATACTGTTGGTAGGAAATGTATCAATCAGTATCATTCAGTTTTTCTCCCAGCCCTTTTCTATTCTCGCCTTAAGCTCATTTAAGGGCAAAAGACCCGACAGGGCGTCATAGGCCGAAACGCAGCAGGCTCCTTCGGCTGCCGCCAGGCGGACACATTCCTCAGGGGTATCTCCCTCCAGCATGGCCGTAAGGAAGGCGGCGATGCTGGTGTCTCCCGCTCCGGTTCCGGATAAAATCCGGTCGGGCTTATAGGATTTTTCAAAGCCCTCCCTGCCCGCCCAGGCTGTCGCGTCCAGTCCGAGTCTGTCCGGAATTTCCTTTATGACCTTCTCCGGCGCGGTTCTGAAATAGAGGCCCGGCGCACCGCATTTTAACAGCAGTACCTTACAGCCAAGCTCCATGCATTTATCGGCAAGAGGCCTTATATCTCCCTCAAGCTCAATGACCTCCGTTATATCCCGGCCTCCGGCCCTCTTCTGCCATTCCTCAAAGCGTTCCCGGTCAATCATGTAGCAGAGCTCTTCTATGCTCGGGACAAAGAAATCCGTGTAAGGAATAACCTTTTTAAGAATGGAGAACCAGTCCGCCCTTCCGGCTTCGGAATTCGGGTCAACCGCCGCCATATCCAGCGAAGTGGCGCAGCCGCAGCTCTTCGCGAGCTTCATGATTTCCAGAAGCCCGCTGCCGGAGTCTATGTACATAGACTGCATAAGGGGAGGATATCCGAAATGAAAAAGATCGGTTTCCTGAAGCCGCTCCTTCGGAAGATCCGCGGCCGTATAGGTGTCGTTGGCTCCGGGACAGTGCAGGAATACCCTGTCAATTCCCGGTATCGCGATCACAACGGAGTAGGAAGACACCACATCCTCCGCCATTATCATATCGTTCCCTGCTTCGTACCGCTTCAGGATACTGCAGATCATCTCGCCGAAGTCATCTTTTCCCACCTTTCCCATGAGGCGCACATCCGCCCCCAGAAGCTTCATGGCCAGACCTGTATTCGCCACCGTCCCGCCGGTGGAAACCGATACCGACTTTGTTTCGATAAGCTTGCCCGGCATCAGTATATCGGAAATCTTTTCTCTTTTCCCTTCAGGAAACACAGGCGTTATATCAATGCATATGTGACCGGCAACTATTACGGCTTTCCCCATTGGCTGTCTCCCTGTCGCGTTATCGTTTTGATTATGGCATCCCGGGCGGAGGGCCCATGGCGCCGTCAGGAGGCGACGGCATACCTCCTCCGTCAGAACCACCCTTATTAGTATCTCCCATTCCGCCCAAGGCGTCAAGATTAAGAGATGATGCGTCAATTAATGTGGTATCTCCCGCTAACTGCCTCTTAACGCTTTCCGTGCGAAGCTCGATAAATGTTTTAAGCGCCCTACAGCCCTCCGTAAAATCTTCATATTCATAAAAAGCGGTGGGATCGGACTTAACATAGGGCTCAATCAGCTTTGCCGTGCTTTCGATAAGATTTGTCACATAGCCCGTATCCAGAAGCTTCTCCGCAAATTCTTCAAAATACTGATGGTAAAGCTCTGTATATTCCTCCGAGCTGAAAACCCAGCCCAGCATTGGTCTGTCGTCCACGGCCGGGCTTTCCGGGCCGCCGAAGCCGCCGCTGACGATCGGGGAATCGATGGAGAGATTCACCGCGCTCTCCGCGTCCTTCCCCTGGAAGGTTCCGTAGGCAAGATTATAATCCCAGGGAATCATCTCCAGCTTCCCGTCCTTTTCATAAAGATAATAATTATGAATCATCCCTCCGGTGTAGCTGTCCCCGTTCACCACGAAGTTGTGCACCACAAAGTAGCGCAGCACCTCGTCAATATTGAGCACCTCCTCCAGATTTTCATATTCGTTTAAGGACTTCAAGGATTTTATGAGCCTTTCCTTATCAGCGTCGGAAACCTCGGTTTTGGCGCTGTTAAATATGTTGGAATAGCTTTCCGCCTCATCATCCGTATACTTAAGCTTCACATCATCGCTGCCCATTCCTCCGCCGGGGAAGCCGCCTTTTCCTCCGCCGGGGAACTCCCTGCCGCCCCGGGAATTGCCGCTGACGCTGCCCATGCTCCCGGGAAAATCCTTTCCTCTGCCGAAATTGCCGCTGACGTTGTCCATGCTCCCGGGAAAATCCTTTCCTCTGCCGAAATTGCCGCTGACCCCGTCCTTTTTTCCCGGAAATTCCATCTCCGGAAAACCATCCATGGAAACCGCCCCGGAACCGTTCCCGGAAACACCGGATTCACCGTTCATCTCCTCCATGAATTCCGACATCCGGAAATCCTTCCCCTGGCCGCGTCCTCCGCCGAAGGACTGGCTGTCCGGTTTGTACAGCTCTCCGACATCGCTCCCGTAATTGCGCTGCAAAAACGAGTCCTCGACTCCTTCCACGGCCAGATACAGCCCCCAGTCCTCTCCGTTTACCGTTATATACACAAAGCTGCAAAGGGGAGAAGGCACGCCGAATTCATTCATCATCTGATAGGCGATGAAATCCTTCATATAAGTCCTGTCCTGGATTGTATTGTTAAGGCAGAGCTTATCCAGCCCGTGATAGGAGGCGGTCTTGTCATAGTGGTCAAATTCCACCTTGAAGCTGTATCTGTCGCTGTCCATATTTTTAACGGAGCTTAAGGAGGTGTTGCCCTTGCCTCTGATGGCCACATCCTTAAAGCTTTCTCCGTCAATAACCATATCACACTCATAATAGCTTTCGCTCGTTGCGTCCGCAATGAACTCATCCCAGTCCTCCATGGTTATGTCTATGGTATGAACCACCGAAGGGTCAAATATTTTTTCCTCATATCCCATGGCTCTTAAGGTGGCGGCAACCCCGAAGCTTTCAGCGTTCATGAAGCACACCGTAAGAACGAGGGCGAAAATGAGTACCATGCAGCATATTTTATTGAAATGTCTTGAAGTTGACATAATGTACCTCCTTAACTCGCCCGGAACCTTCTTTCGGCAGACTCAGGCCTCAGCTCATGAAATCCCCGTTATAGCTTACAAGGCAGGCGCTTGTAACTCCCTCCATATCCGTAAGCGTATTGATAAAGTCAGTATTGTCGTTCTTAAGACGTATATCCAGGTTAAGCTCAATCTGGCCCTTTACGGCAGTTTTACTCTTAACAGCGCATTTTAAGGTGTTCTGATTAATATAAGCCTTTGCCTTCTCCTCCGCCTCATGATTCTGGGTCTTAAGCACGATGATATAGGGGTTTACATAAGATTTTCTGTTCACCAGAACCAGCAGAATAATACCGATCAGGAAACTCCCGAAAACCGCCAGGGGGATCATGCCCGCTGCCAGCACTATACCCGCGGCTATTGCCCAGAAGAGATAGGCTATGTCCAGAGGCTCCTTTATCGCGGTACGGAAACGCACGATTGAAAGGGCGCCGACCATGCCGAGGGAAAGCACGACGTTGCTGGTAACCGCCAGAATAACGAGAGTTGTTATCATCGTCAGAGCCACAAGGGTAACCCCGAAGCTCGCCGAATACATCACCCCCGTACAGGTCTTTTTATAGACGTAGAAAATAAAAAGCCCCAGGCAGAAAGCCAGCACCAGGGCCAGCACCATATCCAGAACGCTTACGCTGTTCACGTTTTCCAGAAAATTAGATTTGAAAATATCCTTAAAAGTCATATCGGTTCCTCCTTTTTATGTAAACCAAGTTTGTTTCTTCCCCCGGTCTTTCGGTTGACATAAATACCGTCACCCGAAAATCCGGCACTACGCATACTTACTATGAAAGTCCCGGACGGCGGCTGCCGGGACGAGCGCTTGCGGTCGATCCCGTGCAGCCATCGGACGGGCTGATGTGTATGAGCAAAAAAGCCACGCGAAGCGGGGCGATTTGCGAATGCACATCAGGATTGCGAGAGTGCGCAGCACGAAGCAATCCGCACTTTCATCCAAACACTCTGCACTCTGCATATTTGGAATACGCCCCTTCTCTTACATTAAGCTGCACCGCTCTCCGGATGATATCCGGCAGAAAGCCGTCCCACTTTACTTCGAGAATTACGGGCGAATCCATAACCGGTACCGTAGGCACCCCGGGATTAAGAAAATCCGTGGCCGAGATCCCGCTTCTGATATCGTAGTCCAGGGTTACCCTGACGTTACCCGCCGGATACGTAAAGGGCTCCCTCGTATAATCCACTATGGTTTTGGGAGCAAGCCTGTCGTTTCGCATATTGACATAGAGCTCTCTTATCAGCGGCTCCTCATCCTCCGGCATCCAATCGAGCTTTCCCGAGAGAATATCCTTAACCCGGGAAACAGAAAGCGCAGCCATGTCCTTTGTACCCAGGCCGTTAAGTTTGCTCTTTTTTTCCAGCCGGATAAAGCTCAGGTCGTTGTTGTAAAAACGGATCCTGAATTTCTGCCTCCGGTCCACACCGTCCGTCTTTTCCCGCAGGGCTTTGTCCTCCGGTGTATCGAAATAGAGGCTCCTTATAAAATATTTTCCGTCAATGGTATGGGAATCCCTCTCCGCGATTGCGGAGAGTCTGCTGCGAATGCAAAGCATATCCGGAAAGCTTATCCGGTGCTTTACTTCATGTCTGTAATCATTTCTCATGTGCTCCTCTCCTGTGGTGAAAAGTTTAACGTTGCCACGTCTGGAGAGTTTACATGGAGTTTGTGTTTAAAATATGGATAAAACCGAAACAATCTGTGTTCCGGGTGGTGCTTTCGGCAGGATTTAACTACAGGTATTCAGATACTTCTCCGCGCTCGTTACGGCATTGGCGCCGTCGGAAGCGGCGGTTATGATCTGCCGGAGGTTCTTGGTACGCACATCTCCCACCGCGAAAACTCCGGGAATATTTGTCTCCCCGTCCTCGCCGGCGACGATGTAGCCCGCTTCATCCGTTTCCACCTGAGAGGCAAAGAGCCCGGAAAGCGGGACGATACCAACCGCCACAAAAACACCCGAAACCTCTATCGTGCGCTCACTCCCGTCCTTTGTGCTCCTGACCCGGACAATCCCGACCTTCTCATCTCCCTCGATGGAGGAAATGACGCCGGACCAGACCATCTCAACATTTTCCGCCGCAAACAGCTTTTCCTGCAAAGCCCTGTCGGCCCGTAATTCATCTCTGCGGTGGATTACATACACCCTGGAGCAAAGTCTGGATAAAAAGATGGCGTCCTCAATGGCAGTATTCCCGCCGCCCATAACGGCAACCGCCTTATCCCTGTAAAATGCCCCGTCGCAGGTGGCGCAGTAGGACACGCCCTTTCCGGCGAATTCCTCCTCGCCCGGGCACCCCAGCTTCCTGTGGGACGCACCGGTGGCGATCAGCACCGTCTTCGCCTCATAGGTATTGTCCTCTGTCTTTACGGTTTTTACCGCCCCGTACAGGGAAACCTCCGTCACCTTTTCGTTAACGAAAACCGCCCCGAGCTTTTCGGCATGCTCCCGCATCTTCATCGCCAGGTCGAAGCCGTTTATACCGGGAAGTCCCGGATAGTTATCCACCTCATAGGTATTTATGACCTGTCCGCCGCTTACAAAGTTTTCCTCTATAACCAGAAGGTCAAGCTTTGCCCTGGTGGCATATATCGCAGCGGTGAGCCCCGCCGGCCCCGACCCGATGATAACAATATCTAACATATCTCGTGCACCCAGCCCTCTTTGTCAGGCAGGTGGCCCATCTGTATTCCGGTTAAGGTATCATAGAGCTTCTTCGTGACCGGCCCCATTTCCTCCCGGCCTGCGGAGAACACGATCTCTTTTCCGTGGTCGTTTATGCAGCCCACCGGCGAAATCACGGCCGCGGTGCCGCAAAGCCCGCACTCCGCAAACTTTCCGATTTCGTCCAGATATACCTCCCGCTCCGTTACCGTAAGCCCGAGATAGTCCTTAGCCACGGCAACCAGGGAGCGCCGGGTAATCGAGGGCAGGATGGAATCCGACTTCGGAGTCACTATATTTCCGTCCTGATCCACAAAGAGCACATTGGCTCCGCCGGTCTCTTCAATCTTCGTTCTTGTTCCGGGATCGAGATAAACGTTTTCATCAAAACCCTCCGCATGGGCCGTCACTATGGCGTGGAGGCTCATGGCATAGTTTAAACCGGCCTTGATGTTGCCCGTGCCGCGGGGAGCCGCCCGGTCAAAATCGCTGACCTTTATCGTGATGGGCTTTGCCCCGCCCTTGAAATACGGGCCGACCGGAGTCACAAACGTCCTGAACTGATATTCGTCGGCGGGCTTCACTCCTATAACCGGATTCTGCCCGAACATATAAGGCCTGATATAGAGCGTGGCCCCGGAGCCGTAGGGCGGCACCCAGTCCGCGTTGGCGCGAACCGTCTGCTCCACCGCGTCGATAAAGCGCTCCTTCGGGAATGGCGGCATTTCCATTCGCTTTGCGGAATTAATCATGCGCTCCGCGTTCATATCCGGGCGGAAGGTGACGATACGGCCGTCCTCCGTCGTATAGGCCTTAAGCCCCTCAAAAATCGTCTGGGCGTACTGCAGCACCCCCGCGCACTCGCTCATTGTTATGGTATCGTCCTCAACAAGGGCCCCTTCATCCCAGGCGCCGTCCTTAAAGTAAGACACATACCGTTTGTCTGTTTTCATGTAGCCGAATCCGAGATTTGACCAGTCTAAATCCTTCTTTGCCATTGTCTGCCTTTCCGTGCCACTCTTAACGGCACTCTGCCGCGATATGCGGTTTTATTTGAAAAATTCCATTTCTTCCTTCAGTCTTCTTGCCACCTCATTCAGGCTGTCCGCGGAGCCTGCCAGCGTAATAACCGTGGCGTTCAGCTCCTGCATGGAAGCGGAGGTCTCTTCGGAAGCCGCCGCGTTTTCTTCGGAAATCGCGGACAGGGAATCCATGGCGTCCACAACCACGCTCTTGGAATCCACGCAGTCCTGGGCATTTCTGGAAATGGAGTGCACTCCGCCCACCGTGGTTTCGATTCCTTCAATAAGGCCGTTAACGCTGGTGAAGGTCGTATCCAGAACCTCCTGCTGCTCCACGTTGGCTCTCTGCACCTCTTCGGCCTTGGCCACGGCACTCTGGGACTCCCGGAGGAGGGTATCCATCTCAACCCTGATGTCGTTGGCGGACTGGGCGGAATCCTCAGCCAGCTTTCCGATTTCCTCCGCCACAACCGCGAAGCCCTTTCCCGCCTCGCCCGCACGGGCGGCCTCGATGGAGGCGTTTAAGGCTAAGAGGTTGGTCTGGGAAGCAATGGAGGTGATGGCTTCAACCTTTTTATTGATATTTTCAACCGCCTTGCTGGTGGCGCTGATTCTCTCGGCAATCTCCGCGATGTTGGAGCTCATTTCCATGGAACTCTTCCGGAGATTCTCCAGCTCGCTGGCCGAACGCTTGGAGTTGTCGTTCATGTTGCTGGCCGTATCCGAAAGAGAATCCGTATTGCCCTGAACACTTGTGACCGCTTCGCTGATCCGGCCCACATTCTCGGTGGCGTGCTGAATCTCATCCGCCTGCTGGGTGGCGCCGGTGGCGATTTCCTGAATCGCGCTGGAAACGCCGTCCGCTGTCTGGGAAATCTGGTTGGCCATATCAGCCACCTCATTGGAGGAGCCCTGAACCGAATCCACCGAGGCCCTGATATCCTGAACGATTTTCTCCAGAGTATTTATAACGTTGTTGGAATCCCGGATCATGGCTCCCATTTCATCGCCGTAATCCGTGTATTTCGTGGCTCTGACAAATTCTCCGTGGGCCAGATGATTTATAACCTCGGCATTAACCTTCACCGCGTCCTTGAGATACCGGATCGTAAGGAGGCAGTAAACCGCCATCAGCACAACCACCGCCACAATAATTATAATGGCGATAACCGTGGTAACCTTAACCTTGTTCTCCAGCTTCGAATCCTGATATTTTGCATAGGCTTCAAGGGAATCCTCCATCTCGTTAAGCTCCCCTCTTGCGTCCAGGAACGCGGGATACTGAGCGGCAAAATCCCCGGAATTATCGTGGGGATCATAGCTTTCCTGCCAGACCGACACGTTCTGCTTGAAGGTAGTGATAAGGCCGGCAATGGAATCACTCTGTCCCTCTCCCCGGAAAGTATTGTAGAGATAGGAGTCTTTTGCGAAAGTGCTTTCGATTTTATTTATATTGTCCAGCACCTGGCCCACGTTTTCATCGTAGTCCTCCAGACCTTCCTCCACCTTGTCGGGATTACTCAGCCTGTTGGCGTGAACCTGCTCACTGGCCAGCTGGGCCTGGTAAAAATCCCTGTCCTCGGTCACCAGCGCCCCTGTAAGCTCCTTGAGCTGGTCATAATAGACCTCTCTGGATTCCGACAGGATGTGGGTTGACATAACTCCGGAATAGACAGCCAGCGCAATCCCGATCACCATCAGCGGAACCGTCATCGTCAGCAGTTTAAAGTTGATACTCTGGTTTTTGAACATAATCACCCATCCTCCTCAAAAAATCAGGTTTGATAATCCCTCTTCCTGTATTATACAATTATTTTTTTGATTTTAATACTGTTTTTTTCTTAACAAGCGTTACTATTCACAGCCCCTCCACCTGCATTCGGATTTCCCGCTGCTTTCCGCAGCTCTACTGGCGCTTCACACCTGAAATCCTCATGTTGGTGGAGGTTCCTGCTTCGCAGTTTTGCTCAACATCCGGAGCAGTACCTGTGAGCAAGCTCACGTACTGTCCGTATGTTGAGCAACTGTGAATAGTAACCATCTAGCGCACATCGTAGTACGCGTCAAAAATCCTCTTCGCCATCGGTACGGCGTAATCCCCGCCGCTGCCGGCTCCCTCCACGATAACGGTAACGACTATATCCGGATCCTCCACGTTTGAAAAACCGGTGAACCAGGCATGGGAATCACCCTTTTTCGTTCCGTACTCCGCGGAGCCGGTCTTTCCGGCCGCCGTATAGGAAAGACCCGAAAGACGTCTCCCGGTTCCGTCGCCGGTCACGACCTCCGTCATAAACTGCTTCATAAGCTCCGCTTCTTCCCCGCTCATAAGCCGGCCGTAAGCCTTCGGCTCATATTTTTCCACAAGATTCCCGAGATAATTTGTCTTTTTGGTAAGCTCCATCGGCCGCATCAGAATGCCGCCGTTGGCTATGGCAGAAGTAATGAGCGCAAGATGCATAGGGGTTATGAGCGTCTTTCCCTGGCCGATAGAGGTCTGGAGCAGCTCTTCGGCCGAAGGGTTCTCACTTAATGACAGCTGACTTTCCTTATATGGGAAATCCACCGGAAGCTCCCGGTTGAAAAGAAGTTTTTCGGATGTGTCGAGGAGCTTGCCGGGGTCGAGAAGCCTTCCGATA
Source organism: Lachnospiraceae bacterium (assembly GCA_024680815.1). Lineage (GTDB taxonomy): Bacteria > Bacillota > Clostridia > Lachnospirales > Lachnospiraceae > NK4A144. Next base: position 5,068 of record JAILBQ010000080.1, on the reverse strand, counting down.
TCGGCAAAGGCGCAGTTGCAGGATTTTGCGAAGGCCTTATGGATACCGATCTTCCCGTGTTTTATTCCGTGATAGCAGGAGATCCGGGCCTCCTCATAGGAAAAGGTCCCGTCGCAGGAAAAGGAATAATCCTCGTAGTCCCCGGAATGTTCTTTTATGTATTCGAGAAGTGTTACGATCTTAAAGGTGGAGCCGGGGGGATAGAGACCGTTCACGGTTCTGTTGACAAGGGGCGAATTTTTCCCGTCTTCGCTTATCTCCTCCCAGTTTTCGTCTACCGTATTCGGATCAAAGTCCGGCTTGGAGACCATAGCGAGAACCTTACCGGTATGCACCTCCATTACGATGATCGCCCCGCGGTATATTCCCAGCGCCTCGGAAGCCACCTCCTGAAGATGAACGTCAAAAGTGGTATAGAGATCGTCCCCGTAATTACGGACCCCCGCCATCTCCTTTTCCAGCCTTTCCTTTACCGGAGCGTTGGAGGTAAGAAGGGCGTAATTTCCAAGGCGCTCTATCCCCATCACACCGTGGGTCGAAAAGCCGACTGCGTGGGCAAAGAGGTTGTGTTTCGGATAGTAGCGTACCTCCTTATCCCCGTCCATGGCCTGCTCCGCAAGGACGGTTTCCCCGTCCCCGGCAAATATTTTTCCCCTTATCACCCTTTCCGCCAGGATCTTCTGACGGGTATTATAGGAATTGTTTATCTCCGTCGGAGCCTTCGCGTAAACGAAATACAGGAGATTTATCACGATACCCGAAAAAAGGAGCATGAAGAAGACGACGATCACCGTCATCTCACGATTCCGTCTTGAACGCCGTCTTCCCGAAGCCTTTTTTTCAGAAGGTTTCCCGTTTATTTTTTTTGTCGGATGGGTGATCAACCTATTTTATTTCCGTCCGTCACCGATTTCAACAAAGTAGCCGAGAAAATGAGATCGATACCGGCCTCGATGAAATAAAAGCCGATAAGGAAACCGACCGCCAGCGCGGTAACGTACGGATGTGCGAAGGAATAAAGCCCGAGGATCGCACAGATGATACCCAGGATAAGGCCCCAGATCCAGTTTTTGTTCACATCCTTCATTCTGATGGAAAGCACGACGGAAAGAATTCCTCTGAATAAAAACCAGAAGGCCGTCATGAACACGATGAAGGCATCGATGGCCAGGGTGCTGCCCGGCCGGAAAAGAGCCACGAGTCCTACGATGACGGCAAGTACGCTCACCACCGTCTCAAGAATGGTATTGCGCTTCTGAAAAGCCTTTATTATACCGAAAATTCCGTAAACAAACATCATGATCCCCAGGAAATACCCCGTTGAAAGAAGGGTCTGTCCGGGAGTCATCATGCATGAAAAGCCTCCGATGATAAGGATAACACCGAGAATAATACTTACTACTGTCATTTTTTACTCCTTTCGTAATAAAAAGATTGATCAGGCTGACCGCCATGTTCCCTGTTTCGTACGGAATATATCCCCTCGATCACGGCAACCATGATGACCGACACCGTGACCGACGAGCCTCCGTAGCTTAAGAAAGGCAGGGTCACACCGGTAAGAGGGATAAAGCGCGTTACCCCGCCGACGGAGAGAACCAGCTGGAAGCCGTAGCTCACCGCGAACCCCAGCGCCAGGAGCCGGTAAAACGGGTCTGTATTATGCATGGCTGCATTCATGAACATCAGAAAGAGTCCCACACATACTAAGAGCAGACAGATCGAAAAGATCGTTCCGAATTCCTCCGAGATCGCGGAAAAAATGAAATCCGCCGTAACGATGGGGATCTTTCCGGGGGATCCCTTTCCCAGCCCCATGCCGAACCAGCTTCCGGTCCCTATGGCAAAAAGGGACTGCGTGATCTGATAACCCTGTGAATCTATATCACTGAAAGGATCAGCCCAGGCCAGCACCCGGGTACGCACATGTGAAAAAAGCCTGTATCCCACCAGGGAGGCAAGAGCTCCCAGTACGGCGGAACAAAGAAGCACCAGTGGTGTCCGGATGGCCGCATAGAGCATCATACAATAAATCACGAAAAAAATCAAAGCCGCTCCCAGATCCCTGGAGAGCACCAGGATGAGTATATGGGCCCCGGCAACAGCCGAGGCAGCAAGGATCCTCCCCCACTTCGGCAGGCGTCTTAAAAGGTCCGGGGAGTCAGGCTCCACCTCCGGCTCCGACATATCGAGCTCTCCCGCGGCAAAGAATACAAAGAGGAGCTTTACGAATTCCGAGGGCTGGAACGTGATCCCGGCAAGGGTAAAGGTTATCCTTGAACCGTTGGTCACCGCCCCTGCCGCATAGACCAGAAGGAGCAGCAGTATGCCGGCAATACCGAAATACATTGAATAACGGCGTATCGCCTTAAAACGCTCGAAAAAGAACGGAACGATGCAGCCTATCACACATGAAACCGTCACTATCAAAAACTGCCGGAAAGCCTTATCGGGAGAGATCCTGGTCAGGATAACGAAACCCACCGACATCAGCACGCACATATCGTTTATTATGACCGGTGAAGATTCGGGATATACATATCTGAACACGAAGATCACCGAAAAGAACAAAAGCTCCTGACAGGCGCACATGACCAGAAGGCTCTGATCGGTTTGTTCGAGGAAGAGCACAAAAAAGCCGGTAACGTGGATCAGCACCATGAAGATGTTCTGCATCACCTCCGCTCCTCCCCGCTCTCCCTCCTTCAATCCTGCGCAGAGAAAGGCATTGAAGGCAAAAAAAGCCATAAACACCGGAAGGATATATCGTGAAAGGGAAATTACCGCCGTGTCCATTATCACAGCACCCCTTTTCCGAAATGTCCCCTTGTGTAGGCACAAAACGGAGGAGCCTCCGTCAGCTCCTTAAGATCCTCTCCCGAAGCAGCTCTGCGGATAAGGTTGACATAATATTTCACTATCTTCATTGCTTCTTTTTCCGGCTCCGTCGTAAGATCAAGCCGCACCGAAGAGGGCGCAAAGGCCATTACCGCCTTTATATCCCTGTGGAGGGAAAGGGGGACGGAATTATATATGACATTCGTGCATTCTGCGCAGAAGCGTTTAACCGGAAAGCTCACACCCTTTCTGTCCCTTAAAAAGGTTATATCTTCTCCCTTCCCTTTATCCGGGGCCCTGCACTTAAGTCCCGAGTTTTTGAAATAGCACTGGGCAGAGATCATAAGAGGGATCCTTCCGTAGAGCACAAGGCAGGAGTGCTCCGCCTCTCCCCGGCTAATCATGCTCTTCCGGTCGATCTCGTAGGGAAGGGTGAGGCGCGAAACACCGTTATCCAGAAGATGAAGGGCCGCCCTTTTGTTCATTGTGTAAAGAGCAGCATCCGCGATCACCTCACGGTCCGTGCCGCTTTCCAATATATATTCCAGGCCGTCCAGCCCCCGGACCAGGAAGCCGGCGGCATCAGGGTCAGGTACCGGAAAACCGGAAATATTTTTCCCTCCCGGACGTAAGTCCGCCGCGGTTCTCGTGATATACGGCAGGGTCTGGATCCATCGCGCTCTTCTCCCGGCAGGAGCCGCGGCACAATAAATCTCATCCACGCCCTCGAGCCTTCCGATCGCTCCGGCGAGAGCAGGATCCTCACAAAGTACGCCTAAAGTCACTTAAGATCTCCTCTCTGAGACCGGCAAGGGCCTCCCGTCTTAATGAATTGAGCGCACTTACCGGGATGAACACATCCCCGTCAAGAACGATATTAAACCCGGAAAAGGAAAACCATGTCCCTCCGGTCCTGTTAAGCTGCTTTTTCACGTCCTTTGCCGTCAGAGGGCGCTCTCGCGCCTTTGAAGCCTCCGCCCCGATTGCTTCAAAGCTTTTCTTTTTGTCCTCTGTCTTTACACAAAATCGCATTCTCTCTCCTGCCCTGGCGATAAAAACTCCTTCGATCTTTTGGGATGGCGCCGGGGGAATAGCGGAGGGAAGGTTTTTCTCCGAGCGGTAGCTTCCCCGTTCAAAGGTGATCATATCCGGATCGTTATGGCGTTTGTAATATCCCTCGTTTACCGAGCCTCTTAAATATATCCCGGAAAGCTCCTTAAAATCGGCCTCTTCCACCCGGTATGCCCGAGCTCCCTCTTTCTTAAGGATATCCAGATATTTTCTGTACATCTTCGTCACATTGTAAACATAGTCCGGGCTCTTCATCCGCCCCTCGATCTTCATGGAGGAAACACCGGCCGAAACAAGCTCCGGCAGCAGGGAAAGGGCGCAGAGATCCTTCATGGAAAGGTAATAGGCTGGGGGTTCCCCAAAGCTCTGGCGGCAGCAGCCGGCACAGCGGCCCCTGTTTCCGCTCCGCCCGCCCATGAAGGAGCTCATAAGGCACATTCCCGAATAGGAATAGCACATCGCGCCGTGGATAAAGACTTCGATCTCTATCCCGGTGCTTTTCCCTATCTCCTTAAGCTCTTTAAGGGAAAGCTCTCTGGCAGGCACCACCCTGCTGAATCCGTGACGGAAAAGATATGCGGCCCCGTACCTGCTCGTCACCGCAAGCTGGGTACTGGCATGGAGGGGAAGAAGAGGATATTTTTCCCGGATAAACTCCGCTGCTCCCAGATCCTGAACGATGATCCCGTCAAGGCCAGCCCTGTATAAAGGCTCTAACAGAGCGTCTATCCCGGCCATCTCCTCTTCCTTCAAAAGTGTATTGAGGGTCAGATAGAGGCACCTCCCTGTCAGATGGGAGGCGTCAATGGCTTCGATAAATTCCTCCGTTGTGAAATTCTTTGCGTTCGCCCTGGCCGAAAACTGCCTGCAGCCGGCATATACCGCGTCCGCTCCTCCGGAAAGGGCAGCGACGAAGGAGTCGAAGGACCCGGCCGGGCTTAAGAGCTCTGTCATATTATCCATACATTCACTTAAAAAGGCTGCCGGGCGGCAGCCTTCTTACTTTTCTAACGCTTTCCCTCTTTTCCTTCGGAAGCCAGTCGGGTTTCGAGTTTAACGATTCTTTTCTGGTTCTCGTTGTTTTCCTCCTGAAGCTCCCGGAGGGTGTTTTCCATACTCTGAAGCTTTATCTGGGCCGTAACAAGCTCATGCCTCACAT
>JAILBQ010000016.1 GCA_024680815.1 Lachnospiraceae bacterium | reverse complement strand
GTCTTAAAGCCTATTCCCCAGATATCATCCGCCAGCTTATAGGGATTTTCCTGAACGATCTTTATGCTGTCATTGCCATAGGTCTTATATATCTTCGTAGCATGACTTGTACTGACATCATGTGATTGCAGGAAGAGCATGATATTTTTGATCTCCTTCTGCTCCGCCCAGCTTTTCTTTATACGCTCTACCCGGACTTTACCTATGCCCTGCACTTCGATCAGAAGATCCGGCTCGTTCTCGATCACCTCAAGGGTCTGCTCCCTGAACTTATTTACAATCTGCTTTGCAAACTTAGGCCCGATTCCTTTAACAAGACCGCTTCCGAGATATTTTTCGATCCCGTAAACCGTTGCGGGCAGTGTCTCCTCGAAGGTTTCCATGACAAACTGACGGCCGTACTTCTTATCAACCTTCCAGCTTCCGCCCAAAGACAGTACACTTCCAACGTGCACATCCGGCATGTTTCCGATCACTGTAACAAGGTCTGAAAAGCCTTTTGCCCTGCACTTGATAACGGAATAGCCGTTCTCCGGGTTCTGATATGTGATTCTTTCGACAACACAGCGTAAATGCTCCACCTGTAATCCTCGCTCCTGAAGCTCGCCCGGCCCCTCAACGTCAGCTGCCTCTCAGGAATTAAAGCTGCTGTTCTTTATCTATTCACATATTCCCCGAACAGATACGCCACTCTATCTCTGGTAAGCCTGGCTGCGGTTCCGTTTTCTATCATAGGAAGCATACTGCCTTCCTCAAAACCTGCTGTTTCTCTGGAAACCGTTTCTTCCTTTTGTTTTATCCATGCTCTCTGTTCTTCTGTAAGTGCGGTCATCTCATCCTCCTGAAGGGTTTCCTTCAGATACGACCAAAGATTATTAAGGAGTCCGTCCCACATATTAAATTCGTCATATGAAAGCATATTCAGGGAAAACTGATCCAGATCTCCTTTTTCAAATTTTGCATCGATCTCCTTCTGCTTCCCGATATTTTCTTCATATATCCTTAAAAGGTCCTCCCTGCCAAACTTTACCTGATAGCTTATAAAACCGCAGTCCGCATTTTCATTATAAATCCCGTAAAAATCAAGCACCTCTGAACCATTTTTCTCCAAAGAGCCTCCGGTTGGTGCTTCTACCCACCATATATATCCTTCAGGAAGCTCATTAACAGGCTTTCCGGGTTTATAGATATATATGGTTTCAGCATCATCCATACCATATGCAGAAGCTGCAATATAACGTACGCCATCCGAAGCGATCTCTTCCTTTTCAGGCTCGTCGGAATAACTGATCTCCTCAATGTCTGTAGTATATGTATACTCGTCCACAAAAACCGGTCTGGAAAATCTGCCCTTAAAGTTGCAATAATACATAGTGCCGTTTGGGTAGCCCTCCCCTGTAGACCCCATATCCGAATCATTGAAATTCCCTGTAAAAGATCCGTCGGGTGAAACGCTGAGCTCAGTTCCCCAGCCCCCGACTCCGCTGCTGAATGTATATCCGAAACGAGACATATCCTCAAACAGCTCATCCCCTGAAGCTTCATTGTCCGCCGTTTCCTCAGTTTCATCGTCCGGCAGATTCGAAGCTGACTTTATCTCTGCCTCTGTGTTTTCAGCTTCTTTTACATTTTCTGTGTCTTTCTCTTCCGCCTCCGTGGCTTCATTTCCGGGCAGTCCGGTTTTTGCATTTCCTTCCGGTACATTTTCCGGCACTGACATTCCGCAGGCGGCACAGGCCATAATAACCATCACCAGAAAAATCAGGAACATCATTCTTTTTCTCATGTAATATCTTCCTTTCATCACCGGCTTAATTTCTCCTTCTGTCATGAGATTTATAATACTCTGCTTTTGCGACATACATCAATTTGTCTGCGGTTTTGTTCAGCTCTTCAATCGTCATATCCGGAAACTCACGATGTGAAGCATATCCGATGGATACAGACAACTTATCTACACTCTGACCCTTCCAATTATCCATAATGGAATGAACATTTTTCATTATATCTGCGAAGGTCTTTTCATCTGCATTTATCAGTGCTGCAAATTCATCGCCACCGACGCGGTATACACTTCCATAAGGGCCAAACCCATTCTTCATACACAAAGTCGCACCGGAAAGCAGCTCATCCCCGGCAAGATGACCGAAAGTATCGTTCACATACTTCAAGCCATTCACATCCGCAGAAACATAAACAAAATCATCGTCTATTCCATTTTGGGAGAGTTCAAGCATCCTCTCTTCATAAGCTCAGCGGTTATGACAACCGGTCAGGGTATCCGTTATTGACAGACGCAGCAAAATTTCATTGCGCTCACGAAGCTGCAGCATCATATATGTTAAAATCCCTGCAAACCCGGAAAACAACAGGACAATAAACATTGACAGAATAATTTGCCATATTGAAATCCAGCCATTGATTGGCTTCACTTCAATTTCCCATGTCAGATTGCGGACTTGAAATTGTGTTTTTACCGTATTTTCACCGAGGTTACTGTCTCCATGCATGAATTGGGCTTTACCGTCCGGATCGATATACGACAGTGAATAGTCAGCTCCCATGCCCTGCAGGTTATCCAGTCCAAGCACTTCGATCAGATTATCAAAATCAATCGTAACCGTTACAAGTCCCCAAAGGGAACTGGTTCCGTCATGCCGCAGGATAACCGAAGACCTGCCGCCCATACCGACCCCTCCCTGCACCAGTTCAAACGGATTCGTCAGTATGGTATTGCCTTTTTCATATGCCTCTTTTGCCTCAAGATTTCCTGTACGGCTTGTATCCAGAAAATCAAATCCGATCAGGCTTTCATTTCCGTCAAGCGGATATACATCCGATACTATACCATCCGGTGCAATCGCAAAATTCTTGAGCGAGATTCCCGTTTCGTCCTTAACGGACATATAGATGTCTTCGGCAATATTATCAAACCAGGATGTATCCCCGTTATGATCCTGCACCATTGTCTTCAGCGTATTTGTTCGTGACATCACACAGTCGATCGTTGTAATGATATGCTCAGCTTCATTCTTGGCTATATAAGCGTATCGCTCTTTATAGTCATTTAAATCGTGCTTAAGCATTACACAATAGAACACCATAAGCAGGACAAAGCTTATAAGCGCTGACATAACAGTGAGTACTTTTTTATTACTTCCAGGATCTTTATGTTTTTTCATCAAATAAACACCTCATACAGGGTTCCCCCCGGGGAAAAGGCCGTGCTTATCCCTGATTATACCATAGAGCTCTGTCCCCTGTGAAAAAATCTGATAATTATGCCCTGCATTTGTGTATCGTAGAATCTCCTGTGCTAAATTCAATCCCTTGAAAACAGGATATTTTGAAGTTATTATAGTAATATGATATACACAGTTACATTTAACCCGTCTCTTGACTATATAGTTTCCGTGCCGGATTTTAAGATCGGAGTGACCAACAGGACGGCATCGGAGCTGATCTACCCCGGCGGAAAGGGGATCAATGTCTCTCTCGTACTGAAAAATTTCGGGATCGACAGCGTGGCGCTCGGTTTCACCGCGGGTTTTACCGGGGACGAGATAAAGAGGCTCATCGATCTGAGCGGGATAAAAGCGGATTTTATCCCCGTTTCCTCAGGTATATCCAGGATCAACGTGAAACTCAGGGGTATCGAAGAGACCGAGATAAACGGGATCGGTCCTGCCTATTCCGACGCGGACATCGATAAACTGTATGAAAAACTCGACCGGCTGAAGTCCGGGGATTTCCTGATACTTTCAGGCAGCATCCCTCCTTCCCTGCCCTCCGGTATATACATGGATATCCTGTCCAAGCTTAATGGCAGAGGGATAAGATACGTGGTAGACGCCTCGGGAGAACTGCTGACAAAGGTACTTGACTTCAAACCGTTTCTTATAAAGCCCAATAAACAGGAGCTGGAAGGGATCTTTGGCTGTCATATTGAAAATAACAGCGACAGTTTAGCCTGTGCCAGAAAGCTTCAGGCCATGGGAGCTTCGAACGTCCTTGTCTCCCTTGCCGGAGACGGCGCTCTCCTGCTTTCCGAAAACGGAGATGTTTACGAAAGCCTTCCTCCCCAGGGAACACTCGTCAACTCTGTCGGCGCGGGTGACTCGATGATCGCCGGCTTTATCATCGGCTATCTG
>JAILBQ010000120.1 GCA_024680815.1 Lachnospiraceae bacterium | reverse complement strand
AACATTAAAACCCGGGGATCAACTCCGCCGGAAACAAGCTTCGTCAATCTGTCTATGACTGAAACGCACACCGCTCCGATCACACCCCTTAAAATCCGGGTGCGAATCGGGATATTATCTGTCGAAAAACGTATATAACGCCGCTCAACGAAGCAGCCGGCAGCAAAGCCCGATAAAAGCCCCGCCGACTGGAAGCAGTCCACCTGCATTTCTTCCGGATCCACCAGCAAAACACCGTTCACATAGTCCATGGGATAAGGCTTTAATACCCAGTATATCAGTCCCAGGACACAGAGCAGGAGCGCGGAGACAAGCAGCTTTCCGTCCGCTTCGGGATGTTTTTTCAGCCAGGGCAGGAATTTCTGCCAGGCAATTATCACAAGAATCGTTTCAATAAAGGCCGTCAGAACGTCCTGAAGGGTGTGGTACCCTAAATAAACCCGGGAAAAGGCAACCAGCAGCACAAAAATAAAGCAAAGCCACATCAGCCACTTTTTTGCCCTGTACTTCCAGCCGAACTGCCCGTAAAGCGAAACCGCCACCACGGTGTGTCCGCTGGGAAAGGAATAGCCCGTCGCTCCGGGTTTTGCCCCTGCGCTTGGCTCAATCCTGGGATCCCTGATCCAGGGGCGGTAAATGCAGGCAGTATTTTTTATCAGCTGGTTCACAAACAGTGACAGGGCATAGGTCCCTCCGAGCTGACAGCCGGTCTCCCTGTCCACGCACCAATATATGATAAACAGCAGAATCGCGCTGGAGGAGCTTCCGGCAAAATTCGTCAGCGCTACAAAAAAAGCCTCCACCCCCGGCCCGAGAGCTTCACGGATATTCTGCAACCACAAAAGGCAGGTCAAACCTCTCTCCCTCCGAAAACAAAACATACATAGTGTATTATACCTGAAATCCCGAATATTTCAAACTTTGTTGAACACACCTGCTTGCTGCATTATAATTATTCATTAGAAAACAGGTTTTTTTCAGGGAGGGCTTCCGCAATGAAACTTCTTCGTTCTTTTGCGTTTATACTTTTTCTTCTTATATTCGCTGCGGGAATTCCGCCCTGTGCGCTTGCCTCGGAAAGCGGCGGGGCAGCGGCGGAAAGTGCTGAAAAACCGGAACAAACCTTAAAAAGCAGGAATGAAGTTAAAACCGGCGGAGGCTACGCGGTAACCGGGCAGCTCCACGGAGTGGGCTATACGGCAAAAATATATGACGCCACCAACGGCCTGCCCACCTCGGACGCCAACTGGATCCTGGGAGCGAGCGACGGCTATGTGTGGATCGGAGGCTACAGCGGCATCATCCGCTATGACGGCACCACCTTTGAAAGAATGGACTCTTCGGGCGGTCTCACCAGCGGACGGGCCATTTTTGAGGACAGTAAAGGCAGAATCTGGGTCGGCACGAACGACAACGGCGTGGTTCTGCTGGACGGGTCGGAAAGTACCCACTTCACCTATAAGGAAGGCCTCCCCTCCTCTTCGGTCCGTTCCTTCGCGGAAGCTCCTGACGGAACGGTATATATCGGCTCAACCAGCGGTATTTCCTGCTTCAGCCCCGACGGAACGCTGCGTCCCTTTATGGACGGACGGCTGGACAACGAAACCATAATCCGCCTTTCCTCAGCCCCGGACGGAAAAATCTACGGAAGCACCTATAACGGAGCGGCCTTCTCGATTGAAAACGGAAAGATAACCCGTTTTATCGATGGCAGAAAATCAGGGATCGGAAATATCACGACGATATTCGCCGATCCCCGTAAAGCCGACTCCGTATACATTGGGACAGAGGGAGACTACATATACTACGGCTCCTTTAACTCCCCCGCGGGGAAGCTTGAAAAAATCCGGGTTTCTCCCGCCTCCGACATAGAGTGGATAACAGCGGCCTGCGGAAGAATCTGGCTCTGCTCCGAAGAGCTGTCCGGCTATCTCGATGAAAACCGTTTCTTCCACGCCGTTACCGATCTTCCCATGGATAATGCCATATATATGCTCACCGAGGATTATCAGGGAAACCTCTGGTACGCCTCCACCAGACAGGGCGTCATGAAGGTCGTAGCCAACAATTTCCGGAACCCCACCGAAGTGGCCGCCCTTCCCGAGGCCGTGGTCAACAGCACCTGCTTAAGTGAGGGGCTTCTCTATATCGGAACCGACAGCGGGCTTTATATTATCGACAGCGACGGAAAGTCGGTGCAAAACGCAGCGACTGAGGCCTTAAGCGGCACAAGGATCCGCTGCATCGCTTCTGATAAGGATAACAACCTCTGGTTTTCCACCTTTACGAATTCAAAGGGGCTGGTCTGCATGTCGCCTTCCGGAGAAATCACATACTTTACGGAAGAGAACGGGATGCTGAGCAACCAGGTGCGCTGCACCACCATGGCCCGTGACGGTTCCGTGCTTGCGGGCACAAACATGGGACTGGCCATTATAAAAGACGGAAAGATTGAAAAGACCATCGGAGAAAGCGCCGTAATCACCAACACCGTATTTCTTACGGTGGAGGAGGGGAAGGACGGTGAAATTTACGCGGGCACGGACGGCGACGGCATATATGTCCTGGAAGGAAACAGCGTCAGGAGGCTCGGCAGGGACGACGGTCTGACCAGTGACGTTATTCTCCGTATCAAACGGGATGAAAGCAGGGGAGTTTACTGGATAATCACCTCCAATTCCGTGGAATATATGAAAGACGGAATCATAACAAACGTGGATACCTTCCCGTACAACAACAACTATGACGTCTATTTCGACGATAAGGATAACCTCTGGATTCTCTCCTCCTACGGCGTTTTCGTGATAAAGGCCGAAGATATTCTGAATAACAGCATCACGGACTACAGGCTGTATTCCATTGCGAACGGCCTTCCGGGGGCCGTCACCGGCAATTCCTTCAGCGAACTGGACGGGGAGGGAAATCTTTATATTTCATGCAGAAACGGGGTCGGAGAAGTTAACATAAATCATTACTTCGAACAGACCTCGAAAATAAAAACCGGCATTCGTTCCATACTCTGCAACGACGAAGAAATATTACCGGACCCGGATGGAGTTTACATAATCCCGGCAACTAAAGGCCGTATCCAGATAACCCCGGCAATCCTTGATTTCACGATGACGAATCCCACTGTTCATGTTTTTCTGGAGGGCAGCGATGATTCCGGCATAACCGCGGCCCAGAGCAATCTTACGCCTCTGGAATACACCGGGCTCGGCTACGGAAATTATCAGCTCCATATTCAGGTGCTGGACGGAAGCACCGGAGAGGTTTTTCAGGATGACATATTCCCGATCATAAAAAAGCCCCGTCTCATGGAGCTTCTGGTGGTAAGGATAATCCTCATCGCCCTCATCGCCGCCGCCGCGGGCTTAATCGTCTGGAGGGTCATGACCGGAACCATAATCCGCAGGCAGTACGAGGAAATCCGGGCCGCCAAGGAGGAGGCCGAGCGGGCCAATTCCGCCAAATCCCGGTTCCTGGCCAACATGTCCCATGAGATCAGAACCCCCATCAATACAATAATGGGCATGGACGAAATGATACTCAGAGAGGACGCCGAAAACGTTCCGAAAAATTATTTTATGTCTGTCATAAACTATGCCCTGGATATAAGAACTGCCTCCGAATCCCTGCTGGGGCTGATAAACGACCTGCTGGACATGTCGAAAATCGAATCCGGAAAAATGCATCTTGTGGAGCAGGAGTATGACGTGAAGGAGCTCTTCCGCTCCGTCTCCACGATGATCAGGGTGCGCAGCGCCGAAAAAGACCTGACCTTCGACATCGACATTGATGAAACCCTTCCGGTGCGTCTGTACGGAGACGCGGGAAAAATAAAACAGGTCACTCTCAACCTCTTAACAAACGCCGTCAAATACACGGAAAAGGGAGGACTTGCCCTTAAGGTTAAAGTGACCGGAAAGACCGAGGAGCGCTGTGATTTAAGGATAGCCGTCAGCGATACCGGAATCGGCGTAAAGCCGGAGGATATGGAAAAGCTCTTTACCGCCTACGAACGGCTGGACGAGGAAAAGAACAGCGGCATCCAGGGTACCGGACTGGGTCTCGATATTTCAAGACGTTTTTCCGAGCTTATGGATGGAAAGCTCTGGTGCGAAAGCGTATACGGAGAGGGCTCGGAATTTATCTTCACCTTTTCCCAGAAAATAATCGATCCTGAAGGCATAGGGAAATTCGACCCCGCAGAGGACAGGGAAACAAAGGGCCCCTATGTGCCGCAGTTTATCGCTCCCGATGCGCATATCCTCGTTGTGGACGATAACCAGATGAATCTGAACGTCATAAAAGGGCTGCTCAAATCCACAAAGGTCTCGGTCACAACCGCCTCCAGCGGAGAGGAATGTCTGGTAAAGCTGAAAGACGCCTCCTTTAATGTGGTGCTCTTAGATCACATGATGCCCGGCATGGACGGAATCGAAACCCTCGAAAAAATCAGGGAGAGCGACACCTCCACTCCGGTATATGCCCTGACCGCAAACTCCACCGCGGGAGGAGACGACTTCTATAAACAGAAGGGCTTCAACGGATATCTGGCAAAGCCCGTGGACAGCCGTGCCCTGGAAACAGCCATAATGCAGCATATTCCCGAAGAGCTGATTACCATACCCTCTCCGGGAGATTTTGACATAACCCCTGAGAACTTCCCCGAAGAGCTTTCCTGGATAAAGGAGGTTAAGGATATCTCCGTGGAGGAAGGGGTAAAAAATTCCGGCGGCATTTCCGGCTTCGGCTTCTCTCTCAATCTCTTCCTGGACACAATAGACGACAACTCCGCCCTTTTGGAAAACGCGTTAAAGGACGGGGATATACGGCTCTATACCGTAAAGGTGCACGCGCTTAAAAGCTCCGCCAGAATCATAGGCGCAATGGAGCTTTCGAAGCTGTGCGAAGAGCTTGAGGAGGCCGGCAACAAAGGAAATGAAGACTTTATCCGGGACAATAATGACAGGATGCTTTCGGACTACAGATCATTTAAGGAAAAGCTGAAGCCGCTCAGGGAAGCCTCCGGGGAGGACGAACGGGAAACCGTTCCCGCGGAAGTGTTAAGCGACGCGTATGAAGCCCTTAAGGAGAGTATCCCCCAGATGGATTACGATTCCGTGGAAATGATTTTAAAAGAACTTAAGGAATACCGGCTTCCCGATCAGGACCGGGAAAAACTCTCACATGCCGAAAAACTTCTGAAGGCTCTGGACTGGGACGGCCTGGAAGAAATGTTTTCCTGAAAACACAATGTTTAAGCTCTTTGGAAAACCGGAAAAACCACAATATAATGATCGGGTTCTGTACCGGAAGAAGCACTCCGGCTACGGCACTGTCATAGTGCGGGAAACCTTTGAAAACGATGAATGGATTCATCTGCTCACAGTGGACGGCACGAGAGAATCCGCGGCCTACACCGCCCCTGACAGACATAATGATCTGGTATTTCCCTATACAAAAGAGTTCGAGAAGATTTTTTTCGTGCGCCCTGAGCTTAAAAGTTGTCTTATGCTGGGAGGGGCCGGCTGCTCCTACCCGCGGTATTATATTTCCCGCCATCCCGAATGCTCGATGGACGTGGTGGAGATAAATCCGGAGATGTTTTTTCTTGCGAAAAAATATTTCTATCTGGATGAGCTTTTCCGGGAATATGAGCTTGAAGAAACCGGCAGGCTTTCCCTGATAATAGACGATGCCGCCGGATACCTGCGCTCTTCGGGCAAAGTCTATGACGCCGTAATAAACGACGCCTATATTTCCAACCGGATTGACATGTCTTTAATCTCCCCCGGAAACACCTCTCTTGTGAAGAGCTCGCTTTCCGAAAACGGCGTTTATCTTGTAAATCTGATTTCCGCCGTTGTGGGAGAGCTTTCCATGCCCCGTCATTTTGTTATGAATATTCTGTCGGGCTTCTTTGAAAACCTCACTCTCTACCCTGTAAAACCCTGGCTCGATCCGGCCTCAAACCAGAACTGTGTCATTATCGCCAGCGACGCTGCGATTCCCGAGCACGTTACCGAACCTTTCGGACGTCCTTAAAGCCTTACCGGAAGCCTTACCCTTAAGCCCTCCCGGCACCTTCGCCCCAAGACGCTCTCCTATTGCCTCCCGGTCGATATATTCCCCTATGAACACACACTGGGTCTTGTCGTCTTCCGTTCCGGTCACGGCATAGAGGGAATCCGCGATGTCAAAGCGCAGCATCCCGGAGCCCACTGGAAGCGTTCCCTTTGCGCGAACTATCTTTCCGTATTCTTCCCGGAGAATATCCTCCAGAAATACAATAAGCTCCGCCGGGCGGCTAAACCTTCCGGAAAAGAGGGTCAGCTGCTCCAGCTTAAGCGAACCTTCCTCCCCGTCAACTGAAATATCCCCTGATTCCATTTCCAGAAGCTCTTTAAACCATTCATCTTCCTTTGAGCGGTAATGCTCCGTTAAAATCAGGGCCCCGGGATTAAGCTTTCTTACTTCCTCTTCGAGGCGCAGGATATAATCACGATCTTCTCCCTCTGTTTTGGAAAAGACCACGATCCCCGCGTATTTAAGCTGGTTGTCAAAGAGCTCCGGCCATTCGCTCCGGTTCTGATAAAAGGAACGGGGAGAGAGGATGGTTACCGGCTTTAAAAGGCGGATATCTCCGTAGCAGATTTTCGCCGCATTTTCGAGAATCCCCGAAAGGCGCGCCACCCCGGTAGGTTCCACAATCAGGTATTCCGGTGCAAGAGCGGAGGAGACGGTCAGTACGGAATTGATGAAGCTGTCCTTCATCGTACAGCAGACACACCCTTCCATAAACTCCAGGATTTTCAGCTCCTTCTGTTGTGTATTAAGCTCCCTCGAATCCAGGTCGCTCTCCCCGTATTCATTTTCCATCACCACGGGATAAGTACCGGTGCGGCGTATCAGCTCGCGGATAAAGGTGGTCTTACCCGCCCCCAGAAACCCCGAAACAATCAATATTTTCATGCGTTTCTCTCCATACAGCAAACGACAACAAACGCCCATACGGCCGGTTCAGCGTCCGCATGGGCGTATTTGTCTCAGCACTTTGTCCTTAAAGGGCCTTAAATCAGCTCTCCAGCTTAACCACCGGCTTAATGAGGTCGGCCGGCTTATCCTTCATAAGCTGCAGCGCCTCGGGAATGTGATCCCAGCCGTCGAAGATGTGGGTCGAAAGCGGAGCCACATCCAGCTTTCCGGAGGCAACCAGAGCACCCAGCTTCTCCATTCTTAAACGTCCGCCCGGCATAAGGCCGCCGCAAATCTGCTTGTGTCCCATGCCGACACCCCACTCAACACGAGGGATAGTGATGTAGTCGCCGCTGCCCAGATAGTTCACGTTTCCGATCTTTCCGCCGGCCTTGACGGATTTGACCGCAGACTCAAAGGTCTCAACCGTGCCGCCCGCGATGACAACACGATCCACGCCCTTGCCGCCGGTCATTTCCATGACCTGATCCTCGATCTTGCCGTTCTTATAGCTGATGAATTCGTCCGCGCCGTATTTCTTCGCAGCTTCCACACACTTCGGCCGCGTTCCGACCGCGATAATCCGGGAAGCGCCGCGCAGCGCAGCGCCTGCAACGCTCATAAGTCCCACGGGGCCGATACCGATAACAAGTACCGTGTCGCCGAACTGTACGTCCGCCAGTTCAACACCGTGGAAACCGGTGGGAACCATGTCGGAAAGCATGCAGGCATCAACAATATTGATATTTTCCGGAAGATGAGCCAGATTTCCGTCCGCGTCGTTCACATGGAAAAATTCGGAATCCAGACCATCCTTGAAGTTTGAGAATTTCCATCCCGCCAGCATTCCGCCGGAATGCATGGAGTAGCCGCCCTGTGCCTCCAGGGAATTCCAGTCGGGGGTGATGGCCGGCACCAGAACCCTGTCGCCCGGCTTAAAGTCCTTCACCTCGGAACCGACCTCAACAACCTCCGCGCAGCCTTCATGGCCGAGGATCATATTGTGGCGGTCACCTACAGCGCCCTCCCAGACCGTGTGTACATCAGAGGTGCAGATTGCGATGGCAAGCGGCTTACAGATCGCGTCCAGCGGTCCGCACGCGGGACGATCCTTCTCGATCCAGCCAACCTCACCGATTTTCAGCATTGCAAAACCCTTCATCAATTTTTCTCCTTCCTTCAGATAATCCGGATCTGTCCGGGGACAGCTCCTTTACTTTGTTAAATTTTTCACCAACACTCACCATTCTATTGGTTGTGGAGAAAAAAGTCAATCAAAAAGTTCTTATCTTATTGCGCGAGGTGCGGAAAGGCTATACAATATCCATACACGTGTCAGAAGATCAGCAAAAAAAGGAAACCCACTATGGACCGTTCACTTAATAAAACCGCTCTGATCCTGGATTATTCCGAGCTTCACCGCGCGGCCTTAAGGGATTTGCTGCAGGGCGAATTAAACATTGTCGAAGCATCCTCAGCTGACGAGGCCATCAATCTCATTGTTTCCGGAAAAACCGGCTTTGACATCGTGCTTATGGGCATAACCTTCCCCGAAAAAAGCGGCTTCGAATTTCTGGAATTTCTTCGTGACAACCGCTTTACGGATGAAGTTCCTGTCATCGTCATCGCCGAGTCCGGGAAAGACTGCTTTATAGAGCGCTCCTTCTCTCTCGGGGCAATCGACTATATTGAGCGCCCCTGGTCGGAAAAGCTTCTGAAGCGAAGGGTTCTTACCACCCTCTATCTCTACCGGAACCGCAGGGAGCTTATCCGCCAGCTGGACAGAAACACGGCTTCAACCGAGGATGAGCTGGACGACCTTACCGGCCTTCCCACAAAGCGCACATTCTACGAGGCTGCCTACCAGTATCTCTTCAAACATCCCGAAGATACTCTCTGTATGGTTTTAATCGACATCGGGCATTTCAAGCTCTTCAACCAGTTTTACGGCCGCTCTACCGGCGACAAATACCTGCAGCTCATAGCAGACGCCTTAAAGCTCTATGAAAAGCAGTACGGCGGCCTTGCCTGCTACGCGGGTTCTGACAGCTTCTACTATCTCTGCCCCGACAACGAGGCGCTGTTTGCCGCCATGCGTACCCGGACGTACGAAGAGCTTGGCGCCAGGGACATTGAAATCGGCTTCGCTCCGAAATTCGGCGTATACAGAATCGAGGACCGTAATAAAACCGTGATGGACATCTGCGACTGCGCCAACTCCGCCCTGTCTCATATACAGAAGGAATACTCCCATCTTTTTGCCTGGTATGACCCGGCGATGGAACAGAAGGACGATGAGTTCAAGCTTATCCGGGATGTGGAAAGCGCTCTCAGAAACAACGAATTTACTTTCTATCTCCAGCCCAAGGTCAATATGCTCAACCGCCGGATTGTGGGTGCCGAGGCTCTTGTGCGCTGGATTCGCCCCGACGGAAGGATTATCGATCCCTCGATTTTCATTCCTGTGCTGGAGAAAAACGGACTGATCTTCCGTCTTGACAGCCGTATCTGGGAACTTGTCTGCGCCTGGCAGCGTGCCTGTCTCGACGGCGGTCTCCCGCTCCTGCCGGTATCCATCAATATTTCCCGGGCGGATATCTATTCCCACGACATAACGGATTATATCCTCTCCCTCCTTAAAAAATATGATCTGCCGGTATCCGCTCTGGAACTGGAAATCACCGAGGGAGCCTACATTTCGGAGTACCATGCTTTAAGCGAACAGATTGCGAAAATCAAATCCCGGGGCTTTACCATTCTGATGGACGATTTCGGAAGGGGATATTCCTCCTTAAATTCCCTTAAGGATCTTGACATCGATGTTTTAAAAATCGACACCCGTTTCCTCAATCTGGACGCCTCCACGATAAACAAGGGGGTCAGCATTTTAAACTCCATTGTTTCCCTGGCAACCTCCCTGAATCTCCCGATTATCATCGAAGGCGTGGAGTTTGCCGACCAGGTGAAGTTCCTTACGGAAATGGGATGCTTTTTCGCCCAGGGCTACTATTTTTACAAGCCGATGAAAACCGACAGCTTCGAGGAACTCCTGTCCACGCCGGAAATTCTGGACATCTCCGGCATCCACGTATCGGAGGTGGAGCCGGTTCATATCATGAAGCTTTCCGAAGAAAAAATGATAAACGATGAGATGCTCAACAATATCCTCGGAGCCGTGGCCTTCTACGAGCTCACAGACTCCTCCGTGCGTCTTGTGAAATTCAACGAACAGTATTACCGGATGATGGGCATGAACGAGGTAATGAGCGATCCTGATTTCGCCCTGCACTTAAAAGACCGGATTGCCGCTGAAGACTGGGATACCTTTCTTTCCCTGTTTCCGAGGGCAGACGGGAATCCGGTTGCCGGAGCCACGGCCGACATCGGTCATATCGGTCCCGACTCTTCGCTCCGTATCGTGCGGATGCGTCTTTATCCACTGAACAAGCATGAGCAGGCCAATCTTTACTACTGCGCCCACGAAGACATTACGGAGCTTGCACTCCGGAAAGGAGACGCATTATGACAGTCGAAGCTCCCTCCTGCGATTCCCGGGGATATATACGTCTTACAGCCAAATCGCTGATTCATCATATCAGCGGCATGGATCTTTCGGACTTTATAGACCACAACTATTATCTCAAAGTCGATGTCACGGAAAACACGGTGCTGGAGCATTTAAGCTCCGTCATCGATTTTTCCTGGTACCCCGACAACTATGATGAATTTCTCGAACAGTTTGCCGAAAACATCTTTCCCTCCGCTGACACGGAGAAGATCGTTTTTTCGCTGAACCGCAATATACTTTTAACCCGTTACGAAAACGGGGAATATTTTTTCCATAACGAATATCTTCTTAGCAATCCGGCCAATGTCACAAGACAGTTCGCGGCCAGCTGCCAGCTCTGTCTCGAGGAAGGAAATGTGCGCGCGCTCATCCTCCTTATCGACATCAACTGGCTGAACAACAGCTCTTCCATCGGCAGGGCATATTCGGAATTTGACTGGGTGACGGGGATGTATCAGCGCTCCTACGGCTTCCGTATCTGCAATGAATGGATACGCTACCATTCGGGAGATCTTGCCGTTGTGGCGGTGCTTTCCCTTAACAACTATGAAGAGCTTAAGAAACAGGCCGGAACAGACGCGGTAAACAACATAATCCGGGATATCCACGCAAAGCTCAAAGGCGCTTTCGGCAATAACTGTATTATCTCCCGCTTCGCGGAGGATGAATTCTGCATCCTGATAATGAACTCCACCCCTGACCACGCGGTGGATCTGCTTGATGCTTTCATTTCCGCAAAGCTCGTTCTTCCTGCGGGGGACGGAAATATCACCTACACCGTCCATATCGGTTATGCCGTTTACCCGCAGAATTCCCCGGATTTCGCCGAGCTTTGCTGCTTTGCCGAAATTGCCCTGCAGGGCGCCGACTCCCCGGAGCGCTCCCAGATCGTGCGCTTCAGCCGCGAAATGCTTGTATACGATAAGAACCGGGCGGGCTTCAACCTGAAGGAAATCTCCGACAGCCTTCCTTTTCCGTTTATGGTCTGTCTCCCGGTAAAAGGAGGTCCGGAGCTTCTCTACGGAAACCGGGAGCTCATCAGATTCTTTGAATGTGATTCCCTGGAGGATTTCCTGCACTTTGCGAACCGTTCCCCGGAAAAGCTTTTTTACGAGGAAGACAGAGTTGCGCTGCTTGCTTTGCTGAGAAGGCCGCCTGAAGACAATGATGCGAATGAAAGAACTCCGCTTCGCATAACCGCGAAGAACGGAGTGATAAAAGATGTCTCAGTAGTATTAAAACACTCGGACAGCCCCTATTACGGGATGCTTTCCTATCTTGTTTTCCGGATGTGAAACGCGCCCTACCTTTTTGCCAGATATTTTTTAGCGCTTTCCACGTCTTTTACAAAGACGCCCCTGCATTTATCCTTCAACAGGGATTTTAAAGCCTTAAGCTTCTCAGAGGAAGAGCTGACGGCTATCACAAGCGCTTCGTCGGAAGCCTCTTCACCGGACTCTTTAAGGCCTTCGGTCTGCTTTAACTGCTCTTCGGTGAGGATAAGCTTCTCATCCAGATATTTTGCGAGTATAGCTTCCAGGGCTTCAAACATCACCGGCTTGCTCAGGTAGTCTGTGAAGCCTTCCTTTATATAGTTTTCACGGGCTCCCACAATGGCGTCCGCCGTAAGCGCAATGATCGGGATGTTTTCGGCAAGCTTCCGGCTTCGGATCTCAGCGAGCGTCCGGGCTCCGGACATACCGGGCATCATCTGATCCAGGAATATCGCATCAAAGGTTTTCTCCTGAAGGATATCAATACACTCCTGCCCTGATTCCGCCGTTGTGACATTTATCCGCGTATCTCTCAAAAGCCCCGCGATCACCTCGAGGTTCATGTCGTTATCGTCAACAATAAGAACGCGGGCACCCGGCGCAATCAGCGAGGGCCTGTATCCCTCCGCATGCTTTTGGGTTCTCAGGAGATTCTGGGCAAAATCCCCGACGGGCGTGGGGTCAACGACGGTCTGCTTCATCTCCGCCGTAAACGTCGTACCCTCGCCGTAGGTGCTGCGCACTTCGATCGTGCCGTCCATCATGCCCACAAGCCTTCTCGTGATGTTAAGTCCAAGCCCGGTTCCTTCGATGTTTCTGTTTTTTTCCTCGTCAAGACGCGAAAACGAACCGAAAAGCTTATCCCGGTCTTCATCCTTAATGCCGATACCGGTATCGGAGACGATAAGCTCCAGCATCCCGGTGTCTTTTTTATAGGACACATCAACGGACACGCTTCCCTCATGGGTATATTTGATGGCGTTGTTGATGAGGTTGAGCATAACCTGTCGGACACGTATTTCATCTCCGAGCAGGGTCGAGGGGATATCCTCCGAAACCTTAAGCTTATACTCGAGTCCCTTTTCCTGAGCCTTCCTCATTGTCATATTGACAATATCATTCATTACGGAAGCAAAGCTGTATTCAACAGGGACAAGCTCCATTTTTCCCGACTCGATTTTGGAAAAGTCAAGGATGTCATTGATTATTGATAAAAGCGTTTTGCCCGCGCTCTGAATGTCAAGAGCGTACTTTTTAATTACTTCGCTGGGAGACGAGCGGAGTATCATCTCGTCCATGCCGATTATGGCGTTCATCGGAGTCCTGATTTCATGGGACATATTGGCAAGAAAATCACTTTTTGCCTTATTGGAGGCATTTGCCGCGTCTTTTTCCAGCTCCAGCACCTTTCTTTCATATGACGCCTTCTGTTCCTCGAGCTTCATCTCTTCCATGCGCTTTGAATAGCTCTGCTCGTTTTTATGTCCGACATTGTAGAAAGCGGCAATCATGATAAAGACCAGAGTACAGATAAGAACGGTGACGACAAGCTGACTGCGCACCGCCCCGTAGAGCTCGCGATTACTCAGCACCATCACAACATACCAGCCGTTCATTATGCTGTTAACAAAAACCGTGCTTTTGTTTCCGTCGCAGATATAGGAAAAGCTGCCGGAACCGGCCTCCTTTATGGCCTTAAGATATTCCTCTCCGGTTGCATCATCGGTAAGCTTCGTTCCTACTTTATCCTCATCCCTGTGGGCTATGACAAGGCCCGTTTCGTCGACAACGAAGCCGTAGCCCTTTCCGTTAAGGGTAAGCTCCTTCATCATTGACTGAATGCCTTTGAGATAGACATCGAGAGAAATGACATTCTGCCGGTCGGGAAGCATCCTGCACACGGAGATGATCATATTCCCGGTCTGCGCGTCAATGTACGGCGGCACAAAGGCAACCTCCCCGTCGTTCTGCTTCGCGACGATATACCAGTCACGGCTTCTCGGATCATATCCTGCCGGAGGCTCCCAGTTGAGACCGTCCATATATTTACTCATGATATAGCCGTAGAGCCCGTTATAGTTTTCATCGAACTGGGCTGACACATTGGTCGTTTCGTCTACGAGAAATTCATGTATCCGGGCTGGAGTGCTGCCGCTCACCAGCATATGATGCACCGAATCGGCCGTAACATGCAAAACGTTTTCGGCGGTGTTCAGATGATTCTCGATCATTGAGGAGATGTTCAGCATCCTGTCTTCAATGACCGCGTTGGAGTTTGATACCGCAACGGAATACATCAGTCTTGAGGTATAAACCACCAGAACAGCCACAAACACGAATACAAGAATCAGCGGTATGATCATACTGTGCTTCTTCATTCCGTATTCCTTTGAACGTTCGGTTTTGTTTGTTTTTTCAGCCATCCGCTTTCCTTAATAGATAGTGAAGTATTTTTCCGGAACCTCAATCTTTGTGGTGCCCATGTAATGACCGGGATCATCCATGATGTATGTATCCTGGTAGATAAGGAAGGTATTGTCCATGGTGACTCCTGTTTCGGCATCCGTATATTCCGAGCCGTTCCACAGGGCGCCGGGAGAAAAAACGCCGTACGCCGTGGAAAGGTCGTTGATGCTGTTAAGCTCACTCTTCCCCAGAATGACATTTCTGGCATGCTCCGCAAGACCTGCCGAAACGGTATAGCCGTAGGAATATGCCCAGGTACCGAATCTGCCTGCTCCTCCCTTTTCCACGACGGCCTCTTCCACCTTTGAAAGAATCTTCTCGAAGTCACCGGCTTCCCCTGTAAGATCGAGGTCAAGAGCTCCGGGATACCCCATCAGAGGGGAGGGGAGATCCGCTTCGATAAAGTATCCGCCGCATTCCAGGAGCTTCTTTATAAGAGGCTCGGTGTGGGCGTCATTCGTACAGAAGTATGCCGAATTCTTTCCGTATTTTTCCACCCAGCCGGGAACGTGTTCAAGGATAAACGTCTGGGCGCCGGGAACACCGACCTCGGTTGTGGGGTCGGGGGCTTCCTCCATCGCAAACTTCATTCCGAATTCCTCGCAGGCCTCTTTCATGACGGCGACACGTCTGGACACCGTTTCATATGAAAGATGACGGGGAAAGGAGATGTGCACAAAGGTGTCGCACCCAAGCTCGTGCGCCGTACGTATCATAAGATAGCCCCGGTTAACAAAGTCACAGTTTACCACAAGATCCGCCACCGATCCTATGTCGGAAAAGTCCTCATAGGCCTCCCCGGCGATACAGAGAATGTCGGGCCGCTTTTCGTGAATCTGACGAAAAGCCTCAGTGGTTCCGTCAACAGCCTGATTTACGATAATGGCTTTCATTTTGGGATCTTCGGAAAGATTTACTATGGTCTGGATTGTGGTTTCAAGCTCCTCAGTAAAATTGTCGGGATAAATCGCGAGGGTTACCATATCCTCACCGTATTTTTCCTGGAAAGCCTCGGCGCCGCGCCTGTCGTCCTCGGACTGTGAAAACGAACCGGTGACAATACCGATATGAAAATCATCTGAAGCGGCCTCTTCCTCTGTCTGTCCGTCGGCTTCCCCGGCCGGTTGAGCTGCTTTTTCTCCGGTGCTTTCCGTGTCTTTCCCGGTTTCTTCGGCCTCGGGGTTTTCCGCTTTTCCCGCGTCAGATGAGTCTCCCGCTCCTCCGCAGGCCGTCATGGAAACGGCAACAACAAAAGCAAGAAAAACACTGATTAATTTCCTTATCATACTTATGCCCCTTTCGATTCGAAAAGATTTCCGGTTAAACGTTCTCTCTCTCAATTACATTCAGAAGGTCTTTTATTATATCCGCAGCTTCATCATAAAGAAAGTTGTCGATGGAGCCCAGGGCCTGATACAGCAGATCTTTCTGAGCAGGCCTGAAGGGATAGCCTGAAAGCTTCATTGTAAGCTCTTTGGATTCTTCATCGTCAAAATCGTCCAAAGCATTAAGCAGCTTATGTATGATTTCTTTTGCTTCATCAGCGGAGATTTCCCCCGGCGCCCTGACGTTTCCCATATTCTCCAGGGGCTTAAGCTTTTCGATAAGATCTCCATAGGCTGAAAGGGCAGCAGAGGTTTTTTCATCCAGGACAGCCGTATTGCCGGCCTTTGCAGCCATTTCCAGCTCTTCAAACAAACTGCCGAGACCGGAAGCTCCTATCATTTTCGCGTTGCTTTTTAAGGCATGAACCGTGATCGTATAGTTTTCCCAGTCCTTATCCGAATAATACTTTTCCACGCCGGCCCTGTTTTTCTCATAATTTTTATAAAAACGCTGCAGGGCGGATACATATTTTTCTTCCCCGCCTGTGTATTCAATGCCGGTTACGGTATCGAGTCCCGTTTTGTCAAGCCAGGTAATATCATAATTCATTCTTTTGTCCTCTGTTAATTTTTTGCCGGAATCCGGCGCAGTAAACAACAACACGAAAAAAGATTTGTCATTTATTATATTGTACTATAAGGTGTATATATTATGCAAAGAATTGTTTTGCCGGCAAAACATATATGATATACTTGAACATGCAGACTTCAGACATAAAGGCACGGTCAGCCGCATCAGTCCGGAAGGACGGCGGAATCCTGAAGCAAAGGATAGTAAATGAGATTAAAAGTACTGTTTACCGGAAACAATAAAGATATTGCCGTGGATACAAGCGCAAGGCTCGAAAAGGACAGAGGCTATATTACGACTATCTGTCCGCCGGATCCGGATGAGCTTAAAGACCTGCTGGAAACAGTGTTTCCCAGAGTGATCTTTATATGCGTAGGAAATGAAAGCTTCGCTAATTACCGCGCCTATAATGTGTTCAGTGAGGCGGCAAAGCGGAATGAATGCTTTATAATCCTGATCGCAAACAGTGAGGATGAAAAGCTTTTCATGAAATACTCCGATCTGGAAAAGGTAACCGTGTTTTCAAGACCTGTTCCCATATTCTCTCTCTATCAGAAGCTTATTAAAATCGAGGAGGAGCTGAAAAAGGACGGATATATGGGAGAACCGGATGACTGGGAAAAAGAACCCGCCGTTTTTTTCGATGAGGATGAGCCGGAAAAAAGACACATCCTTGTGGTGGACGACGATCCCGAACAGCTGAGCAATATTAAGGGCCAGCTTAAGGATTTTTACAAAGTAACCCTGGTGCGCTCCGGCGATGATATGTTTGATTTTCTGGAAAAAGAGATACCTGACCTGATACTTCTGGATTATATGATGCCGGATATGAACGGCTCCAGAGTTTTGCGGAAAATGAGGCTCTTTAACGATTACAAGAATATACCTGTGATCTTTCTGACGGGAATGAGTGAAAAAAACACGGTGGTGGAAACACTCAGGGAGCTGCGTCCCCAGGGATATATAATCAAGCCCGCAAAAAAAGCCGACCTGGTGGCAAAAATAATAGAAGTTTTGGGTTGAAACGGGGTAAAATACACCGAAGCGGGCACCCTTGACAGCGGGTATAATGTCTGATAAAATACACTTTCGTCGGCGGAAGGGCGGCAAAGCTTCCTGCCGGAAAGGCGCTGATGTAGCACAGTCGGTAGTGCACCGCATTGGTAGTGCGGGGGTCTCCAGTTCGATTCTGGACATCAGCATAATACCCGCGGAACCGGATGAAAACGGCTCCGCGGGTTCTTTTTTGTGACACCCCCTGTCAATGACAGCTTTATGTAATTGTCGCTTTTTTCAGACCGTTCTGTTATAATACCGGTATAAGTTTTTCAGGTCAGCTGTACAAAGGCAAAGCTAAAAAAAGGAGGAGAAGTTATGATTTGTCCTTATTGCGGTGCACAGCTTCAGGAGGGGATGAAGTTTTGCACAAGCTGCGGAGGTGCCCTTGCGGCCACGGCTCCCGCGGAACCGGCTCCCGGCCCCGCTCAGGCTCCCGGTCCTGCTCCGGCTCCCGGTCCTGCTCCGGCCCCCGGTCCTGCTCCGGCTCCCGGTCCTGCTCCGGCTCCCGGTCCTGCTCCGGCTCCCGGTCCTGCTCCGGCTCCCGGTCCTGCTCCGGCTCCGGATCCATACGCCGGAGGCGGCTATTCTCCCCAGCAGGGTTACGCACCCACTCCCGATCCCTACGCTTCCCAGGGCGGCTATAACCAGCAGGATTATTCACAGCAAAGCTATGCCGGTACTCAGGGCGGCTACGCCCAGCAAGGCGGCTACGCCCAGCAGAGTACTTATGTTCAGCAGGGCGGTTATGCCCAGCAGGGCGGAGGCTATTACGGAGGAATAGGCGGCGGGACAAACCGCAATATCGGACTGTGTATATTATTCAGCTTTATTTCCTGCGGCTTCTACTGTATTTACTGGATGATTAAGCTCAATGATGAAATAAACAGCCTCGCCGGCGATACCGAGGCCAGATCCGGCGGGATGGTATTTCTGCTAAGTCTGGTGACCTGCGGAATCTACGGTATCTACTGGATGTATCAAATGGGAAAACGGGTGGACATCATCAAGCAGAATATGGGCATTAATTCCACTAACTCCAATGTGATCTTCCTGATTCTGACCTTCTGCGGACTGGGTATTGTGAGCTATGCGATGATGCAGGATACTATTAACAAGGCTGTTGGATAAGAAACGGTAAACCGGGGGTGTGATTATGGAAGTTTTGATTATTATTCTTATTGTGATTGCGGTCCTTTTAATTGCTCTGATGGTGCTTTCCTGCATTATGAACCGTTCCCGCCCTTCATTTGATCATAAGGGAGGGCTTCTCTGGAAGGACAGAAAGCACACGTTTTTAGGGCTTCCCTGGTCTTTTGAAAAGTATTCCCTCGATGAGGAGCGGCTCTTTATCGAGAAGGGCTTATTAACAACCAGAAGCAACGAGGTCAGACTTTACAGGATTCTGGACTTATCCCTTAAGCAGACGCTGGGACAGAAAATACTGGGCCTCGGGACGGTAAAGGTGGATTCCTCGGACAAAAACATGAAGATGTTTCTGATACCGAATATCTGCCATCCCGTGAAGGTTAAGGAGCTCCTGTCGAAGACAGTGGAGGCCGAGAGGCAGAAGAAACGGATTTCCGGCCGTGAATTCATTGTCGAGGACGGGGATGACGATGGTGTTGACGTAGACGAGTTCGATATATAGTTTGTCTCAAACCCCGCGGCATAGTCCGCGGGGTTTTTCGAAAAGGACGAAAAATGTGGGATCCTGAGCGGTGCAGAGCCATGTTCTGGGACACACCGGATGAAGAGGTAATAAAAATGGAGAGGGAGTTTCTGACGGGGATATTTACAGACCCCGTCAAGCTCCCCTATCGTCTATTTATCCCCGAAAATACCGGGAATGAAATCGAAAAACTTCCTCTGGCGCTCTATCTTCACGGAGCCGACGATATGGGGAATGATAACCGCTACCACCTTACTCATCATAATTCCGGCTGTGTGTTTGCCGTTCCCTTCTGGCAGGAGCACCACCCCTGCTTTGTCCTTGCGCCCCAGTGCCCGGAACACATGGCCTGGAGAAGGGGAAGCATGCTCGATACCCTGAAGGCTCTGCTGGATTCTGTCTGCGCTGAATACCCCGTGATTGACAGAAAACGGCTGTACATTTACGGAAGCAGCATGGGCGGCATCGGGACGCTGGAGCTCATCAGAAAGAACCCGGAGCTCTTTGCCGGGGCAGTTCCCATCTGTGCCGCAACTATGGAGGAAGGGCTCGAGGCTTTCCTCCCCACTCCTCTCTGGCTCGTACACGCCGAGGACGACCGGATCGTGAAGCCCTGGCGTTTCGGGGCCATGGACGGAAAATATTATCTCGGAGGCATTGCCCTGGCGGAAGAGCTTAAAAAGCTTGGAAAAGCCGATGTTTCAATCTCCGCCTATCCCGAGGGAAGTCTTATGGAGGATATGGGGATAAACCCGCACTGCTCCTGGTACCCGGCTCTTAATAACCCTGCCCTGAAAGAGTGGCTCTTTACCTGCAGGAAGGCATAGACGTGAAAAAGGTTATTTCCGCGATTTTCATTCTTTTTACGGGTATCACCCTGGCCCTTTTGCTTTTCCGGGCCGGAAAAGTCGAATATTATCTGAAGAGGGAGTTTTTAACCGGTAATATTCCGCTGCTGCTTTATATCCTGCTCTTCTCGTTTACGATAATCCTTTTAATGATGCGTTTCGGGAAGGGCGCGGAGCGCTTTCTTGAAAAATATTCCGCTTTTCTCCTGCCCGTCGCTCTCCTTCTCCTCTTTGCCGGTGAGCTTGTGTTTGTCCGTGCCTTCTTTTTTTATCAGGATTGGGATCCTCTGGCAGTGCTATCCGCGGTCTACCACACCCTTCACGGTGAGACAGCCGAAATCAGCGTCGGGTATTTCAGCGCCCATCCCAACAACCTGGCTCTTGTGGCTCTTTACCTCGGGATTTTAAAGCTGGCAGGTATTCTGGGAAGCGAATCGGTACTGATAATCGCGGGAGCGCAGTGTCTGCTTATCACCCTCTCCGCCTTTCTCCTCTTCAGGATTCTCCGCGCCGAGGGCTGCTCTTACCTCTGCGCCTGGGGAGCGTTTCTGATCTATGCCCTCTGGATCGGCTTTTCTCCCTGGATTGTCTGCACTTATTCCGATATGACGGGTCTTGTTTTTCCAGTTCTTGTTTTAAGACTTTTCCAGCTTCTTTCCGGGGGAAGGCTCAGGGAAGGCGTCAGCTATGCCCTCTGGTGTCTCCTTGGACTGCTGGGGGCTCTGGGCTATGCGATCAAGCCGCAGACTGTTATTGTCCTTATTTCCGTCGTGTTTATTTACATCTTCCGCAGCTTCAGGGAGCGGGGCGGCTGGAAATGGCTTCCGGTATTCTGTCTTTCCTTCATCCTTGCCCACGTTCTGCTTTCCGCGGGGCTTTCAAAGGTACTTCCTGTGGAGCTGGATTCGAGCCGGAATTTCAGCGCGGTTCACTATTTCATGATGGGACTGAACGATGAAACGGACGGGGTATATTCAAAAGACGACACGGAGTATACTTCTTCCTTCGACGATCCGAAGGAACGAAAAAAAGCCGATCTGGAGCTTGCGAAGAAGCGCATGGCTGACTTCGGTTTAAAGGGACTTGCTTCCCACCTTGAAAAAAAGCAGCTGGTGGATTTCGGGGACGGAACCTTTTCCTGGGGGATAGACGGCAACTTTTTTGCCGGAAAGGAAATTGAAGGGCTGCCGTCCGTAAAGGAGACGCGCTTTACGCCTTTTCTGGAATCCTGGCTCTTTACGGAAGGGCAGCACTATCCTCTGTATTCAACAATACGTCAGAGCATGTGGCTCATAATCCTCTTTTTCTGCCTTTTAGCGGGAGTATTTCTCTCCGGCGCATCCGACACAATGATTTCCGCGGCCCTTTCCATCGTGGGCCTCACGGTTTTCGAGCTTTTATTTGAGGCAAAAGCCCGGTATCTTTTAATCTGCACGCCCGTCTTCCTGCTGCTCGCCGTCTTCGGAATTCAGGGGTTTTGCCGGGCCCTCTCTCCTGAGTTGCGCTCTACGCGGCATTTTCGCCGCAATACTCCTCATAAAGGCAGTCGTAGAGGTCAATAGCGTCCTTCAGACGTTCCATAAAGTCCTCCGAAGGATACAATCCGTCATCCCCGGCCGGAATCCCCTTAAGTTCAAGAGGAAATACGTCCGGAGGATTATCAGACCCCAGAACGTTTATATTTCTGAGCTGTCTTGTGGTAAGATACACCAGATCCATTGAGATAAATTCTTTTCCGTCTTTATCACGCCACTTTCCAAAGACCAGCTTGCAGCCGATAGGAGTTTTCTTTTCAATAGTATCCGGCAGGAAATATTCTTCTGTATCAAGGGCTGCAAGGACACTGCCGACATTGGAATCATGTCCGCACAGGAAAGTGAATTTCCTGTCCCCGTCACAGAGTTCGTTATTAATTTCCTGAAGCAGGGGATGGGCCACATTAGCCGCAATGAGAGGAGCCGTAAACAGTACATCACCGTATACATCCTTTATCCTGCTGATATCCTCCCACTGTTTTATATCCAGCCTGTGCCCGAAAGCAGCCTTCAGAGGATTTTTTTCTTCATAATACTGAAGAACAAGGGCATCACTTGCGGAAGTGGCCGTTTTAAGGGACCCCTTAAGCCCCGGCTCGGCATCTTTTTCCAGGATGAATTCAACATCCTCCGGTACAAGCTCACCAACGCTTCCGCTTTTCCGTGCAGCCGAATCCTCTATATCCAGCACTTCCGAAAGCAGATCAAAATTCCCCTTAAGAGAGCTGATATCATCCATATAAAGCTCTTCGATCTGGTTTACGGCATCTTCTTTGTACTTCTCCGTAGCAAAGGTCAGCTGGGGGGTAAATACGGGATCCATTTTATCAAATTCCATGTGGTATTCTATGGGGATACCCGCCACAGGAAGAAAACCCGCGGAAAAGTATTCCGCTGTTGCGATCGTCCTCTGCTTTGAATTTGCATAAAAGCGGATCTCATCCCCTTCGGGAATGTAGTTTGCGTTCAGGAGCCCCTCGTCCTCAACCCAGTTCCGAAAAAACTGTCCCAGAGCGGTTTCCTGCATCCCTCCTCTCAGGGAAAGCTCTGCCGGTCCCGATGTCCAGTCAAACCATTCATGCGGTGTTATACTGCCCAGAAGGGAATCCTTATCCACCAGCGGGGATCTTATGTTATGACGGCTTAGGATAACCACTTTTTCAAGCTCATATCCATCCCTGGAAAGGCCGTCAGCCGTGCGGATAATCCCGTCCTGACTCCCGGCTGTCCGCTCCGCCGGGTATGAACAGGAGGTCAGACACATTGCCCCCGTCATCAGCAATAAAAGAATAAAACTCCCGGCTATTCTTACAACACTGTTGTTTTTGAGTTTATGAAGTTTTACTTCCGGCATTGCAGATTCCTCCCATGTATACTTCAGCTCTTTACTGTTAAAAATGTATCTTGCACTCCACCTTAACCGGTTCTTTTACGTTTCCGGCGAAGGTATCCTCATCCTCCTGTTTTCCGACAATACTGCCGTAGTGGGTGGGGATCGCGGTTTCAGGGGAGATTTCATTGATAAGGGCCGCGGCTTTTTTCGCGTCCATCGTGTATGTCCCGCCTATGGGCACAAGGGCAATGTCGCATTTAACCGCTTCAGCTTCCTTTGTCGCGTCGGTATCCCCCGCGATGTATATCCGCT
Organism: Lachnospiraceae bacterium; assembly: GCA_024680815.1. Taxonomy (GTDB): domain Bacteria; phylum Bacillota; class Clostridia; order Lachnospirales; family Lachnospiraceae; genus NK4A144. The sequence goes on along the minus strand of JAILBQ010000120.1, from coordinate 11,880 downwards.
TTCCGTTAAGCTTCAGCACATACCCGACCCACGCCGCGCTCTTCGGATGAAAAGGCTTTATCGTGTTATAGGCAGGAACCGTTTCGTACTGAAGGCCCTCTGTCTCATAAGCTTCTCCCGGCTTTACCCACTCCGCACGGCTTATAAGATCCGATATTTCGCCGACCTTGTTCTTCATGCTTTCCGGAATCACGAATACCGTCTCCTCTCCTGCTACCTTTTTTATATCCTCAGGGGAGTAGTGGTCATAATGTTCATGGGTGATAAAGACAAAATCAGCGTCACGGGGCTCTTCCATCATCTGAAACGGATCTATATATATGGTTCCGATATCATTCCTTATCCGTATACTGCTCTGGGTAAACACTTCAATGCTGTCAGCCATATCCGTTTCCTCCTCTGCATTTTCCGCCTCAGGCTCATCCTCTGTCCCGGCAGCATCGCCTGCCTGAACAGCATCCTCCGCCTTAACGGCATCCTCCGCCTGAACGGCATCCTCCGACCCGGGCCCGGACTCTTCTTCAACCGTTATCTCCGGCCCGGTCTTTACGGCGCCTTTCTCCGCTTTATTTCTTCCGCAGCCGCAAACACAGATAATCACCAGCGCTGTAAGATAAAGATATTTCATTCCTTTCATCCGGACACCACCATTTTTCCGTGCTGTTTGCCGTAATACATCCGCTTATCCGCGGCCTTCCCGCTGCCGCACTATCTCGTAGGCAAGGACACCGGCGGCTACGGAGGCATTTAACGAATCTATCTCACCCTTCATCGGAATCGAGGCCGTAAAATCGCATTTTTCCCTGACAAGGCGGGAGACCCCGTCACCCTCGGCTCCTATCACAAGACCGATGGGGCCGGTTAAATCCAGCGAATACATGCTCTCTCCCTGCATATCCGCGCAGACAAACCAGAAGCCCTTTTCCTTAAGCTCCTCCATGGTCCGCCCGAGGTTTGTGACCCTCGCAACGCCCGTGTAATTCAGGGCTCCGGCCGAAGCTTTCGCCACAGCGGCGGTAAGGCCCGCTGCCCGGTTTTTCGGAATAACCACCCCGTGGGCTCCGCTTGCGTTGGCGGTACGGATTATCGCTCCGAGGTTGTGGGGATCCTCGATCCCGTCAAGAAAAATGAGAAAAGGAGGTTCTCCCCTCTCCTCCGCCTTTGAAAGCAGCTCCTCCACCTCCGCGTAGTTAAAGGAAGCAACATAGGCCACCACTCCCTGATGGGCACCGGAAGGGGAAAGATTATCCAGTCTTGAACGATCCGCGAAATCAATCCGTATCCCCCGCTTTTTCGCTTCCCGCTTTACGGTTTCCAGAGCGCCTTCATGGGAGCCGTCCAGCACAAAGATGCGCTCCACGGTTCTGCCGGAGCGAAGAGCCTCAATTACGGCATTTCTCCCCTCTATTATCCCCGATTCATCCCTCATTGATTTCTATCGCTTTCTCCACAAGCTCGTCAATGCGTTCATGGCGCTCCAGAAGATAGAGCCAGCCAAGCAGCGCTTCAAAGCCCGTGGCTTCATGATATTCCTTCTTTGTGGCGTTCTTTGCCGTATATTGTGTGTGCGCGTTTTTCCCCCGGCGGTATATATCCTTCTCCTCCTCGGAAAGCTCCGGAAGAAGGGCCGTCACAGCCTTTGCCTGGGCCGTGGCGGATACGAAACGCACGCTTTTTCTGTGCAGCTTGTCCGGCTGACAGTTGGCCTTTCTGGCCAGATATTCCCTGATGCAGAGGCTGTAAACCGCATCCCCCAGAAACGCGAAGGTTCCCGGGGAATAAGTCCTTATCACACTCTCTTCCATTTGACCCCCGCTCTGGTATCCTCAAGAAGTATCCCGGCAGCCTTAAGCTCATCGCGGATCTCATCGGAGCGGGCAAAGTCCTTGCGTTTCCTCGCCTCGTTTCTCTCCTCGATAAGCTTCTCCACCTCCTCGTCCAAAAGCGTCTCCTCCGAAACAAAGGAAAGGCCCAGCACGTCGGTTAACATAACCAACTCATCCTTCAGCGCCGCCAGATATTCCTTCGAGCTTTCCTCGGAAGTATTCGTATTGATGAATTTCACCAGCTCGAAGATCACGGAGATCGCGTCCGCGGTATTGAGATCGTCCTCCATGACCTCATCAAAGCGGGATACATAGTCCTCCGCTTCCTTTATTTTCGCCTTTTCCTCCCCTGTCGCTTCCGTCGTCCCGGTTTTCCCGATGCGGAACTCCAGGGTCTCCAGTGCCGTGGCGATCCGCTTATATCCGGCCTCGGCAGCCTCCATCTGCTCCGCCGAGAAATTCAGGGGAGAGCGGTAATGGGCGGTTAACATAAAAAATCTCAGTATCTGCAGATCATACTTTTCGGAAATGTCCCGGACCGTGAAAAAGTTTCCGAGGGACTTGGACATCTTTTCATTATTGATGTTCAAAAAGCCGTTATGCATCCAGTAACGGGCGAAGGGCACTCCGTTGGCCGCCTCGGACTGGGCAATCTCGTTTTCGTGATGTGGGAAGATAAGATCCTCGCCACCGGCATGGATATCTATGGTGTCGCCCAGGTATTTCTTTGCCATGACCGAGCACTCAATATGCCACCCGGGCCTGCCGTCACACCAGGGCGAAGGCCAGAAGGGCTCCCCCTCCTTCTTCGGCTTCCAGAGCACAAAGTCCAGATAGTCCTCCTTCCCCCCGCTTCCGGTAACCTTAAGCTCCCGTCCGTGTCCTGCCTCCAGGTCATCCAGATTTTTATGGGAAAGCTTCCCGTATTCCTTAAACTTCTTTGTCCGGAAATAGACGGTTCCGTCCTCAGCCTCATAGGCATAGCCCTTATCTATAAGTCTGGAAATCATATCGATCATGCCGTCGATTTCTTCCGTCGCCCTGGGATGGGTGCTTGCCGGCCGCACATTCATCCCCTCCATGTCCTTTTTACACTCTGCTATGTAGCGCTCGGAGATTTCCCCTGAATCCACTCCCTCCTCCTGAGCCTTTTTGATGATCTTGTCGTCCACGTCGGTAAAGTTGGAGACATAGTTCACCTCGTAGCCCCTGTGCTCGAGAAACCTGCGGAAGGTATCGAAAATAATCATGGGACGTGCGTTTCCGATGTGGATCAGGTTATAGACAGTGGGGCCGCAGACGTAAATCTTCGCCTTTCCCTCCTCTATCGGCTTAAACTCTTCCTTCTGTCTTGTCATTGTATTAAATATTTTCATTGCTCTTTCCTTTCTTCCAGCTCTCTTTCAAGCTCCCTCACCTTCTGTTCAAGCTCCAGAATATGGTTTGTAAGCTCGCTGTCCGCGTGCTTTAACTGCGTCAGATCGTCCTTAACCGGATCCGGAAGATCGATCTGGTTTAATTCCGCGCTTGGAATATGAACGCCCTCCTGCTTAACCACCCGTCCGGGCACACCCACAACCGTGGAATTTTCCGGCACCTCCTTGAGCACCACCGAGCCTGCCCCGATCTTGGAATTATTGCCGATCTTAAAGGAGCCTAAAACCTTCGCGCCGGCGGAAATCATAACGTTGTCTCCTATGGTGGGATGGCGCTTTCCCTGCTCCTTTCCCGTGCCGCCCAGGGTAACTCCCTGGAAAAGAGTCACGTTTTTCCCGATAATCGTGGTCTCCCCGATTATCACCCCGGAGCCGTGATCGATAAAGAAACCCTCTCCGATTTCGGCCCCCGGATGGATCTCGATCCCGGTTCTGCGCGCCGCGTGCTGGGAAAGAAGGCGGGCCAGAAAATAATGTTTTTTCAGATAGAGATTATGAGCCTTCCGGTACCAGTAGACTGCCCAGAAGCTGGAATAGAGAAGGGCCTCAAAGTCGGAATGAATAGCCGGATCCCGGTCGCGGATCACCTTGACCTCTTCCCTGAAATATTTTAAAAAGCTCATATTATGTCAACCTCCTGCGCCTGCTTCCCGGTTCGGCCACGGATGCCGGCGCAATACAACTTATGTTAACCTCTCGCAATCCGTTTCCACCCTGCAGCCCCGACATCGCACAGGTATTGCCGGTTCTCCTCCGGCGTAAAACGAAGCTTCATCCACGGTATTAAGGAGGCAGACAGCCTGAGCCGAGATTCCCTTACCCTCTCCCGTAAAGCCCATTCCTTCCTCGGTTGTTGCTTTTATGTTAACCTGTGAGGGCTCAATATCCAGTGCCCCGGCTATCCTTTTCTCCATCTCTTCGATATAGGGCCGAAGCTTCGGCCTCTGGGCAATTACGGTCGCATCAATATTTCCAACAAAGAGAAGCTTTTTTGTGAGAATTTCTCCGACGCTCTTAAGAAGAGCGATTGAATCAGCTCCCTCGTAGGCGGGATCGGTATCCGGGAAATGCTTTCCGATATCCTCCTCTCCCGCCGCCCCGAGAAGGGCGTCCATCACGGCGTGGGTCAGCACATCCGCGTCTGAATGCCCGAGAAGCCCCTTTTCATAGGGAATCTTTACTCCTCCGAGTATAAGATCACGCCCGGTAACCAGCTTATGTACATCATATCCCATTCCGATACGCATAAAATATCCTCCGTTAAGGCAGGGCGTTTTCCGAAACGGCCGCAGCCTCCTCAGCCGAAACCGGAAGCTTCCCGGATTCGAGCTTTACCGATAAGATCCTTACCAGAGACTCCATAAGCCGGTCGTTACTTATATCCCCGTTTTCATAGGCGTGAAGCATAGCCTCATAGGCCTCCTCCAGGTTTTCCGGCATTAAGAGCATGTCGCATCCCGCGTTGAAGGCCGCCACCGCCGCTTCCCCCGGGGAATACCGGCCTGTCACCGCCTTTGCGTTTAAGGCATCCGTTATGACTATTCCCTCGTACCCGAGCTCGTCCCTGAGAACCCCCTTTATAAGCTTTGAGGACATGGACGCGGGAACTCCCGGATCGATGTCGGGATACTCGGCGTGTCCCGCCATAATAAAGCACGCATTCGCCGAAACTGCCTGCCGGAAAGGTACAAGCTCACCTGTCCTTAACTCTTCAATGGAACGGTTTATTGAAACCGCGGATAGATCCGTGTTTTTATCCGCATCTCCGATTCCCGGATAATGCTTGTAGCAGGGGATGATACCGTTTTCCGCAAGTCCCCCGGCAAAGCTTACAGCCATATCTCCCACCGTCCCGGGGTCGGAGCCGAAGGAACGCTCCTTCATAAATCCCGAATCGGACGTAAGCACATCCGCCACCGGAGCAAAATCCAGGTTAAAGCCGTATTCCGACAGGTATTTTCCTATGGTTCGTCCGGCTGAAGCAGCCGCCCCGGTATCGCCCCCGTTTCCGACAGTGGCCATCCCCGGAACCTTCTCCACCTGAAACGTCGGATTATCCGCGATGCGGACAACGGAGCCGCCCTCCTCGTCCACACCTAAAAATACCGGCAGGGAATTTACCGAAAGCGCCAGACGCTGCATATCGGTAAGCATTTCCTTTGTCTGAACCGGATCCTCGAAATTTTTTGCAAAATATATAAGCCCTCCCACCGGCAGTGCCCGGTAGGTCTCCTTTGTCCGCTCTCCCACGGCCGTGGTGGGATCCACCTTCGTCACGGCCTCAGGGGTGACGAAAAAGAGCTGGGCTATTTTCTGCTCGTTGGTCATCACATTGATGGCACCTTTGATTTCCGGCTCGATATCCTCCTCCTCAGCTTCCGAAAGAGCGTCCTCCACCTGCTCCTTAAGAGCCTCGGAGTCGATTTCCGGCTCTTCTTCCTCAATCTCCCCGGTTTCTTCCTCCGCCCCGGCCGGTTCATTTCCGGAAAGAACATCTTCGGGCTCTCCCCCCTCTTCCTCTCCGGGATCGGGCAGGATCGGCTCCACAAGCTTCGGGAGGGCAATTACCGCCGCCGTGATAAGTCCTCCCAGAATAAGGAGGGTCAAAATCACCGCGATGATACGTTCCCTTACAATCTTCTTATGTCTTTTCTGATAATCGTTCATAGCAGTTCAAAATATTTACAGGCATGATATATCCCGTCGTGATATATGTCTCTTGTTACAAAATCCGCTTCCGCACGGGCGTGGGCGTTTCCGTTTCCCATGGCTATCCCGGTGCCCGCGGTCTTTATCATTTCAATATCGTTTTCCCCGTCGCCGAAGGCAAAGGTGTCGGAAACCTCCGCTCCCAGAAGCTCGCAGACCTTTAAGATCCCCGTGCCTTTGGAAAAGCCCTTCGGCACCATTTCCACCACATTTGAGGTGTGGACAATGAAGTCGAAGATGTCCTCCAGCTCCTTAAAGCACTCCTCCCGTCTGTCCTCGCCGCTGTCACAGGAAACCTTGGAAATCTCCCATTTCCCCCAGTTGTCACTGATGGACTTAAGCCTCTGCCCCATCTCCCTGGTAAGCTTTTTCATATACCAGTCGTCTCCGAATTCCTCACTGTCCATGTAGAGGTATTCCTTTCCCTCGAGGATAGGCCGCATGCCGTATTTCCGGACGGTTTCGACAGTACGCAGGGACTCCTCATCAGTCATCTTCTTATAAAGCAGGATTTCCCCGTCGATTTCAATGAGAGTCCCGCAGCCGGAGACCACACCGTCAAAGCCTATGTCGAAAAGCTCCGGGGAACGGATATAGCCTCTGCCTCTTCCGCTGCATAAAAAGGCCTTATGTCCGTTTTCCCTGACGGCACGGATTGTGCGCACCGTGCTTTCCGGAATAAAATTATCATAATCCCAGATTGTATTGTCAATATCAAAAAACAAAAGCTTCTGTGAACCCATCTATTCAAACTCCCTGTCCCTGTTTATCGTCCGCTGGTATATCACGGTGTCGTCCGGCTTTATCAAAACCCCCTCGTCCGGCAGCAATACCGCCCCGTCCCGGACAATGGCTGCGATGCTTATGCCCTCCCCGGCCTCCACATCCTCCACTCTCTGCCCGGCGTGCACCGAAGAGGTATCGATATTCACCGCAAGTGTCCGGCAGGCGCGTGCCGTTTTTTCACTGTCTCTCTGAAGCTTTGTATAGTGCTCCACAAACCCGGCAGAGATAATGCCCGTGGGGATCGCCACAACCCCGATGCCCAGAAACGTGATTATTACCGCCAGCACCCTTCCCGCCACGGTCACGGGATAGATATCCCCGTAGCCCACGGTGGAAATCGTGGAAACGCTCCACCAAAGTCCGGAAAACGCGTTTTTGAAAGCCTCCGGCTGAACCTTATGCTCCACATTATACATGCAAAGCGATGAAGAAAACATCAGAATCATTATGATGAAAACCGATGAGAGCAGGGGTTTGCGCTTTTCGGAAAAGACCTCGAAAATCACGTTAAAGGAATCGTACCTGGTATTGATCCGGAAGAGATGGAAAATACGTACGACCCGAAGCATCCTGAACACCACGAAGCCCGACAGGAAAAATACCGGCAGAATCGTACACAGATCCACAATACCGTCAAAGGAAACCAGGAAGTGCATAACCGCCTTTGATTTCGGAAGTCCGGGATATAAAAACTCAGCCGTCCAGATGCGCAGAACATATTCCACAATAAAAAAGGCGACCGTTACCCCCTCCGTCACGCGAAACAGAACCGTAAATGCCTTAAGGGAATCAAAGGTCTCCAGAAAGAGCACCGAAATATTCAAAATGACCGCCAGTACCAGCACCAGATCAAAGATGCGGCTCGCCCGGTCATTTCCCTGTCCGATCTGAATTATCTCAAACAGGCGTTTTTTAGTGAACCTTTTATTTTTCATTGACCGTGTTTTTTTTCCTTCCGCTCCGCCTCTTCTTTTCCGGCTTAAAGCGCCCGTACATATCCGTAAGAGACCTTATTTTTGCGGCAAGCTCATCCCCGAAAGCTCCCTCGGACATTCTCCAGACCCAGTTGCCTCCAAGAGTCGAGGGAAGATTCATTCTCGCGGAATTGTCCAGGCATAAATAGTCCTGCATCGGGATCACCGCGGTATCCGCCACGGAGGAAAGGGCCAGACGGATAAGGGCATAGCAGAGCTTCTCCGGATTCCTGCTGTGGAGGTCGAGATATTCAAAAACCGCTTTCCGCTCCTTTGGTGAAATGCTCTTTATCCATCCCGAAAGGGTTTCGTTGTCGTGGGTTCCGGTATATACCACGCAGTTTGAGGAATAGCGGTGAGGGAGATATTCATTTGTCCCGTATCTGTCGGAAGCGTCAAAAGCGAATTCCAGCACCTTCATGTTGGGGAAGCCGGTGCGCTTCACGAGGGCACGCACCGAATCCGTAATCATGCCGAGATCCTCGGCAATAACATTCATCTCCCCGAGGCTTTCCTTCATTGCCTTAAAAAGAGCGATGCCGGGCCCCTTTTCCCAATGGCCGCCTTTTGCGGTCTTATCGCCGAAGGGAATCGAATAGTATGAATCAAAGCCGCGGAAATGGTCGATCCGGACGACATCAAAAAGCTCCAGGCACTTCCTCATCCGGCGAATCCACCAGTCAAATCCGGTTTCCTCGTGTTTCTTCCAATCGTAGAGCGGGTTGCCCCAAAGCTGCCCGTCCGCGGAAAAGGCATCGGGAGGACAGCCTGCCACAGCCTTCAGGGTTTTATCCGCGGAAAGCTGAAAAAGCTCCGGAGAGGCCCAGAGATCCGAGCTGTCGGGAGAGACATAGATCGGAATATCGCCGATTATTTTTATTCCCTTTGAATTGGCATATTTCTTTAAGGCCATATACCCGGAATAAAATTCATACTGAAGAAATTTCTGAAAGCGGATTTCCTGGGAAAGCTCCTTTCCGGCTTTTTCAAGCGCGGCTTTTTTATGAAGCCTTAAGGGCTCCTCCCACCGGGTAAAGCTCACCCCGCCGCGGGCGTTTTTCAGCGCCATGAAAAGGGCGTATTCCCCGAGCCAGTCCGCATTTTTTTCCTCAAAGACGCGGTACTCCTCTTCTTCCTCAAAGCCGCTTTTTAAAAAAGCCTTACGGAGCACCTTAAACCGCTCCCTGTAGAGCCTCCCGTAATCAATGCTGTCTTTATCCGTGCGCCTGGCCGAAGGGGCGCATTCCCGCTTTGTTAAAAGCCCCTTATCAACGAGGGTCTCCAGGGAAATAAAATAAGGATTTCCCGCGAAGGTGGAAAAGGTCTGGTAGGGGGAATCCCCGTAGCCCGTGGCTCCCATCGGAAGCAGCTGCCAGTAGGTCTGGTGGGCCGAGGCAAGAAAATCCGCAAACCTATATGCAGTTTTGGAAAACCCGCCGATTCCGTAAGGATCCGGCAGGCTGAAGATCGGTAGCAGTATCCCCGCTGCACGCATCTTTCTACCCCCGCTTTAACCTTTCCTACCCGGCCTGTTTCTTTAAAAGATCACGGATTTCCGTAAGGAGAACCTCTTCCTTCGTGGGCTCCGCCGCCGCCTCTTCTTCGGCCTCTTCCTTCTTCTTAAGGGCCCTGGCCTTCTCGTTAATCGTGTTCAGCGCCTTAACCATAAGGAACAGAACGAAAGCCAGGATAAGGAAATTTATCACCGTCGAAATGAAATTGCCGTATTTAATCACCGCTCCGCCGATAGTTACGGACAGGGACGCGAAAGAATCCGCCCCGACGAAAATTCCGATTATCGGCATAAGCATATCCTCCACCAGGGAATCCACGATGGATTTAAACGCCCCGCCGACTATGATACCTACAGCCATGTCCATGACGGAACCCTGCTCGATAAACTCCTTAAATTCCGCGATAAAACCGCCCGCTTTCTTCATTCCGCTGTTCAAAGCTTCCATAGTACCCCTTTCCGCCGTACTTTCCACGGCTCTCATAATTCTCAACTCTATATCTTATCTGTATCCCCCGGCAACGTCAAGGCGGGTTAAAGCACCCTGCCGCTTTTGAACGCCGACATCATTTCATTTGTCAGGGAAAATTCGTCGGGCTGGAGCTCGATTTCCTCCCGCTTCGCCCAGATTGCGGTTTTTAACTCGCTCCTGTCCATCCTGATTTCGTCGTCCCCGTCCACGTCACAATAGAACCCGGAGAGAATGTCGTCTGCGATTCCCCAGGGCTGGGACTTGTAGTAGGTGATGTTCTTAACCTTCAGCCCGGCCTCCTCCATCACCTCCCGCTTTACGGTCTGTTCAAAGGTTTCCCCGATTTCGGTAAAGCCGGCTATCAGTGCGTAGTACGGAATATCCCTTCCGGCATATTTTGTCACAAGAAGACTTTCGCCGTTTTTTACCCCCACTATGACTGCAGGATTGATGCGCGGATAAATCGTATTGCCGCAGGAGGGACAGACAAGCGCCCTCTCCGTTTCCGAATGCTCCGTGGGGCAGGCGCATTTCCCGCAGAACCTGTTGGCTCTGTACCATCTGTTTAAGTGGATCGCGGTCATCGCCGCAAACATAAACTCTTTTTTTGCCCCCTGCTTCCTTAAGGTTTTAAAATGCTGAAAGGAAAAACCCTCCGGCAGGGAATCTCCCTCTGAGGAACCGAGAAAATACGCGTCCTCGTCTATGGAAAAAAGATATACCGGAGAAACTCCCGCTCCAAGCTCTTCATAACGCGGGAGCCGCCCTTCACTTCCCTCCCCGGAAAAAAGAAACTCCTCCGGCCCTTCGGAAAACACAAAAACCGGGCTTTTTCCCTCCGCCCTCTGTCCGGGCCGGAATTCGTTTTTCATCCTGCGGGGTTCAATTTCATGGATCATTGCACACCTCCCGTGACGATCATAGCAAAATTCTTACCGTTTGAAAAGTTTTCAAAACCTCTGTTTATATGATAGAATAAGATTTCCGAAGAAACCTGCACACCATAAGGAGGGGAGAGCCTATGGGTTTCACGAAACAGACACTGGAATACGCCGAATCGAAAGCGGCGCTCTGCGTGGCAAACGATTCCATTCCCGAGGACAGCTTCCGGGAATTCGGCGTCAAACGGGGGTTACGCGACGTTAACGGACAGGGAGTCCCCACGGGACTTACCAACATATCCAAAATAATATCCTTTCGCGAGGAAAACGGAAGCCGTGTTCCCTGCGACGGTGAAATCTGGTACAGGGGCTACAACGTGCGCGACCTGGTACGCCGCTACGTCTCCCGGAGCTTCGGCTTTGAACGCACCGCCTATCTTCTGCTTTTCGGCGAACTGCCCACCGAGGATCAGACCCGGGAATTCATCTCTACCATCGCGAAAAACCGGTCGCTTCCCACAAACTTCACCCGGGACGTTATAATGAAGGCTCCTACCCGGGACATAATGAGCTCCATGACCAGGAGCATTCTTACTCTTGCCTCCTACGATAAGCACGCCGCCTCCACCGACCTGCCCAATTCCCTGCGGCAGTGCATTCTTCTGATGGCCACCTTTCCGATGCTGGCGGTCTATGCCTACCACGCCTATAACCACTATGAAAAGCATGAGAGCATGTATATCCACCGGCCAGATCCGGCCTGCTCCACCGCGGAAAACTTCCTTAAGATGCTCAGACCCGACCGGAAATATACAGAGGTTGAGGCCAAAGTCCTGGACGTGGCCCTGATGCTGCATATGGAGCACGGCGGCGGAAACAATTCCACCTTCACCACCCGTGTAATTACCTCCTCCGGCTCGGACACCTATGCCACGATTGCGGCGGCCATGTCCTCCTTAAAAGGCCCCCGCCACGGAGGCGCCAACATCAAGGTCATGGAAATGATGCGCAATATCCGGAACAATATCTCCGACTGGAAGGACGAGGATGAAATACGCCGGTACTTATCCGATATGCTGGACGGAAAGGTTTTCGACAAAAAGGGGCTCATTTACGGCATGGGACACGCGATCTATTCCGTTTCCGATCCGAGGGAGAGGATCTTCAAGGAATTTGTGTTAAAGCTGGCTGAGGCCAAGGGCCGTCAGAAAGAGCTGGCCCTTTACGAGGCAATAGAAAAGCTGGCGCCGGAGGTCATCCCCGAAAAACGGCATATTTTCAAG
>JAILBQ010000118.1 GCA_024680815.1 Lachnospiraceae bacterium | reverse complement strand
GAAATACGGCCGGTTATTAAGCATGAACCTGAGAATCCCGTTTTTGTCCGCTCCGACAGAAACCTTACGCATGGCAAAGTAGCTCTTCACCCGGTCTTTCCCGGCGGAAACGGAAATATCGTAAAGAACCGGCTGCTCCGGAGTCCAGCTCTCGAAATCCTTTATCGGAAAAAGTACGGTTCTGTCCGTGCTGAACTCAAATTCGCCCACCTTCTCTCCCCGGAGAGTTATCAGCGCTCTGGCCGCAAGAGAGGCGCGGTGATTGCTTAAAGCCTTAAGTTCCAGCTTTCCCTCATCATACCGGCAGGAAAGGCGCAGAGCGGTAATATAGTCCTCCGGCACGCATTCCATCCAGACCGTCTGCCAGATGCCGCTCTGGGCCGTATACCACATACCGCCCCTTTTCAGCTTCTGCTTGCCCCTGGCGTGGCAGGAGGTGTCCGAAGGATCCTTAACCGCCACCTGCAAAACGTTGTCCCCCGTCCGGGCAAGCTCCGTCACATCCGCGGTAAAGGGAAGATATCCTCCTTCATGCCGGATAACCTCCGTTCCGTTCCAGAAAACCGCACAGGACTGATCTACTGCCCCGAAATGCAGAAGGCATCTTCCTCCGGTAAAAAAGTCCTCCGTAAGAACGACATTCCGGCGGTAATGGAGCACCTCCTCCGGCATCACCTGACGGCCGACACCGGAAAGCTGCGTCTCAGGAGAGAAGGGCACAAGTATTTTACCCTTATACTTCTCCGGAAGCTTCGGGGATGAAGTTATGCTGTAGTCCCACTCCCCGTTTAGATTAAGATAGCTTTCTCTTACAAGCTGGGGGCGGGGATATTCTTCCAGAACGTGATTCCGGTCGATTTCACGGCCCCATTTCGTGCTAAGACCCATTTTAACCAGACTTCTTTCTCTGCCGCAGGCAGGCTTGCGTGGTGTCAAATACTTTTGACGCATAAATCATCTTAATACAGGGCAGATTTAATATCAATTACCTTTTTCAGGGAGTTCTGAGGTTTCTAACATAAAACATAACATATCACCATGTTATCCCGAATCTTAAACTTAAATCATGACTTTTTGAGGGAGGGCGCACCATGCCGAAAGAATCTGAAAGGTTGAAGATCTCCTCCAAACCTCCCAAGGGAGAGGACGGCTACAGAACCTTTTCCATCCGAATAAAGGAGGAGCTTGTCTTTGACATCGAGCAGCTCTCACGCCGCACCGGCCGCAGCCGCAATGAACTCATCGGAATCCTTTTGCAATACGCTGTGGGAAGATGCGACGTAGAGGAGCTCTGAAAAACCCGAAAAGGGGGCGCCGGTAACCGGCGCCCCCCTTTTCTTTTCCCGTCTCACAATGCTTTGAAGCGCTCCACGGCGCGTACCGTGTTTTCCCGGCTGCCGAAGGCAGTGAGTCTGAAATAGCCTTCTCCGGAGGGGCCGAAGCCTGAGCCCGGGGTCCCGACTATGCCTGCTTTTTCAAGGAGATAATCAAAGAATTCCCAGCTTGTCATATTGTTCGGGGTCTTCAGCCAGATATAGGGCGCGTTTACTCCGCCGCTTACTTCAAAGCCTTTTTCCTTAAGCCCGTCAAGAATCAGGCGGGCGTTTTCCATGTACCAGGATACGAGGGCGCGAACCTCCTCCTGCCCTTCCTTCGTATAGACCGCTTCCCCTGCCCTCTGCTGGATATAGGGGGCGCCGTTGTATTTTGTGCCGTGCCGGCGGGCCCAGAGGGAATGAAGTGCCGTCCCGTCAGAAGCTTTTAGCGCTTTCGGAACAACGGTATAACCCAGACGGACTCCGGTGAAGCCGGCATTTTTTGAAAAGGAACGGATTTCGATGGCGCAGCTTTCGGCCCCGGTGCATTCATAGATGGAATGAGGCACATCGTCTTCTGAAATATAGGCTTCATACGCCGCGTCAAAAATGATTACCGAGCCGTGTTTATTTGCATAATCCACCCACTGCTGAAGAGCGTCTTTTTTCAATGCGGAGCCTGTGGGATTGTTGGGAGAGCAAAGATAGATTATATCCGGCACCTCTTCCGGAAGAGCGGGAGTGAAATTATTCTCCGCCGTGCAGGGCATATAGATTACATCGCCCCACTGTTCCTTTGTTTCGTCAAAAACCCCCGTGCGTCCCGCCATAACGTTGGTGTCCACATAGACCGGATAGACAGGATCGCAGACCGCAATTTTCGAGTCGGCGGAAAAAATCTCCTGAATATTTCCCGAATCGCATTTCGCACCGTCGGAGACAAAGATTTCGTCGGGAGAAATACTGACTCCCCTCCCGGCAAAATCGTGTTCTGCGATTGCCTTCCTTAAAAATTCGTAGCCGAGATCGGGGGCATAGCCCCTGAAGGTTTCCGCCGCGGCCATCTCGTCCACCGCCGCATGAAGCGCATGGATTACCGTGGGTGTCAATGGCCTTGTGACATCTCCTATTCCGAGGCGGATAAGCTCCTTATCCGGGTTATCGGCGCTGTAGGAAGCGACCTTTTTCGCAATAGTGGAAAAGAGGTAGGAACCTCTGAGCTTCAGATAGTTTTCGTTCAGTTTAAACATGCTTTCCTCCTTGTTCGGTAATTAATATCAGTGTAACACTTTCACCTTTCTTTTTCCACCGCAAAGCCGGTCGCTGCAGTTTTCACAGCGAAGCGAGCGGTTGGTTTTTTCAAAAAACCTTTCGGGATGGCGGAAAAACCTGATTTCCCAAAGCGCACAGACCGCAATTGAAAGAAGCAGAAGCGAGGTTGTGAAAAATGAGGGTACCGGAAAAAAAACCGAAAACATCATCAGATGATCCCAGTTAAAAATACGGCAGTCGGTGCAGCACCTGTTCCCCATGATGACTCTGAAGGGGCACCAGATTACAACACAGATAAGATCACAGACATAAAAGAGAAGGCAGATAAGAAAGATATGGGCACGTGAGATAAGCCCGAAGCGGTATAGAAAAAACAGTACGATGAGTCCCGCGCACCAGATCAGTGCAACCCTTAGGGCGGCCCGGGACGCACGGCCGGCTGCTTTTTTCAGGACAGCCCGGTACGTTCCGGCGTTCGCCTGTCCGGCTTCGGTTTCCGGAAGCTTTTCAGCCGGAACAAAGGTACCCGGAAAATGTTTTCTGGAGCCCAGAGCTATGTGTTTTGTAAGCGGAAAAAGCTGACAGAGCATGTCCCAGACCCAGAGAGCCCAGAGAAGGTGCAGCATGGAAAAGGAACGGAAAAAATTCCAGCCCGTCATGATATCTGAAAATTCCGGACGCGTTAACGCCGGATACAGACACAGAATGAAAACCGCGATACGAAAAACGAGCCGCAGCGAATAGAGCTTCTTTAAAGGACTCATGCTGCTGACTTTAACCATTTTACCCTATAGCATGTATCGCGCTGAACGTCCCGAAGGTCACCAGCCCCACGATCAGGCTCGCAATAAGCACTCCGGCCAGCACAGCGGCAACACTTTTCTTGAAATCCATATCCAGGATACTGGCCGCCAGCATCCCGGTCCAGGCTCCCGTTCCGGGAAGCGGAATTCCCACAAAGAGTGCCAGAGCAACGTAGAGCCCGTGCCCCGCCTTCGACTGAAGCTTCTGTCCGCCCTTCTCTCCCTTTGTGAGACAGAAGGAAAAGAACCTTCCGATAACCGGCTTATCCTTCCCCCATTCCAGAACCTTTCTGGCAAACAGGTAGATTATCGGCACCGGAATCATGTTCCCGATTATGCAGACCACAAAAGAGGGCACAAGGGGGAGTCCCAGTCCCTGCGAAACAGGAAGGGCTCCCCGAAGCTCAATAAGGGGTACCATGGAAATAAAAAGTACCCACAGATATTTTGCAAAAGTGCTCATATATTAATTCTTTCCGTCGCTTTTCTTCTCCGAATCCGTTGCGGGAACACCCTGTTTCTTCTGCTTCCAGACCGCCCAGAGAATGCTGGCGACGCAGATCGAAGAAAACGTACCGTTTATGAGTCCGAAGAACATGGGCAGAGAGAAACGGTAAATCGACGATATTCTGAAAAGCACCGAAGAAATCAGAATTACGATAACGCATATTCCGGTGGTAACGGAAGTGTTTATCGAACGGGCCAAAACCTGAGTCAGGGATTCATCCACGGTTTCAATAAGATTTCTGCCGGGATTCATATTGGTATTCTCCCTGATACGGTCGTAGACCACGATGGTATCGTTAATTGAATATCCGATGATCGTTAATACAACGGCCACGAAGGAATCTCCCAGAGGAATACCGAAGATGGTAAAGACAAAGAGCACAACGCAGACGTCGTTAAGCAGGGCTATGATAGCCGTAAGTCCGGCGGAAAGACCGGAGAGCACCGAGAAGCGAAGTCCCACATAGGCCAGAATGCAGGCGAAGGAGACCAGCACGGCAATGATACCGTTGCGCATGGCCTTGGCTCCGATATAGGGCTCCACCGCAAAGGTCTGGGAGGGTTCCAGCTCGTCAAGACCCAGTTCTTTAGCAATCGCCTCGGAAATATCCTTCTGGGTTTCCGGGGTAACGCCGTTCTTTCCCGCAAGGGTCACCACAAGAGCCGTGGAAGAATCCACATTGCTCTCCGTCATCTGAATCGTGGCCGCACGTCCCGCTGCCTTTTCCACGGCCGCCGCAATACTTTCCTCACTTACATCGGCTGCCGCTTCGGTTCTGTATTCCAGAACCGTTCCTCCTTCAAACTGGGTATCCAGATGAATGCCGCGTACTCCGATGCCAACAAGACCGATAATGAAAATTACTGCAACAACAATCGCATACTTCTTTCTGTTTTCGAAGAAATGAATTGTCTTGCGCTCTGTCTTTTTGCGGAAGTTTTTCTCGTTGTCGCAGGCAGGATATTCCAGAAGGGACTTTAACACCCAGCGGGAAACGTTAACGCCGATGAAGCAGTTGACGATCACGCCGACCAGCAGAGTATAACCGAAGGAAAGCATAGTTCCGGAGCCGAAGATCATAAGCACC
>JAILBQ010000102.1 GCA_024680815.1 Lachnospiraceae bacterium | reverse complement strand
GAGGCAAGGACGGAATTTTTATAGGTGCCCGAAAGCTCGTAGTTAAGATAAGACAGCTGGCCGTCCAGGGTTTTATAGTCCAGCCCCTTTTTTTCGCAATAGTCAATGAGGGCAGTATAGCGGGTAGCGTGCCACTGGCAGATACCGAAGCTTGTGCCGTTGTCCCCGAGAGCGGCGGGGTTAAAGTTGGATTCAGCCCGGATATTGGCGAGAACCCCGCTGGAAGCGGCGTGATTAAGACCCATCACACCGAAAAGATAACGGAAAACCGTTTCCTCGTTGGAATAGCCGGCCATTACGGCCGCATCCGAGGTTTCCACCATTACGCCCACATAGGGGACGGAGGATAAATCCGCAGCGGGAGAGAGGGCATAAACCTCTTCATCCCAGACGGGGTCAAACTGGAAATAATAGTCGTCGGAGTTTTCGTAGTCCTCCACCAGAGGCTTCCAGCTTACGGGGACTGATTCGGAATCGCCGCCGTCCTGGAAGGAAACGGTAAGAGAGGAGGGAAGGATCTCAAGAATTTCCGAAATAGAGGGGCGGTCCTTAAAGGAACACAGGGACTCCTCCTCTGAAAGAGGATAAAAGCCGGTTATAATCCGGGGTGACGCTTCTTTCGCAGGCTCTGCGGCATCGGTTTCTTCCGGACTTTCACCGGCCGCGCTTTCGTCAGGCACGACCTCCTCCGGGATCTCAGCGTTCCCGGTGTCTTCGCCCGTTCCGCTTTCTTCCGGAGCTTTTTCACTTTCAGCGCTTTCAGGGGGTTCATTTCCGGTGTCCCCGCCCTCGCCGCTGCCGGCTTCTTCGACCGGCTCTTCATCCCCGGTCATCTCTGAGGCTTCTTCTCCGGCTGTAATCTCAGGCTCCGGTTCGGAAATCACTTCCCCGGATACCGTTTCATTCAGCTCCGTTTCATCAGGCGGAAGGTCGATTATTTCCTCTCCGTAGGCCACACAGGGAAGAACAAGCAGGGCACAGAGAGTGAAAGCACATATTTTTTTCCATATATAAAGCGTTCTTTTCATTTTTTAATATCACCCGTTTACATAAAATAATTATGTAAAGTGTATGCTAATTTTACTGTAAAAATTCTGAAAAATCAAGGGAAAAATCCGCGATTAGAGACGAAAAAATGTAAAAATAATGTGAAATTTGTGGATTTAATGAATAACGTGTGTTAGAATCACGAAAGTTACTAAAAAAATCAGCAAAACCGGGCCTGCAAATGAAAAAATCACTTTATAAAATAATATCAGCCATGCTTGCCTCGGCCCTGCTTCTTACCTCCTGCAGCGCCCCCTGGGCAAAAAAGGAAGAAAAAGAAGAAGAAACCGAGGTTATTCTGGATGTTATAACACGCCTTCCCAAAACCTCTTCAATAACCATAAGCTCCGATTTCGCTGCCTCCGTGGAGGCGGACAGCCAGGTAATAGTCATCCCCAAGGTTTCCGGGGAAGTGACGGAAAAGCATTTCGAGGTGGGAGACCATGTAAACGAAGGAGAGCTCCTCTTTGCCATAGATGACGAAGCGGCGAAGATTGCCGTGACTCAGGCGGAAAACTCCCTTAAGCAGGCCGAAGTGGGGTACAGAGCCCAGCAGGCCTCCACTGCCTCTTCAATCGCCAACGCCAACGAGACCTGGGGAAAGATGCCCACCACCGAGCAGCAGATGCAGGTTGCTGTGGATCAGTCCTATGCCAGCGCCATAGCGGCGGGAAACACCCTGGCAAATGCCGGGGAAAGCGTGGATGCGGCCAACGAGGCTGTGGATTCGGCAAAAGACACCCTCGATGACGTTAAAGATGCCAAAAAGGCAGGACTTGCCACTAAAAGCCAGGTGGAGGCCGCCGAGGACGCCGTAACAGGTGCCGAAAGAAACGTAAGGATAAACGAGAACAACGCCGAAACCAGCGAATTTAACTATTATATCGCCCAGGAGGGCTACGACATGGCCCTCAGGAACCAGGCGGACTACAACACCTACACGAAAAACTCCACCCTTTTCGGTATAAACGCCCAGTGGGTTGGGGCGGAGGTGGCTCTCACCAATTCGGAAATAGGTATAAAGCAGGCCAAAGCCGCTCTGGAAAACGCGAAAATGGCTCTGGATTATACAAAGGTTACGGCCCCGGTTTCAGGCACGATTACAGCCATAAACGTATCAGAACACAACATGGCCTCGCCCTCGGTTCAGGCCTATGTCATTGAGAGCGACGCGAAAAACAAGATTTCCTTCTATGTGGCGGAGGAAAGTGCAAGGCAGATCCGTCCCGGAAACGAGGCCGTCATCACAAAGGGCAGGGAAAGATATGCGGCCAGAATCACAAACGTTAACAATATTCTGGACGCTGCCACGGGGCTTTTCAAGGTGGAGGCCGTGGCCGATACGGATGCGCTTATAAGCGGTACTACAGTGAGTCTGCGCACAACGACGAGGGAATCGAGAAACGCCCTCACGGTTCCGGTAAACGCGGTCTATTTTGACGGTGATCAGCCCTATGTTCTTGTGCATGAAAACGGGGTTGCCGTCAGAAAGGATATTGTTACGGGGCTTTCCAACGCAGACGATATTGAGGTCATTTCGGGTCTTGAGTTCTCCGACGAGGTTGTTGTTTCCTATTCAACCCAGTTAAAGGAGGGCGTGAAGCTCCGTCCTTCGGCCCGGACCGAGGCTGATGAATAAATGGGAGCGGCGTTAACCAGGGGCTGTTTAAAGCGGCCCGTAACGGTGCTGGTGAGCCTGATTGCCCTCATGGTGTTTGCGCTTATTTCCATTACCGGAATAAGCTTAAAGCTCATGCCCGAAATAAACTACCCGATGATGGCGGTTTACACGATGTTTCCCGGAGCGATTCCCGAGGAACAGGACGAGCTTGTGGCCACAAAAATCGAGGAAGCCGTTTCAACCCTTTCCGGTGTAAAAACCTCCATCGTACGCTGCTATCAGGATTATAACTATGTGCTGGTCCAGTTCGACTACGGCACGAATATGGACGACACCTATGATGACGTACGCAAAAAAATCGATTCTCTTAAAGCCTCTTTCCCGGAGGATGTTAAAGACCCCGTCATCATGGAGATGGACGTGGATTCAATGGACGACATCACCCTTTCGGTTACCGCCGCCGGAGAGGGAGTCGACGTCTTAAACGAGGTGGACGAGCATATAGAGCCTGAGCTTAAAAAAATAAGCGCTCTGGCCCAGACCACGGTTACCGGAGGAGACGAGAAATATATAAGCGTTGAGCTGATTCCCGAATATGCCTCCCAGTACGGTCTCACGATTTCCTCTGTGGCGGACGCGATAACGGCCGTGAATTTCTCCATGCCCGCGGGAAGCGTAGCCTTTGGGGATCAGACAGTCAATTTAAGCTCGAAGGTTAAATACGAAACGATTCCGGAGCTGGAGCAGGTGCCGGTAACGACCCGTTCCGGAAAGGTTATCCACCTCTCGGACGTGGCGAAAATCGGCTATTCGGTAAAGGACAAAACCTCCTTGAGCCGATATAACGGAGAGGATGACGTAAGCATCGGGTTAAAAAGAAAGCAGTCGGCCTCGGCGGTAACCCTGTCCCGCCAGTTAAAGCCGGTGCTGGAAGACCTGAAGGAGGCCTATCCCAATCTTGTTATTGACATAGTGGAGGACAGCGCTGATACGATTCTGGATTCCCTTATTTCCGTAGGGGAGACCCTGCTTATCGGAATAGCTCTTTCCATGCTGGTGCTCTTTATCTTCTTCGGGGACTTCAAGGCCTCGTTTATTGTGGGCTCCTCCATGCCCATTTCCCTGCTGGTCACAGTTATATGCATGTATTTCATGGGGTTTTCCTTAAACATCGTGACCATGAGCGCACTGGTTATCGGCATAGGCATGATGGTGGATAATGCCATAGTCGTTATCGAAATGTGCTTCAGGAAACGGGATGAGGGTATGACCTTCTTTGACGCGGCCTATGAAGGGACAAAGATCGTAATAAGCTCCATTACCGGTTCGACGATTACCACCGTCGTAGTCTACCTTCCCCTGGCAAGAATGCAGGGACTTTCGGGCCAGCTTTTCAACCAGCTGGGCTATACGATAATTTTTGCGCTGATGGCGTCCCTTATTTCAGCCATGACAATTATTCCGTTCTTCTTCATGCGCTATCAGCCGGTGGAAAAGAAGGTGAGTCTTACGAACCGGATTCTTGAGCGTGTTTCGGAGCGCTACGGAAGGCTGCTCGCCACTGCTCTTCGGCTGAAAAAAACCGTTTTTTTAATTTCCGTCCTTCTCTTTGCAGGAGCTGTTGCCCTGGCTACGCAGCTGGACTCAGAGCTTATGAGCTCAACGGACGAAGGAGTTATAAACGTCAGCATGACCTTCCGGCCGAATCTCTCTCTTGAGGAGATGGATAAAAACGTCCTGCGTCTGGAGGAATATATAGCCTCCCAGCCCGAAATAGACCGGTATACCGCAACAGTCAACGAAGCCTCGTCCTCCGCCACGGTAACGGGCTACAGGGCGAAGAAGAATAAAACACCTTCCCAGGAAATTGCCGACAGATGGAATCTGGCCTTAAGAGACTTTTCCGCGGAATGTGAATTAAACGCATCTTCCGGTTCTTCTTCGGGAATGGGAGGGCTTTCTACGGGAGTCACGAAGGAGCTTGACCTTCAGGGCACGAACCTGGAGGACTTAAAGCTCGCCTCCTCTCAGATCGAAGAGGTCATGAAGAGCATGGACGGAGTGCTTTTTGTGGAGAGCTCCACTACAGAGGGCGGCTCGAAGGCGGAGGTCGTAATTGATCCGGTTATGGCCCAGGCCAGGGGCTTTTCTGCCGGGCAGCTCTCCGGCATGGTCTATACCAACATGACCGGAAAAAAGACCATGGACGTCAACCTGGACGGAAAGGAATATTCCGTAACAGTGGAATATCCCACGGACCGGTATCAGAACTTAAGCGATATCGACTCCATGACCTTCACCTCCCCGGCCGGGATTGCGGTGCCCCTTACGGAGATGGCAGAGGTGAAATTCGCCTCTTCTCCCAGGGAAATTCAGAAGCAGGACGGGCTTTATTACGCTTCGGTTACGGCAACGCTGACGAAGGACACCGTGGACGAGGTGGGAAAACAGATTGATGAGGCTGCCCATGGCCTTGAGTTTCCCTCTTCGGTGGATTTCGCCACCAGCGCCTCCGACCGGATGATGAAGGAGGAGTTTACCGCGATTGCGGAGGCGATATTCATCGCGGTTTTCCTGGTGTTCATGGTTATGGCGATTCAGTTTGAATCCATGGCTTATTCCCTGCTCATCATGCTCTGCATTCCCTTCTCCCTGGTGGGGTCGATACTGCTGCTGTTTATTACCGGAGTAAAGATTTCCATGGTGTCTTTAATGGGAATTCTGATGCTGGCAGGAATCGTGGTGAATAACGGTATTATTTATGTGGATACCGCCAACCTGCTGCGCAGCGAAGGTATGGAAATAAACACCGCCCTTATAGAAACCGGAAAAAGCCGCTTAAGGCCGATTCTCATGACAAGCCTGACCACGATTCTTTCCATGATTCCGGTGGCTCTCGGAACTTCGGAAAACGCCAAGTCGATGCAGGGCATGGGAATCGTTATAATCGGGGGACTATTCGCAAGCACGATTCTTACTCTCGTTCTGCTGCCCACCTTCTATCTGATGCTGGAGAGGCTCAGGAAGAAGAGAGCGAAGAAAAAAGGAAAGAAGGTCACAAGGAAAATTGCCGAACGCCATCTGGAGGCGACGGTCGAGGAAGATGATGGTAAGTGAATAAATGAAAGGAGGATATATGACACACACATTTACACCGAAGGGGGTTTGCGCCACGAAGATTACGTTTGAGCTGGAGGAGGGGAAGATCCGTAACCTCGTCTTTACGGGCGGATGCAACGGAAACCTCAAGGCAATAGCAAAGCTGGTGGAGGGCGAGGACGCCGGTAAAGTCGCCGGGATTCTGAAAGGAAACGACTGCGGCGGAAGAGGCACCAGCTGCGCGGACCAGCTCTCAAAAGCACTGACCGAAGCAAAGGCGGCCGAAAATGTATAAAAACAGATTATGCCGGAAATTCTTTCCTGCGGCGACTGCCGGAATCTGCGCCCTGCTGATGGTTTCGCCGCTGCCTTTATTAGCGTCCGAAAGCGCTCCCGCTCCCCCTCCCGGGGCTATGGGAGAAGCTCCGGATATGCCTCCGGGCGAAGGAGGCAAACCGGGCGGTCCCATGGGAGTGGAGGCAGTCACCGAGTGGGACGCCATCCAGGAATATTTCGAGGACGAAGAAGATGAAGAGGTTGTGATCCAGTCCAACGGGCCCGACGAAAACGCGGTGCTTGTGAGCGAAGGAGCCAAAGTAAAGCTTATCGACCTGGATCTCGAGCGCAACAGCTCCGACAGCACCGGAGGCGACGCCGCCAGCTTTTACGGAGTCGGAGCCGCGTTTTTGAATACCGACGGTGAGGCTTTACTGGCCGGAGGCAGCGTCTATACAGATTCGGCCGGAGGCGCGGGTCTGTTTTCATACGATAAGGGCATTACCTACGCCGAGGATTATTATATCGAGACCCTGCAGAACACCTCCGGAGGCCTTCACGTTGCCGGGGGCGGGTCACTTTACGCCTGGAATTCATTTGTTTCTACCGAAGGCGAGAGCTCTGCGGCCATCCGCTCCGACAGGGGCGGCGGAAAAATGGTAATTGACGGCGGCGAATATATAAGCACCGGGGCTGGATCCCCTGCGGTCTACTGCACGGCCGACATTTCGGTGCATGACGCCATGCTTACCGCCGAAGGCTCCGAGGGAGTGTGCCTTGAGGGGAAAAACACCTTAAGGCTCTTTGATTCCCATCTGTCCTCGGCCATGAAGGAGGATGACAGGAACGACTGCACCTGGTCTGTCATTGTCTACCAGAGCGGCTCTGGAGATTCCGAAGAGGGAGAGGGAACCTTTGAAATGACAGGCGGTTCCCTGTCCTCAAATAACGGCGGTCTTTTTTATACCACGAACACAAAAAGCCGCTTCCTTTTATCCGGAGTGGACATGTCCTCCGTAACGAAGCCGGACTTTTTCCTCAGAGCCACCGGCAATGTAAACAAAAGGGGCTGGGGAAAAAGCGGGAAAAACGGGGCGGACTGCGTATTTACAATGAAGAATCAGAGCGCCGCAGGCGACGTGATCTGTGACTCCATCAGCAATCTTAAGCTGTTTCTGACCGAAGAATCCACCCTTAAGGGGGCATTTAAGGAGGATGAGAGCGCTTCGATTGCCGGCGGAAGCGGAAGCTCCTCCCTTACCATCGATAAGAAGTCCAAATGGATTGTTACCGGCGATTCCGTAGTGACGCACCTTCATAACGGCGGAAAGATTGAAGATGAGAACGGAAAAAAGGTTACCGTTAAGGGAGCGGACGGAAAGGTTCTGGTTAAAGGAAAGAGCGATTTTACCGTGACGGTTACGGATTATGACAAAACCGCTGATCTTACGGGAATTTCCGAGGAGGAGTCCTGGGAAAGCTACAGTGTGGAAAAGCCTGCCTTTCTTGTTGAAAACGAATATGATCCCGAGGAAGAAGAGATCTATGAAGAAGACGGAGAAGAGGATATAGAGGAAATTGACCTTACGGAGGGGGAGGAAGGCCCCGCGGAAGAGGAAGTTCAAACAAAATCCTCGCCGGTAAAGGCCGCCGTTGTTATTATAATCGGGGTGCTGGGCGCTTTGGCGGTGCTCTTATGGAAAAAGCTTCCCTTAAAGAACCCCGGTAAGAAGCCTTCCGGGAAGTAACCTCAGTTTCACAGTTGACGGATGTTGCCAAAATAAGCTATTATATTGATGTGTGCGTAAAAAAATACACATGTATTATTATGCTTAAAGAAGGGAACGGGAATGGGAACAGAAACCGAAGAATTTGACAGAACGGTTGGAAATAACAATCCCGGAACAGGGACCCGGACGAGGGCTCCCCGTATCGGGCAGACACCTCAGGATGCACCCCGGACAGGCAGGGCGCCCCGTGTGGAACGCGCTCCGAGAGCCGAACGACCAGTAAGGGAGGCTCCTCCCGCGCCCCGGGCGGAACGGCCGGCAAAACCTCCGAAACCTCCGAAGCCTGAAAAGGCTGAAAAAAAGCCTCTTTTCGGTTTCGGCAGGAAGAAGGAAGCGGTCAGCGTTGATGAGATTTACGATGAGCACGAAAGAAAGGAAGCGGCCAGAACCGCAGCCGTAAAGGGCGGCGCACCTCTCAGGACAAGAAAAGAAGAGGTTCAGCGTTTAAAGCCCGGAGACAGCGGCACCTTCAAGGTGGCCAGAACCATGACCCCGACCCAGGCCAGAGCGCAGGATGCCATGGGGTTAAGTACGGACGAGCTGCCTCAGAACGGTTATATGATGCCGCCCCAGGGAGGGATGCAGACTAATATGACAGGCGGAATGCAGGGAATGCCACAGGGATACGGCCAGGGCTACCCTCAGGAATATCCTCAGACACCTCAGCCGCCCCAGGCTCCGGGGCCGCAGCCTCAGGCGCCTAAACAGCCCGGGGAAATACTTCCTCCGGAGGAGGATTCGGACAGAGAGGCCGATCGCCCCAGAGGTACCGGCGTGAAGGTGGATACCGCTCCGATTCCGGTGGTAAGTGTGCTTGAAGAAACGGAAGAGGAAGAACCGGATGATGTATACTATGAGCCGGATAATCCCAGGGTTTCTCCGGAAGCAGGGGCTTCTTCGGATTCCCGTGATGGTTCCGCCCGGCCGAGACAGAGAGTAAGAGAGGTTTCTTCCGCTACGGGATCGATGCCCGAGATAGAGCGTCAGGCCAGGCCCGATTCCTCCGGCGGAATAGAGCCCACAGCGCCGGAAGCCCGGTCGGGTCGTGAAGTTCCCGCCGGCAGAGGCACCGCCGTGAGACAGGAGGATTATCCCCGGGAGACTGCCCGTAGAGGGAGCGGAGCTGTAAGGCCCAGAAGAGAGACCGCTGTTGAAGGAAGAGGAACCGTTCAGGGAAGAGAGCGGACTGTATCCGGCACCAGAAGAACAGCTCCTGTCAGGGAAAACCGTCATGTTTCCGATTCCGCCATGGGAAGCCGTACCAGAGAGCGCAGGGAAAACCTGCGCAGCAGAACCGAGGAAAGGGAATATGAACGCAGCGAAAGTTCCCGCCGCAGGCTGGAGGAGCGGGACCGCCGCAGAAGTGAAAGAAACGACGAGACCGGCTACGAGCCGGTGTCTGTGGGCTTCTTTATTGCCCTGGGAGGCCTTCTCGTGGTTGTAGCCGTTTCCGTTATAAGCGCGATAAAGCACGTGGAAATGGCGTCTCTTTCGCCGATGGTGCTTTGCATCATCACCCTGATCATGCTTATAATGGGATTTTTCCTCGGCATGATACCGACCTTTGTGACGCTTATCCTCGCTGCCGTCGCCATGGCGATCGGAGCGATTACCGGATATTTTTCGGAAGTAATTACAGCACTGGTGATTCTTTTAGGCACGGTACTCTCGGTCAAGGAGTGGCACCGACGATAAGGAGTATTGGACATGGCCCAGCTTTGGGGCGGCAGATTTGAAAATTCCACCGATGAAAAGGCTTACCGGTTCAATGCCTCAATAGGCTTTGACCGGCGCCTTTTTAAGGAGGATATCGAGGGCAGCCTTGCCCATGCCGCAATGCTTTGTAAAACCGGAATTCTCTCTGAAGAAGAGGGAGAGGCCATCCGGGAGGGGCTTGAAGGAATTTTGCGCGACCTTGAAAACGGTTCGCTCGATATTTCCGAAGAGTATGAGGACATACACTCCTTTGTGGAGGCCACTCTTACAGGACGCGTGGGAGACGCGGGGAAAAAGCTTCATACCGGACGCAGCCGAAACGATCAGGTAGCGCTCGACATGAAGCTCTTTGTTCGAAATGCCCTGGATTCTTTTGACAGGGATCTTAAAGAACTTCAGGAGGTGCTGCTTTTCCTGATGGAGGAGCACCTTGAAACCGTGATGCCGGGCTTTACCCATCTGCAGAAAGCCCAGCCGGTGACTCTTTCCCACCACCTCGGCGCCTATTTTGAAATGCTTATAAGAGACCGCTCCCGCCTTTTAAGCACGAGGGAGAGGCTCTCTGAGTGCCCTCTGGGGAGCGGCGCCCTTGCAGGAACCACCTATCCCCTTGACCGGGAATTTGTGGCTCAAAAGCTTTCTTTTCCGGACGGGCCCACACGGAACAGCATGGATTCCGTATCTGACCGGGATTTTGTCATAGAATTTATTTTCGACCTCTCCCTTGTGATGCTCCACTTAAGCCGCTTTTCAGAGGAAATAATCATCTGGAACAGCGACGAATACCGCTTTGTGGAGCTTTCGGATCTCTATTCCACGGGCTCGAGCATTATGCCCCAGAAGAAAAATCCGGATATAGCCGAGCTTGTCCGGGGAAAAACCGGCCGGGTTTACGGTGACCTCATGGCGATGCTCACAACGATGAAGGCCATTCCCCTGGCCTATGACAAGGACATGCAGGAGGACAAGGAGAGCCTTTTCGATGCCTTTGACACGGCCCGTGACTGCGTCACGCTTTTTGCGGCCATGCTGAATACGGCCCGCTTCAATAAGGAGCGCATGAGGCAGAGCGCGGGGAGGGGCTTTACAAATGCCACTGACGCGGCGGACTACCTTGTAAAAAAAGGAGTGCCCTTCAGGGATGCCCACTCTGTTACCGGCCGTGCGGTGCTGCGCTGCATTGAACTGGGGATAGGCCTGGAGGAGCTGCCTCTTGAGGAATACCGCCTCCTTTCCCCTGTATTTGATGAAGATATATACAAGGCCATTGCTCTTGAAACCTGCGTTTCAGGACGCTCCACCCCCGGCGCGCCGTCAGAGGGGAGCATGAGAAAAAACATAGAATTTTATAAATCATACCTGGAGAAAAACAATGAACAAACTTAAAGTGGCCATTCTGGGGGGCACGGGAATGGTGGGGCAGCGTTTTGCCGCCCTCCTTGCCGATCATCCCTGGTTTGAGGTGTCCGAAATAGCGGCATCCCCCTCAAGCGCCGGAAAAACCTACGAGGAAGCCGTATACGGACGCTGGAAAATGGAAACTCCCCTTCCGGAGGCTGTAAAAAAGCTGGTGGTTAAGGATGTCAGCGACGTTGAGGGCGTTTCAGGGGATGTGGATTTCTGCTTTTCCGCCGTGGATATGAAGAAGGATGAAATCCGCGCAATAGAAGAGAAATATGCAAAGGCCGAGACTCCTGTTGTGTCCAATAACAGCGCCCACCGCTGGACCGAAGACGTGCCGATGATAATTCCCGAAATCAATCCGGAGCACACTGATATCATCGAAGCGCAGAAAAAACGCCTCGGAACTAGACGCGGCTTTATCGCGGTCAAACCGAACTGCTCGATACAGTCCTATGCCCCTGTCCTTTTTGCCTGGAGGGAGTTTAAACCCTTCGACGTGGTTGTCAGTACCTATCAGGCCATCAGCGGCGCGGGAAAGACCTTTAAGGACTGGCCGGAAATGGAGGGCAATGTTATACCCTATATCGGAGGGGAAGAGGAAAAGAGCGAAAAAGAACCCCTTAAAATTTACGGCCGTATAGAGGACGGAAGGATAGTTCCGGCTTCTTCTCCCCGCATAACCTCCCAGTGCATCCGTATTCCGGTGCTCTACGGCCACACTGCTTCGGTTTTCGTGAATTTTGAAAAAAAACCGGACAGGGATGAGCTTATAAGGCTTATTACTGAATTTTCCGGGGAGCCCCAGAAACTTAAGCTCCCTTCGGCACCTTCACAGTTTATCAGGTATCTTACCGAGGATGACCGGCCCCAGGTTGTTTCGGATGTAAATTACGAACGCGGCTTCGGAATCAGTATCGGGCGTCTACGGAAAGATACGGTTTTCGATTATAAGTTTGTGGGTCTGTCCCATAACACGATCCGGGGAGCCGCCGGAGGAGCGCTGCTGTGCGCGGAGCTCTTAAAGGCAAAGGGCTTTCTTACGGAAAAGTAAGCGGGAGAGCGGCAGGTAATGGACGAATCTTTGTCATTCCAGGTTGATCTCTTAAAATCCCAGAAGGAAAAGCTGGAGAAAGACAATTCCATCCAGTCCGGGCTTCTGGGACTTACGGAAAGCGCCTGGTACTATATTAATTTCAAAGAATCCGTTTTTCAGGCAGGTGGAGCCTGGAAAGAGCTTTTCGGCGTCGAAGTCCCCGTCACTCCGGACAGGGAGTATCTTTCGGGGCTTGTTGACGGCGCGGTACTCTATGCCCTGGACGACATCATGGAGGCCGAGGAGCTTCGGAGCCCGGAAGGTACAGATGAACGGGTACTCTCAAGGGAAATACAGGTCTCCTCCAACAAAAAATGGCTGGAGGGTTCCGTCAAGGTCAGCTATGACGAAAGCTCCCGCCCTGTTGAAAAATACGTCTGTTTTAAGAACATCACAAGGTATAAGGCCCAGTATGACGAGCTTACCTATATGGCATACTATGATGAGGTGACCGGGCTTTATAACCGCAACTATTTCGTGCAGCGCCTTACGAATATGGTACGCAGGGCCGGGAAAACCGGAGCGGCCCTTTCTCTTGTCATGATCGAGCTTCTGGATTATGAGAAGATGAAAAACAGCGTGGGAATAATAAACTACGATGAGCTGCTGCAGAGCTTCGGTGTGTTTTTACAGGATTTTGTTTCCGACGACGAAAGAATAATCGCGGGGCATTTATCCGCCCAGTTTTATGCTGTGGCAATCTACGACAGCGGCTTAACCCTGGATTCCACCGAAATTATAAGACTTATAAGGGCCAGGCTTAAAAATCCCTTTGTTTTAAGCAGCGGAGACGAGCTGTCCCTGGCGGCGAACTACTCCATCGCGAATTATCCGGAATCCGGCAACTCCGCCTTCCTTCTGCTGGAGCACAATGAATTCATCCTCTTTTCCATGGCCGAGAAGGGCCTCAGAAACTCCTACAGGGTGTTCGACTCCTGTCTTATGGAGTCCTTCATGGAAAACATCACGATCGAAAAGAAGATAGAGAACGCCTTAAGGCAGAAAATCTTCCAGCTCTATTATCAGCCCCAGTACAACATAAGGACCGGGAAGCTGCGGGGGTGCGAAGCCCTTATACGCTGGCCGGATACGGACGGGGTCTTTGTTTCTCCGGCGCAGTTTATACCCATTGCGGAAAAGAGCGGGGCGATTTATCCCATAGGCAGATATGTTCTGGAGGAGAGCTTTTCCACCTATGCCCGCTGGAAGAGCGCGGCCGGCTATGACGGAATCATGTCCATCAATATTTCCGCCCTCCAGATAAGGAAAAATAACTTTGTCGATACCGTGCTTACTCTCCTTAAAAAATACAACCTCGATCCGGACAATATCGAAATCGAGATCACGGAGACCGCCTTTATAGAAAATACGGAAGAAGCCATAGACAGAATCGGGACTCTCCGGGGTCACGGCGTACGTGTTGCCCTGGACGATTTCGGTACGGGCTATTCCTCCCTTTCATATCTTAAAAATCTGCCCATAGATACGCTTAAAATCGACAAAACCTTTATGGATACGGTGATTTCCGATAATTCCACGGGCATAATCACCGAGTCTCTTGTGCGGATGGTTCAGCGGCTCGGTCTTGAAACCATTGCAGAGGGGGTTGAAAACAGGGAGCAGTACGAATTCCTTAAAAAGATCCAGTGCGACAATATCCAGGGCTTCCTTCTGGGCAGGCCCATGCCGGAGGAAGAATTCAGAAAGATGATTCTTTCGGGCAGCGCCGCTATGGACGGACAGGCGGAGCTTTTGGACCGGATCGCCCTGTCCGGGGATAAGCGTACCATGGATTCGGTCGGCTGATATGGGAAAGACTCTCATAATCACCGAAAAACCCTCTGTGGCAAGAGAATACGCCGAAATTCTGAATGTCAGGGGAAAAGCCCAGGGCTACATAGAAAACGATTCCTATGTCATCACCTGGTGCGTGGGGCATCTCGTGGAGATGTGCTACCCCGAAAAATACGATGAGAAATATAAAAAGTGGAGGCTGGAGGATCTTCCCTTTCTGCCTGAGCAGTATAAATACGCCGTAATAAAGGATGTAAGCTCCCAATATAAAATCGTGAACGGATTTCTCCACAGCAGGGACGTGGACACCGTGCTCTGGGCCGGGGACTCCGGAAGAGAAGGACAGACCATAGAGGAGCTTATCAGGATGCAGGGCGGGGTCCGCCCGGGCCTTACGGAAAAGCGCGTCTGGATTGACTCCACAACAAGGGAGGAAATCGAGAGAGGTATAAGGGAGGCTAAACCCTACGAGGCCTACAGGGGCCTTTCGGACGCAGGAGTCATGCGCGGCATTGAAGACTATGCCATGGGCATTAATTTCTCCAGAGTGCTTTCGGTGCGCTACGGCGGGATGCTGAACAAGGCCGCGGGTACCAAAAAGTATTCGGCCATCGCGGTGGGCAGGGTCATGACCTGCGTGCTTGGAATGGTGGTAAAGAAGGAGCGGCAGATAAGGGAGTTTAAGGAAACCCTGTTTTACCGGATTATCGGCGCCTTCAGCTATCAGGGGCTGACCTGGTACGGCGACTGGAAGGCCGTGGAGGGTTCATCGGTATTTGCTTCCCCCATGCTCTACAACGAGAAAGGATTTTTAAAGGAAGAGGACGCTGCATCCTTTGTGAAGGAGCTTTTATCGAATAAACGGGCTGTTGTTTCCTCTGTTTCCAGAAAACAGGAAAAGAAGAAGCCCCCTTTGCTTTTTAATCTGGCCGAGCTTCAGTCGGAATGTTCGAAGCGCTTTAAGATAAGCCCTGAGGAAACCCTGAAAATTGCCCAGTCTCTCTACGAAAAGAAGCTTACAACCTATCCCAGAACCGATGCCAGGGTTTTGACCACGGCTGTTGCGGGAGAGATAGAAAAGAACATAAAGGGCCTTTCCGCCTATGCTCCCGCATCGGAATACGTCTCTTCGGTTCTCGAAAAGGGGACGTATAAGAACCTGGCGAAAACGCCCTATGTAAACGATAAAAAGGTTACCGACCACTATGCCATAATCCCCACCGGCGTAACTGGTGGCGTTTCAGGTTTAAAAGAGCTGGAAAAAGCGGTTTATGACCTTATAGTGCGCCGTTTTTTAAGTATATTTTACCCTCCTGCGGTTTTTGAAAAGCTCGGTATTGTTACTCTCGCAGGGAAAGAGGCCTTTTTCACAAACGCCAAAACCTTAAAGGAAAGCGGGTATTACGCCGTCACCGGGCAGGATAAAAAAGCAGCAAAGGGAAAGAGCACGGGAGAGACGGATACGGAGGATGCTCCGGGGGAGACAGGGGAGGAAACGGCGGAAAACGACCCCGAAACCTTAAGGAAGCTATCGGAACTGTTAAAAAAGGGGACGGAAGCTGAGCTTTCCTCTCTTTCCGTAAAAACCGGCAAAACCTCGCCTCCGAAGCGCTATACTTCGGGGTCGATGATTCTCGCGATGGAGAACGCCGGCAACCTGATTGAGGACGAGACCTTAAGAGAGCAGATTTCGGGCAGCGGAATCGGCACCAGCGCCACCAGGGCCGGAATCATAGAAAAGCTTGTTAAGATCGGATATCTCGCCCTTAATAAAAAAACCCAGATTTTAACCCCGAAGCCCTTCGGGGAAATGGTATACGAGGTGGTGCTTTTAACCATTCCCTCGATGCTTAATCCCGAAATGACCGCAAGCTGGGAAAAGGGGCTTTCCGGAGTGGAAAAAGGTGAAATCACGCCTTTAAACTACAGGGAAACCCTGGAAAAATACGTGACCAGATATGTTGAGAACGTTAAAAGCCGGGATTTAAGCGGCCCGATAAACAAAAACATCACCCTGTTTCTTAAAGAGGCGGCTGAGTTCAAGCCCTCCTCCGGCAGGAAGAGCAAAGGAGCAGCAAAGGCAGATGGAGGAAATCAAAACCCTTAAGCTTTATACCTTGAGCGAAACAATGGCCGGGGACTATCTTTCGCGCTTTACCTATCCCTGGGAGGCCCTTCCCGGAATAGGAGACGAGGTTATCCGCCTCGGAAAGACTCTTGATAAAAGCCATTATGAAGAGCGGGAGGAAAACGTCTGGATCGCAAAAAGCGCCCGCATCTATCCCACGGCGACCATAATCGGCCCGGTCATAATAGGAGAGCGCACAGAAGTACGTCCCGGGGCCTTTATCCGGGGAAAGGTGCTTGTGGGAGAGGACTGCGTTGTGGGAAACTCCACCGAGCTTAAAAACGTGATTCTTTTTAATCATGTGCAGGTTCCCCACTACAACTATGTGGGAGATTCGATTCTGGGGTACTGCGCCCACATGGGGGCGGGCTCCATTACCTCCAACGTCAAGGCGGACAAAACGGACATTATCGTGAAATCTGCTGAAGAAACAATTGAAACAGGTTTAAGAAAATTCGGCGCCATGCTGGGGGATCATGTGGAGGTCGGCTGCAACGCCGTTCTCAATCCCGGTACGGTGGTCGGAAAAAACACCAGCATCTATCCCACCTCCTCGGTCCGGGGCGTGATTCCCGCCGATTCCATATATAAGCAGCAGGAAGAAATAATCATTCGTGAAAGTCGGTGACAGGACCGCTTAAGGAGGCTGAGTTATGACGGAACGAAGAAAAAAAATAAATCCTACCGGAAACTCGTTAAGTTTTATCACCAACTACATTGAAGAAAAGGTTCCCGTCCATTCCATCAAGTTAATACATACAGAGAAAAAAATAACCGAAATCTGCCTTACCGACGGCACGGTAAAGCAGACCTACATGTCTCTTTCGGAATTAAAAAAACAGCTTCCTTCCGACAGATTTTTCCAGATTAACAGAAAATGTATCCTGGCTTTTTCCGCGGTGAAAAGCTATGACAGAAAAAGTGTGGAGCTTATCGACGGCCATCATACGGATATATCCTCCCGCCGCTACAACGATTTTGTCCAGTTGTACGCGGAATATGTCAAACGTTTTTCCGAGCGGAAGCAGAACCGGGATTTCCCTGATTCTCCCGAGGCCTTCAGCTCCTATTTCCGGATTCTCAACGATTTTCCGAATCCGATTTTCATAGTTGAAATGGTGCTCTCCGGCAAGGGCGAACCCATTGATTATGTTTTCCGCTATATAAATTTCCAGTTTCTTGATATCGGTGAAAAGCGCTACGGCATCAATGATATAATCGGGCATTCCTTCTTTGAGCTCTACGTTAACGGGGATCCCGCCTGGATCGACCTTATCGCGGACATCGCCCTTCACGGCGTGCCTTATTTCGGCTATTTTTATTCAAAATTCTATGAACGTCGGTTCTTCGTTAAAAGCTACCAGCCCCTTTACGGCTTCTGCTGCGTTTCCCTCCTGGAGGAAGGAAAAATCCAGCTTTCCGGAAAGCAGCTGTAAATCCCCTTATCCGAACCGAACATTTGTTTGAAAAGTACTTGCATTTTTCAAAGCTTGTGGTATACTACATCTTGGTTTTTTGTGAGATAAAAATCAAGATGTAGTTTTTTTATTTGGAAAAGAGGCACCATGGCATACGACGAGAGCAGCATACAGGTTCTGGAGGGGCTGGAGCCGGTCAGGCGAAGACCCGGAATGTACATCGGCAGCACCGGAACCAGGGGCTTAAATCATTTAATTTACGAAATCATGGACAACTCGGTGGACGAGCATCTTGCCGGGTTCTGTAATAATATCTGGGTCACTCTGAACGCTGACGGCTCCGCTACCGTGGAGGACGACGGCAGGGGTATTCCCGTGGGAATGCATGAAAAGGGAGTTTCGGCGGAGAGAGTGGTGTTCACGACTCTCCACGCCGGAGGCAAGTTTGATTCAAGCGTCTACAAGACCTCCGGCGGTCTGCACGGAGTGGGATCCTCCGTGGTCAATGCCCTGTCCGTCTGGCTCGACATCACCGTAAAACGCGACGGCCTTATATCCCACGACAGATACGAGCGGGGCGAGCCTGTGGTGGAGCTTATCGGCGGCCTGCTGCCGACTCTCGGGCGCACCAACCGCACCGGAACGAAGATAAGCTTTGCTCCCGACCCCGAAATCTTTGATTCGGTACGCTTTAAGTCCGATGAAATAAAGAGCCGCCTTCATGAAACCGCCTATCTCAATCCGTCTCTTACGATTCATTTTAAGGATCTTCGGGGAAGCGAACCGGATATTCAGGATTTTCACGAGCCCGACGGCCTTGTGGGCTTTATCAGGGAAATGAATTCAGCCAAGGAAGCCCTGACCGACATCATCTATTTCACAGGCGAATCCGAGGACATCATGGTGGAATGCGCCTTCCAGTATGTCAACGAGTTTCATGAGGAAATTCTGGGCTTCTGCAACAATATCTACAACGCCGAGGGGGGGATGCACCTTACGGGCTTTAAAACCATGTTTACCCAGGTAATGAACTCCTATGCCCGCTCTCTCGGGGTTTTAAAGGAAAAGGACGCCAATTTCAACGGGGCGGATATAAGAAACGGCATGACGGCCGTTATCTCCATAAAGCATCCGGATCCCCGCTTCGAGGGCCAGACCAAGACAAAGCTGGACAATCAGGACGCCTCAAGGGCGGTAAGCAAGGTCACGAATGACGAAGTTCAGCACTATTTCGACCGGAATCTGGAGTCGCTAAAGGCGGTTCTCTCTTCGGCGGAAAAAGCCGCGAAAATCAGAAAGGAGGAGGCAAAGGCGAAAACCAACCTCCTTTCAAAGCAGAAATACTCCTTTGACTCCAACGGGAAGCTTGCTAATTGCGAATCAAAGGAAGCCTCAAAATGCGAAATCTTCATCGTGGAGGGAGACTCCGCCGGAGGCAGCGCCAAAACCGCCCGTAACCGCATGTATCAGGCGATTCTCCCTATACGCGGTAAGATCCTTAACGTGGAAAAGGCCTCGATAGACAAGGTTTTGGGCAACGCCGAGATAAAGACGATGATAAACGCCTTCGGCTGCGGCTTTTCCGAGGGCTACGGCCAGGATTTCGACATAACCAAGCTCCGCTACGACAAAATCATAATAATGTCGGACGCGGATGTGGACGGGGCCCATATCGCCACTCTGCTGCTGACCCTGTTTTACCGCTTCATGCCCGAGCTTATTTTCGAGGGACATGTCTACCTTGCGATGCCCCCTCTCTATAAGGCACAGCCCGAACGGGGAGAAGAGGAATATCTCTATGACGACAGGGCTCTGGAGGCCTACCGCAAACGCCACAAGGGAAAGTTCACCCTTCAGCGTTATAAGGGGCTGGGCGAAATGGACGCCGAACAGCTCTGGGAGACGACCCTGGATCCTGCACGCCGCAGGATGAGACAGGTTTCCGTGGACGACGCCCGTCTGGCCTCCTACACAACCGAGCTTTTAATGGGCACCGATGTGCCGCCCAGGCGGGATTTTATCTACCGTCACGCCACGGACGCGGCTCTGGATATCTGATAATAATACTGAGGTAGCTTTATGGCAGTTACGGAAGAAAACATAATAAGCACGGAATACTCTGAAATAATGCAGAAGTCCTATATAGACTATGCCATGAGCGTCATAATCTCAAGGGCGCTTCCGGACATAAGGGACGGACTGAAGCCCGTGCAGAGGCGCACGCTTTACGATATGGGCGAGCTGGGTATCCGCCACGACTCTCCCTACAGGAAATGCGCCCGAATCGTCGGGGACACCATGGGTAAATACCATCCCCACGGCGACAGCTCGATTTATGAGGCCCTGGTGGTTCTGGCCCAGGACTTCAAAAAGGGAAGGAAGCTTGTGGACGGCCACGGCAATTTCGGCTCCATAGAGGGGGACGGAGCCGCCGCCATGCGATATACTGAGGCCAGACTGGAGAAGCTTACCGAAGAAGCCTTTCTTAAGGATCTGGACAAGGACACCGTAAATTTTCTCCCGAATTTTGACGAAACCGAGAAAGAGCCCGAGGTATTGCCGGTGCTCTTCCCGAATTTCCTTGTGAACGGCTCCGAGGGGATAGCCGTGGGAATGGCCACCTCCACCCCTCCCCACAATCTTTCCGAAGTGATCGAAGCCGAAAAAGCCTATCTTAAAAATCCCGAAATCTCTCTGGAAAAGCTTATGGAGCTCCTTCCCGGGCCCGATTTTCCCACCGGCGGCATCGTCACAAACAGAGACGAATTAAAGGAAATCTATGAAACCGGCACCGGAAAAATAAAGCTTCGCGGAAAGGTTGAAATCGAAAAGGCCGGCGGCGGCAGAGTGAATCTTGTCATAACCGAGATTCCATATACGATGATCGGCAGCGGAATCATGAAGTTCATGTCCGATGCGGCGGGGCTGGTGGAGAGCCGCAAAACAAACGATATAACGGATATTTCCAACCAGTCCTCCAAAGAGGGGATCCGCATAGTCATAGAGCTTAAGCGCGGGGCCGATCCCGACAATATAATAAACATGCTCTATAAGAAAACCAAGCTGGAGGACACCTTCGGTGTAAACATGCTCTCCGTATGCGCGGGCCGTCCCGAGACCCTGGGGTTAAAGGGCGTGCTTTCCGCCCATGTGGGCTTCCTCTACGAAATCAACACCAGAAAATACACGAAGCTCCTGGCTGTTGAAAATGACCGCAAGGAGGTGCAGGAAGGACTTATCCGCGCCGCTGACGTAATCGACCTTATAATCGAAATCCTCAGGGGCTCAAAAAGCCGGAAGGATGCCATGGCCTGCCTCGTACACGGGGAAACCGACAATATCCGTTTCAGATCCGTACCCTCCAGGGAAAATGCGGCTCTTTTGCTTTTTACCGAAAAGCAGGCCAACGCCATTCTCGATATGCGCCTCTCCCGCCTTATCGGTCTGGAGCTGGACGCGCTGAATAAGGAATACGAAGAAACCCTTAAGAAAATCGAGCGCTACGAGGACATTCTTTCCAACCGGGATTCCATGAAAAAAGCCATGATCCGTGATCTGGACGCAATCAAAAAGGAATTCGGGACGGAAAGGCGGACCCGTATTGAAAACGCCGAAGAGGCCGTGTTTATCGAAAAGCCCGTGGAAGAGGCGGAGGTGGTCTTCTTAATGGACCGTTTCGGCTACGCGAAAATCATCGATTTAAGCACCTATGAGCGAAACAGGGAAGCGGCGGAAGCGGAGATGAAGGTGATCTTCACAATGATGAACACCGACAAGGTCTGCATTTTCACCGCTGACGGAAAGCTCCATACCTTTAAGGGAACCGACCTTCCGGTAAGCAAATTCAGGGACAAGGGAACCCCGGTGGACAATGTAAGCAATTACGATTCCGCGAGGGAATTCCCTGTCTACGTTGCTCCGATGAGCACCGTTACCTCCTCCCGCCTTCTCTTTGTGACGAAACACGCCATGTGCAAGGTGGTCTCCGGTACGGAGTTTGACATTCTGAAACGTTCCATAGCAGCCTCCGGCTTAAATGACGGAGATGAACTGTTGAGTATAACTCCTCTTGAGGACAGCATGCGCCAGATCCTCCTGCGTACAATCCAGGGGGTCTTCCTTCGCTTTAATCTTGAGGAAATCCCGGAAAAGAAGAAAAACGCCGTGGGAGTGCGGGGGATGAAGCTTTCGGAAAAGGATGCCCTCGAAGAGGTTTATTTCATGAATTTTGCCGATGAACGCACAATCGAATACCGGGGCACCCAAATGCCCATGACCTATGTAAAAACCACACATCGGGATATGAAGGGGACAAAGGTCCGTATTTAAAGTGACCTCCCGTCACCTTAATCAAATCTCTCTTCCCTTGACATAGCCGCGCTTCTTCGGTATTCTTTCCTTATCCCATGAGAGTGATAGCAGGAACAGCCAGAAGGCTCATATTAAAAACCTTACCGGGAAGCGCGACCAGGCCTACCCAGGACATCATCAGGGAAACCCTTTTTAATGTACTTCAGAACGCGGTTCCCGGAGCGCGCTTTCTGGATCTTTTTGCGGGAAGCGGAGCCGTCGGCATCGAAGCCTTAAGCCGGGGCGCAGGCTATGTGGTTTTTGTGGAAAACAGCCGTAAGGCCGCGGAAATCATAGAAGAAAATCTGGAGCACACCCATTTGAAGGAGCGTGCAAGGGTGGTAGTGAGCGACGCCCTTATGAGTATGAACCGCCTTTCCGGAGAAGAGCCCTTTGACCTGGTGTATCTCGACCCGCCCTACGGTATGGGGCTTGAAAAGCCGGTGCTTGAGGCCCTGCGTTCGGGTTCTCTTGTTACGAAAGACACGATTCTGACGCTTGAAACCCTTAAAAAGGCGGACTGCTCCTTTCTTGAGGAGCTGGGCTATGCGGTCTTCAAGGATAAGCCCTACAAGGCTAACCGCCATATTTACTTCCGACCGGTCTGAGGGTCTGAAGTATATGGCTCTCATACGGAGGATAAATCATGTCCAACGCCCTGTATCCCGGCTCTTTTGACCCGGTGACCTACGGCCATATTGATATTATAAAGCGGGCTGCCCGGATATTCGACACCCTGACTGTCGGGGTGCTTAATAATAATGTGAAGAGTCCGTTGTTTTCTGTAGAGGAACGTGTTAAAATGTTACAGACAGCCTGCGCCGGAATCCCCAATGTTTCCATCAGCTCCTGGCAGGGTCTGCTTGCGGAATATGCCCGTCAGGCGGAGGTGGATGTGATAATAAGGGGGCTTCGCGCCGTGACGGATTTCGAATATGAGCTCCAGATGGCGCAGACCAATAAAAAGCTGAACCCCAAAGTGGAGACGGTATTTTTGACCGCCAGTCTGGAATATGCCTATCTTTCCTCCTCGGTGGTCAGAGAGGTGGCCGCTTTCGGCGGGGATATCGGCATTTTTGTGCCGGATTTCGTAGCGCGGGAGATATACTTAAAACTTCGGCCGGAAGGCGTTTCCGGAAGAGCCGAAGATAAGGACACGGATAATGAACAGTAAGATTGAACAGATTATCGAGCAGATCGAGGACTACATCGACAGCTGTAAGTACGCGAAGCTCTCCAGCACCAAGATTCTGGTCAATAAGGATGTGATCGAGGATCTTTTAAGTGAGCTCAAAGCCCGTACTCCTGAAGAGATTCAGCGCTATCAGAAGGTGCTCAGCCAGAAGGAGTCCATAATGGCTGATGCCCAGACCAAGGCCGAGGCCCTGATTATGGAGGCCCAGGCCTACTCTGATAACATGATCAACGAAAACACCATCATGCAGCAGGCCTACGCCCAGGCCAGCGAGGTGGTCAATCAGGCGAAATACCAGGCTACCGACATTGTGACCCAGGCGGAGGCCCAGGCCCAGGAAACCGTGGACACGGCCACAATTACCGCCAACGAGGTGACAACAGGTGCCATGCAGTATATGGATACCTCCCTTGCCGAAATCGAGGCTATTCTGGAGCATACCTTAAGGGACACCAGGATGCGCTATGAGGGGATGGTTACAAGCCTGAACCAGATTCTCGGCGTTATCCGTGAAAACAGAGCCCAGCTCCATCCGGAAGAAGCTCCCGCGGATACCGGAGAGGCCTACCAGGAAAATCCGATGCCCGTCGATCCTCAGATGGCGCAGGATCCGGCCTATGAAGACGATGACAGCGGTGAAAGTGAATTGCGGGTATTAAAGTAAAGAACAAAACGGGGGCTGTCCTGGACAGCCCCCTTATTACGGAAAGGGAAAAATATCATGGGAGTTTTAACAGCACTTCAGCCGGAGGGAGTCTTTTCATGCTTTGAGGAAATAACCAGAATCCCCCACGGCTCGGGAAACACAAGTGAAATTTCGAACGAGCTTAAGCACTTTGCCGAGGAACGCAAGTTTAAATGCTCCCAGGACGCAGCCGGCAATGTTGTTATCTTTGTCCCGGGCACCCACGGCGGCGAAAACGCCTCTCCGGTTATGCTTCAGGGCCATATGGACATGGTATGCGAAAAGAACGCCGATTCCCGCCATAATTTCAAAAACGATCCGCTGGAGCTGAGCATGATGGATGACTTCATCTTTGCCCGGGGAACGACCCTCGGGGGGGACGACGGCATCGCCCTTGCTTTCTGTCTGGCCATAGCCGACGACCCCACCTTAACCCACCCGCCCCTGGAGCTTGTGTTCACTGTGGACGAGGAAATCGGGATGCTGGGAGCGAAGGCTCTTGACACCTCGTCTCTTAAGGCGAGACGCCTTATAAATCTCGACAGCGAGGAAGAGGGAAAGATTCTTTTAAGCTGTGCCGGAGGGCTTACCGGAAACATGAGGGTTCCGGTTAAATATACGAAGAAGAGCGGACAAAAATACCAGATTATAATAAGCGGTTTAAAAGGAGGGCATTCAGGCTCCGAAATCCATAAATATCAGGCAAATGCCAATATTCTTCTGGGGAGGCTTTTACACTTCCTCGGAAAAAAGATGCATTTTGACCTGGTTAACTGCTCCGGAGGGCTTGCGGATAACGCCATTCCAAGGGAGGCGGACGCCACGGTACTGGTGGGGAAGGAGGACTTTTCGACCTTTGAGGCTATAATCAGGGAGTTTTCGGAAACCATAAAGAACGAATACAGGGCCAACGAGGACAATATCCAGATTTACTGCAACAGTTTCGGAGAGTCGGAGGAAAACGTTCTGGTCTATAAGACGATGGAAAGGGTGATTTTCCTCCTTAACACCGTGCCCGACGGGGTTCAGAAGATGTGTCAGGAGCCCTCCATGAAGGGACTGGTCGAAACCAGCCTGAATATAGGCATAATGCGGCTTGGGGACAGGGACTTCTGCCTGACGGCCTCCGTGCGATCCTCCATCGAAAGCGCCAAGCACAACCTCTCCGACAAGCTTAAGTACTTAACCGAAACCATCGGCGGTTCCTACGACGTGGCCGGAGAGTATCCGGGCTGGGAATATGACGAAAACTCAAAGCTCCTGGCGGTTTCCAAAGAAGTCTTCACCGAGGTCTACGGTCACGAGCCGGTGGCGGAAGGGATTCATGCGGGGCTGGAATGCGGGATACTGGCGGATAAAATCCCGGGGCTGGAAATCATCTCCATCGGGCCGGACGTTTTAAACATCCATACTCCCAACGAAAAGCTGAGTATTTCCAGCGTGCAGCGTACCTGGCGGTATCTTACGAAGCTTCTCGAGGCCTTAAGCTCCTCATGAGGAAGAAAAAGGGAGAGTACGGTTATTTAAAGACAAGGAGGGCCTCTTCCCTTATAAAGGCGCTTGCGTCTCTTGGCTTTGTGGTGCTCCTTGTCGTAACGGGGCGCTTTCTCCTGCCGGCGCATAAGGGAATCTTCAATGTCTGTGCCGTTATTTCCGCGATTCCTCTGGCAATGGCCGTTGTGAGCTTTGTTATGTCGCTGCGTTTTTCATCTGTTCCGGAGGAGGTGTTTCTTGAAACACAGAAGGCAAAGGGCCGGGCTCTTATGCTATATGACTGCGCTCTGACCACAAGAGACAGGGGCTACAGTGTCGGCGCCCTTGCAATTCTGGGGAAAAACCTTTTAGCCTTAAGTCCGGAGAAAGACGGAGCGGAGGAGATCACGAAGCATCTTGAATATATGACGAAAAAAAGCGGCTTCACCGGCTGGGGGATAAAGACCCATACGTCTCTTTCTTCCTTCGTTTCAAGGCTTAACGAGCTTTCCGAAAAGGACATTAAGCCCGTAAAGGAGGATGAGACCATGCGGGATTTTCTTCTGGAAATCATCCTTTAAAGGAAAGGGCAGGGTTATGAGAGAGTTTAAGATAGGAGAGGCGGAAGAGGGGCAGAAGCTCATGAATTATACGAAGCGCCTCCTTCCCGGAGCGCCTGAGCCCTTTCTCTATCAGATGTTCAGAAAAAAATACATCGAGCTTAACGGCAGAAAAGCCGCCGGAAAAGAGATTTTAAAAACAGGAGACACTGTGCGTTATTTCTTTTCCGGGGAAACCTGGGATAAGTTTTCCTCTAAGGGAGGGAAAAAGGCTGCTCCGGAAACAAAGACGGATCCGGCTCTTTTGAGGGAGTTTAAGAAACGGATTCTCTTTGAAAACGACGGGGTTCTGATTTTGAATAAAAAAGCCGGCTGGCTTTCCCAGAGCGACGGAAGCCCTGATATAAGCGTTAACGACCTGCTCCTTATATACACGGAAAAGCTTCGCGCGAACAGCACGGTGAAGCCCTCCGTTTCAAACAGACTGGACCGCAACACAAGCGGTATAATGCTCTGCGGAAAAACCGCGGCGGCCTTAAAGGAGCTCTCAGAGCTTATGCGTTCCCGCTCTCTTAAAAAATTTTATGACTGCATAGTTGTCGGGGAAAGGGTTCCTGAGGGCGAGATAAAGGGGTATCTCAAAAAGGATCAGAAAAAAAACACGGCGGAGTTTCGTGAAAATCCTTTTGCCGGCGCCGACGAGGTGGGCACCGTCTTTAAGAAAAAGGGCAGGATAGAAGCAAAGGGCATAAAGCTTACCCTTCTGGAAGCGGAGCTTTTAACCGGAAAGCCCCATCAGATCCGCTCTGTCCTGCTTTATTATAAAACTCCGATTATAGGCGATCCGAAGTATTTTACGGATTCAAGCGCCGAAGCTTCCCGGGCTCTGGGGCTTAACCGGCAGCTTCTCCACTCCTCCCGGATTCTGTTTCCGAAGCTTAAGGGAACCCTCGGAAGTCTTTCCGAAAAGAAATTCGAGGCCCCTCTGCCGGAGGATATGCTGCGCCTCTGCAAATACCGGGTGTCCTGATGGCTACCTGGAATTCCAGAGGACTTCGTGGCTCCACCCTGGAGGATCTTATCAACAGGACAAACGAAAAATACCTGGAGGGACATCTGTGTCTTATTCAGAAGATTCCCACCCCCATTACCCCGGTGGAGTTTGACAAGGATTCCAGGACTATCAGGCTGGCCTATTTTGACCAGAAAAGCACAGTGGACTATATCGGCACCGTTCAGGGGATTCCGGTGTGCTTTGACGCAAAGGAATGCGCGTCAGACACCTTTGCCCTTTCCAATATCCATCCCCATCAGGTGGCGTTTATGGAGGAATTTGAGCGGCAGGGCGGGGTGGCTTTTTTTATTATATACTATACTGGCCGGAACCTTTTTTATTATCTGAGATTTAAAAAGCTTTTGGAATTCTGGGTCCGCAAGGAAGAGGGCGGAAGGAAGAGCTTCCGTTTCGAGGAAACGGAAGAGGAATATTTTATAAAGCCCAGGGGCTCCCTGCTGGTGCCCTATCTGGATGCGCTTAATACCGATCTTAAACTGCGGTGATGAGTGCTTCCACCACGGAACTGAAGCACCGGTGCAGTACTGAAAGGATATCCAACCTTATGGCAAAAAACACTCTCCTTCATACCCCGGAGGGCATGCGGGACATATACGGCGATGAAATGGAAAAAAAGCGCATAACGGAAGAGCGGCTTTTAAGTCTTCTTCACCGCTACGGCTTCAGGGATATAGCGACCCCCACCTTTGAATTTATCGAACTTTTTTCAAAAGAGCTCTCCGCTACCTCTTCAAGGGAGCTCTATAAATTTTTTGATACTGACAACCGAACCCTGTCCTTAAGACCCGACTTTACTCCGGGGATAGCGCGGGCCGCCGTGAAATATTTTGAAGGCTCTTTCCCTGTCAGATTATGCTATCTCGGAAACACCTTTTTAAACACCCATTCACTTCAGGGAAGGCTGAACGAGGTGACGGAGCTGGGGGCGGAATTCATGGGAGAGCCCTCCGTGGAGGCCGACGCGGAGATGATAGCCCTGTCCTCCTCCCTCTTGCAGGAAGCGGGCCTTGAGGATTTTGAAATCTGCATAGGTCACGAAGGCTTTTTTAAGGGGCTCTGCGAGGAAGCGGGGGCGGATCCGGAAAGCGCCGGGGCTCTTAAGGAGCACCTTCTCGACAAAAACTATTTCGGTCTTTCAGACCTTCTTACCGGCCTCAACCTGCCGGAGGGGCTCAGGAAGGTCTTTGATTCCTTCCCCGAGTTCATCGGGGGGCGGGAGATTCTGGAGCACCCTTTGCTT
Source organism: Lachnospiraceae bacterium (assembly GCA_024680815.1). GTDB lineage: Bacteria > Bacillota > Clostridia > Lachnospirales > Lachnospiraceae > NK4A144. The sequence continues at coordinate 12,153 of JAILBQ010000102.1, read as the reverse complement.
TCGGGGGTGCCTGACCGCTCTCTTAAGGCCCTGAAGAGGTTAAAAGACCTCTGTGAATGTCTTTCCCTTTACGGGATTGAAAAAAAGGTTTCCTTCGATCTGGGGATGCTCTCGGCCCATAACTACTATACCGGAGTGCTTTTCAGGGCATTCACCTTCGGCACGGGGGAGCCGATAGTGCGGGGCGGAAGATATGACGATCTCCTTAAGAAATTCGGAAAGGACAGGGCCGCCATCGGCTTTACCCTGGTTATAGACCAGCTTCTTGAAACCCTGCGGCACTTAAAGAAGGATATTCCGATTCCCGATGACGGCACCCTTATTGTGTCTGACAGGGAGCATTTTCCCGAGGCCCTGACCGCGGCAGAAAAGATAAGGAGGGAAAACGGCAGGGCGGAGCTTTTATGCCGCACCGGCTCCGTACCCGATAAGGCTCTCTGCGAGGCTTACGCCAGATCCACCCACGCCGGTAAAATTTTGTATTTTTTTAAGGATTGAACATGCGTTATCTGACATTTGCCCTTACAAAGGGCAGGCTTGCGCTTCAGACCCTGCAGCTCCTTGAAAAGGTGGGAATACGCTGCGAGGAAATGAAGGATAAAAACACGCGGAAGCTTATTTTCGTAAATGAAGAGAAGAAGCTGAAATTTTTCCTGTCCAAGGGACCGGATGTGCCCACCTACGTGGAATACGGAGCGGCGGATGTGGGTGTGTCCGGCAAGGACATCATAATGGAGGAAAACCGCAAGATCTATGAGGTGCTGGATTTGAAATTCGGTGCCTGCCGGATGTGCGTCTGCGGACCCGCCCAGGCCGCGGAGATGCTCCGCCACCATGAGAGAATCCGGGTCGCCACAAAATATCCCCGCATTGCCAGGGATTATTTCCACAACGAAAAGCATCAGACGGTGGAACTCATAAAGCTTAACGGTTCTGTGGAGCTTGCGCCCATAGTGGGACTTTCCGAGGTTATAGTGGACATAGTGGAGACCGGTTCCACCTTAAGGGAAAACGGTCTTACGGTGCTGGAGGAAATCTGCCCGCTTTCCGCCAGAGTCGTGGTAAATCAGGTGTCCATGAGACTGGAATACGACAGGATAAGGGAAATCGTGAACGCGCTTAAGGAAGAAATCGGCAGGGAAGAATGAAGATAATCGTTTTAAACAACGCTACCAGGCAGGAGTTTTTAAATCACCTTAAGGAGAGAGCCCCCTCGGGTTACCCCGAGGCCGAAAAAACAGTGGCGGAAATTCTTGAGAAAGTTAAAAACGAAGGAGACCGGGCTTTATTTGCCTATGCGAAAAAGTTTGACTCCTGCGAGCTTGATCGGAATAATTTCAGGGTGAGTGAAGAGGAGATTTCCGAGGCCCTTTCACGGGTGGATGAAAAGCTTTTAAACGTCATGAGCCATTCCATGGAGCATATCCGCGCCTTCCACGAAAAGCAGAAGAGGCAGAGCTTCTTTACCACCGAAAAGGAGGGGATTTTTTTAGGACAGCGCATAACTCCTCTCTCCCGGGTGGGAGTCTATGTGCCCGGGGGTAAGGCCGCCTATCCCTCTTCAACCCTGATGAACATAGTTCCGGCTCTTGTGGCCGGGGTTGAAAGGATCGTTATGACGACGCCGGCTGACAAAAACGGCAGGGTTTCGGACTATACCCTCGCTGCTGCAGGCTTAACCGGTGTAAAGGAAATCTATAAAACCGGCGGAGCCCAGGCAATTGCGGCCCTGGCCTTCGGCACCGAAAGCGTTCCGAAGGTGGATAAAATAGTGGGCCCCGGCAATATCTATGTGGCTCTTGCCAAGCGAGCCCTCTTCGGATTTGTGAGCATCGATTCGGTGGCGGGTCCCTCGGAAATCATGGTGCTTGCGGACGAAACCGCCGATCCCCGTTTTGCTGCAGCCGACCTTTTGAGCCAGGCCGAGCACGACGAAATGGCCAGCGCGATTCTTGTTACAACCTCAAAGGAGCTGGCGGGGGCGGTGAACAGGGAAATCGAGGCTCTTCTTCCGAAGCTTTCAAGGAGAAAGATAATTGAGGAATCCCTTGACCGGTACGGGCGGATTCTTCTGGCCGAAAACGAAGAGGCGGCAATAGAGGCGGTAAATGAAATTGCCAGCGAGCATCTTGAAATCATGACGAAGAATCCCCTGGAAACAATGAGCAGGGTAAAAAACGCCGGGGCAATCTTTTTGGGGCCCTATTCCTCGGAGCCGCTGGGAGATTATTTCGCAGGGCCCAACCATGTTTTGCCCACAAACGGAACCGCGAAATTCTTCTCGCCTCTTTCAGTGGATGATTTTGTGAAGAAATCCTCGGTTATTTCCTATTCGCGCGCTGCCCTTGAAGCCGTTCACGAGGAGATAGAGAGCTTCGCAGAGGCGGAGGGATTAACCGCACACGCGAATTCCGTCCGGATAAGGTTTGAGTAATATTTGTGCTAAAAAAGCACGGAAAGGAAGCTATGGGAAGAACGGCTGAAATAAAGAGAACGACAAAGGAAACGGATATCACGGCGAGATTTTCCGTCGACGGGAGCGGAAAGGGCGAAATAGATACCGGCGTCGGTTTTTTCAACCACATGCTGGAGGGCTTTACACGCCACGGCTTTTTTGATCTTGCCTTAAGCTGCACAGGAGACCTGGAGGTGGACTGCCATCATACCATAGAGGACTGCGGCCTGGTTCTGGGCAGAGCCATAAAGGAAGCCTCGGGAGACAAGGCCGGAATAGTACGCTTCGGCAGCATGATCCTTCCCATGGACGACGCTCTCATTCTCTGTGCCGTGGATTTTTCCGGAAGGGCATATCTTAATTTCGACGTCTCCTTCACACAGGAGGGCTGCGGGGATATGGAGACCGCCATGGCAAAGGAGTTTTTCCGTGCCGTAAGCAATGAGGCCGGGATGAATATCCATATCGTGAAGCTTGCCGGAGAAAACGACCACCACATTATGGAAGCCGCGTTTAAGGCTTTTGCAAAGGCCCTTGCAGCGGCTCTTCAAAAGGATCCCAGAATAGAAGGAGTGCTTTCCACCAAGGAAAGCCTCTCTTAAGAAAGGTATTGTAATGGACGCGAAGAAAATTATTCCCTGTATTTATTTAAGCGGCGGAAAAGCCGTGGCGAACTTACACAGTAAAAAGGTTCTGCCCGCTGACCCTGCGGAGCTGGCTCTCGATTTTGAAAACTACGGTGCCGACGAGATTCTTGTTTTCGATCTCTCCACCGATGACGCTTCCCACGAGCTGAATCTCTCGGTTATCCGTCAGATAAAGCGCGCTGTTGATCTCCCCCTTATAGGAGCGGGGAACGTAAAGCGCCTGGAGGATATTAAGAAGCTGCTCTACGCGGGCTGCAGGAGGGCTGCCCTGAACTTTTCAAAAAAAGGCAATATTGAGCTTACCGAAGAGGTCAGCCGCAGGTTCGGCAAAGACAAAATCGCCTGCGTCGTGCGTTCCGCCCATGAGCTCCTGGATAATTTTCAGCGCGTAAAAACCCATATAAGCACTGTGCTCCTGCTGGACCATAAGGCCCTGCCCGAGGTTTCAAAAGCCCTTGCCGACAATAAGAATATTTCCCTGCTTGCCGTCTATAAGACCATGTCCCTCCACGAGGCGGCCTCCGACCTTCGTACCTATGACCTTGCGGGAATCGCCGGGGGAGCATTTAACAACAATTACAGGGAAATCATGAGCTTCAAGCGGCAATGCCGCTCACTGGGACTTCCGGTAAACACCTTTGAAAGCTCCATGAGCTGGGAGGAGCTTAAGGAGGGCGAAAACGGCCTTATCCCCTGCATCGTACAGGACTACCGCACGAGGGAGGTTCTGATGATGGCCTGGATGAACCGGGAGGCCTTTGAGCAGACCATTGCTACCGGACTTATGACCTATTACAGCCGCAGCAGACAGAGTTTATGGGTCAAGGGAGAGACAAGCGGACATTTCCAGTATGTCCGGGCCCTTTACGCGGACTGCGACAACGATACGATACTTGCCAAGGTTTCCCAGGTGGGGGCAGCCTGTCACACCGGGGAGCGCTCCTGCTTCTTTAAGGAGATGCTTAAAAAGGAATATGACGATATCGATCCGCTGAAGGTGTTCGAGGAGGAATACAACGTTATCCTCGACAGGAAAAACCATCCCAAGGAAGGATCTTATACCAACTATCTCTTCGACAAAGGGATCGACAAGATATTGAAGAAAATAGGAGAGGAGAATACCGAGGTGATTATCGCCGCGAAAAATCCCGATCCCGAGGAATTAAAATACGAGATTGCCGACTGGCTCTACCACGCCATGGTGCTTATGGTGGAAAAGGGCGTGACCTGGGAAGAAATCACGGGAGAGATCGCGACAAGGTGAAAAGGCTGGCACTTAAGGAGGAGCAGCTCCTTTCGCTGGAAAAGCCCGAGCGGTATCTGGGAAACGAGCTCAATGCCGTTATGAAGGACCCCTCCAAAACGGATATACGTTTCGCCATCTGTTTTCCGGATGTTTACGAAATAGGCATGTCCCATCTGGGGATCCAGATCCTCTACGACATGTTCAACCGCAGGGAAGACGTCTGGTGCGAAAGAGTCTATTCCCCCTGGCTGGATCTTGATAAAATGCTTCGTGAAGAGGGTATTCCGCTTTTTGCTCTGGAGAGTCAGGAGCCGGTTAAGGACTTTGATTTTCTGGGAATCACTCTGCAATATGAAATGTGCTATACAAACGTATTGCAGATCCTTGATTTAAGCGGCATTCCCCTAAGAGCCTCAGAGAGAAAAGGGAAGGTCCCCTTCGTTATAGGGGGAGGCCCCTGTGTCTTTAACCCCGAGCCGATTGCGGATTTTTTCGATTTGCTCTATATCGGAGAGGGGGAGGTATCCTATCCGCGGCTCTTTGACGAATACAAGGAATGGAAAAAGACCGGAGCGGACAGAAGTGAGTTCCTTCGTACCGCCTCACGGATTCCCGGTATCTACGTGCCCTCCCTCTATGAGGTTTCCTACAGGGAGGACGGAACACTTAAGACCTTTACTCCCGCCCACGGAGCGCCGGAAAAGGTCGAAAAGCAGGTTGTCAAAAACCTTGACGAGGCTCCCTTTCCCGAAAAACCCCTTGTGCCCTTTATCCGGGTGACTCAGGACAGGGCAGTACTGGAGGTAATGAGAGGCTGCATCAGGGGGTGCCGCTTCTGCCAGGCGGGGCAGATCTACAAGCCCCTGAGGGAGCGTTCGGCGGAAACCTTAAAACGTGAAGCCGCTTTTATACTGGATTCCACAGGGCAGGACGAAATCTCCTTAAGCTCCTTAAGCACCTCTGACCATCGCTCCCTTAAGGAAATTCTGGATTTCCTTATAGAGGAATACGCCTCAAAATACGTGAATATTTCCCTTCCGTCCTTAAGAATCGACGCTTTTTCCCTGGACGTTATGGGAAAGGTTCAGGACGTAAAAAAAGGCTCCCTGACCTTCGCTCCCGAGGCCGGGTCACAGCGAATGAGAAACGTAATAAACAAGGGGCTCACAAAAGAGGATATATTAAGCGGGGCGGAGCTGGCATTTAAAGGCGGGTGGAACAAGGTAAAGCTCTATTTCATGCTGGGGCTTCCCACGGAAAGCGATGAAGACATCCGCTCGATCGCAGAGCTTGCCAACGAGGTTGCGGTGCGTTACTTTGACACTGTGCCGAAGGAGGAGAGAAAGGGCATAAGGGTCATGGTAAATTCCTCCGCCTCGTTCTTTATTCCAAAGCCCTTTACGCCCTTTCAGTGGGCGGCGATGGACTCCGCGGAGGAATTTTTAAGAAAAGCCCATCTCCTTTCGGATACCTTCAGGGAGGAAACAAACCATAAATCCCTGAAATTTCAATATCATGAAAACGATTTAAGCGAGCTGGAGGGGCTGTTCGCGAGAGGTGACAGGAGGCTTTCACAGCTCCTTGAATGCGCTTATGCCAAAGGGTGTCTCTACGATTCCTGGAGCGATTACTTTCACCGCCCGCTCTGGGAGGAGGCCATAAAGGAGTGCGGTGTGGACGTTTCCTTCTATACCACGAGGGAAAGAAAGGCGGATGAGCTTTTCCCCTGGGACTTTATTGACGCCGGGGTTTCAAAAAGCTTTTTAAGGTCGGAATATGAAAAGGCGATGCGCGGAGAGGTTACGCCGAACTGCAGAACCTCCTGCGCAGGGTGCGGAGCAGCAAAATACGGTGTGGGTGTGTGTTATGAAAATAAGGCTTAGGTTTTCAAAACACGGACTTATGAAATATATAGGACATCTGGACGTTATGCGCGCCTTCCAGAAGATGAACGCCCGGGCAGGAATCCCCGTTGCCTACACCGAAGGCTTTTCTCCCCACCAGAAGCTCTCCTTCGCCCATCCGTTAAGCGTTGGGCTGGAAAGCGACGGGGAATATGCGGACATGGAGCTTAAAGAGGAGGCGGCTCCGGAAAAGCTGCTTGAAAGCTTCAACCGGGTTTCTCCCGAGGGTTTGGCCGTGACAAAGGTGAGTGTTCTTCCGAAGGACTCGAAAAACGCAATGGCAAGCGTGCGCTCGGCCTCCTACAGAGTGTCCTTCAGAGAGGGTTATTCTCCCAAAGGCTTCAGCACCGTAAACGCCCTGAATTCCTTTAAAAATGCCGGAAGCCTTAAAATCATGAAGGAAACTAAAAAGGGCCTTAAGGAGGTGGAGCTCAGGGAGGGAATAAGAGAGCTTCGCGCTGAGGGTGATTTCCTGATTATGAGGGTTGACACGGGGAGCGAAAACAATATAAGACCCTCCCTTGTTATGGACGCCCTCTGCGACCTTTTAAGTGTCCCCAGGCCCGGCCCCCATTCCCTTCTCATCACCCGGCTTGACCTCTACGGGGAGGATGACAGACCGCTTATAGATGACTGACAGCTTTTCGCGGAAAGGAACATTATGAAAAAACTCTCAGCTATTATTGTATCAATGTGTCTTGTCCTCGGTCTGACGGGAACTGTCTTTGCCGCGGATACCGGAGAAAAGGGCAATAAGCTTTCAAAGGAGCTTTTTATTCTCTATACCGGCGACGTTCATTGCGGTGTCGACCGGAATTTCAGCTATGCCGGACTGTATGAAGCGAAAAAATCCTTTGAAAACGACGGGAAGTACGTTCTTCTCGTGGATAACGGCGATTCCATACAGGGGGAGCCCATCGGCGAGGTTACAAAGGGAGAGGCAAATATCGAGCTCATGAACACCTTAAGTTACAACATCGCCATTCCCGGAACCCATGAATTTGATTACGGGACGGAACAGTTCCTCTCTCTTGCGAAAATGGCTGACTTCCCTTACATAAGCTGTAACTTTGAGCGACAGGGAAAGCTCGTTTTTGATCCTTACGTCATAAAGGAATTTGACGGCGTGAAGGTGGCCTTTGTCGGAGTCACGACACCGAAGACCCTTACAGAATCCGATCCGAAATATTTTCAGGACGAAAAGGGTGATTTTATTTACGACTTCTGTCAGGACAAAACCGGAAAAAAGCTCTATGACGCGGTTCAGAAGGCCGTGGACGACGCAAGGGCGGAAGGCGCCGATTACTGCATCGTGCTGGGACATCTGGGAATCGGGGAGGATGACAAACCCTGGAGGTCAAAAGACGTAATTGAAAACACCACCGGGATAGACGCTTTTCTTGACGCTCACAGCCACGACAGCGAACAGATAAAGGTTCCCAACAGAGACGGAGAGGAAATTCCCAGGTCCGCCTGCGGCACAAAGCTTAACGGCATAGGCTGGTGCAGGATCACTCCTGAGGGGGAGATAAGCTGCGGAGTTTATAACTACAGCAACGACATTTCCGCCGCGAAGCTTTTTAATATCAAAAACGAAGCGGGAGAGGCCCTGGACAGGATAAATTCCCGACTTGAGGAAAGCCTTAACAAGAAGAACGCTGTAACACCAAACAATGTGAAAATGTACCGGGTCTATGTGACGGATCCCGACGGAAAGGGTGTCGAGGATGTTCTGGTGCAGCTGTGTGACGACAAACTCTGCCGCATAGGGAGAACGGATAAAGACGGGCTTGCGTCCTTCGAAGCAGCTGCAAAGCCCTATGAGGTACATATTCCCCAGGTACCGGAGGGCTACGAAGAGACAGACGAGGTCTGGAATGTACCGGGAAAGTACTGCGATCTCAATATCGTTCTTAAGAGGTGAGGATGGACGAAAAAAGGCTGAATAAGATTCGTATTGTCCTTTTTGCCGCAGCTGTTCTGTGCATCATCATCGGGATTGCAAACGGCAGTATGGAGGATGTGCTGATCAAGGCTATCAAAATCTGTGCGGAGTGTATAGGTCTTGGGTAATAAGATAAAAAACTGGTGGAATGAACACCGGCCGGCTAAGAGGCGGCTTATCCAGCTCTACAGCGCCCTGCTCTATAATGCGCATTTAAAAGGGTTTGTTTCGGGCTCGATCTATACAGGAAACACCAAGGCTCTCTGCGTACCGGGCCTTAACTGTTATTCCTGCCCCGGAGCCGTGGGGGCCTGCCCTTTAGGCTCGATGCAGGCTGCCCTTGCCTCCTCGGGAGAGCATATAGGTTTTTATATGATCGGGATCCTCCTGCTTTTCGGACTGATTTTCGCCCGGACGATCTGCGGCTTCCTGTGTCCCTTCGGACTGCTTCAGGAGCTTATCCATAAGCTTCCGACGCAAAAGCTTAAAAAGAGCAGGGTTACAGGGATTTTAAGCTGGTTAAAATACCTTGTTCTGATCCTTTTTGCCGTGGCAATTCCGCTGTGGTACGGGCTGAAACGCTCCATGGCAGTTCCGGGCTTCTGTAAATATATCTGTCCTGCAGGAACTCTGGAGGGAGCCGTCGTGCTTTTATCCAATCCGCATAACAGAGGATACTTCAGCATGCTGGGGGTTTATTTTACTCTGAAATTTATTATAATGCTGCTGGTTTTCCTGTTATGCATATTTATTTACCGGGCCTTCTGCAGATTTCTATGCCCGCTTGGCGCAATATACGGTTTATTCAGCCGGCTTTCCATAATCGGCTTCAGGGTGGAGCCGGATAAATGCAGCGGCTGCGGACTCTGCGTAAGCAAATGCAAAATGGATGTGAAAAGGGTCGGAGACCACGAATGTATACACTGCGGCAACTGTGCTGACATCTGCCCAGGCGGAGCCATCTCGTTTACGGCCGGGAGATTTACGCTGAAAAGCCCCGGGAAAGGATTTGCTGCCGCAGCCCTCGGGGTACTCCTTATAGCCCTTCTCCTTTTCAACCTGCCGAAGTCTTCCGTGAAAAGCGAGCCCGCTGAAAAGGCAGCGGCAGTTCCGGCGGTTGAAGCCGTCGAAGGCAGCTCTCAGAAGGAAGAGACACAAACCCGGGCGGAGACGATACAACCCCTTGAGGAAGAGGCGCAAACACAGGCAGAGACGGTAGAAAACCCCGAGGAAGAAGCGCAAACACAGGCAGAGGCGCTACAAAACCCCGAGAAAGAAGCGCAAACACAGGCAGAGACGGTAGAAAACCCCGAGGAGGAAGCACAAACAACCGGAGACGTAAATTACGAAAGCGACGCTCCGGAGGGATATGAGGTCGGACAGCAGCTTAAGGACTTTACCGTGCAGTGTCTCGACGGAAGCACCTTCCACCTTAAGGAAAACCGGGGAAAAGTGACATTTATAAATCTCTGGGCTACCTACTGCGGCCCCTGCGTTGAGGAGATGCCGTATTTCAACGAATTATACCACGAGCATGAGGGAGATGTTGCCATGCTGGCACTTCATGCCGCAAGGTCCAAAGAGGATAAGGTAAATTCATTTTTATCCGATAAGGGCTGGGACATCCCTTTTGCCATAGATGATGATAATGAAACTGTTTTCGGCATAGTTAACGGTTCCGATGTCCTGCCGCAGACCATCGTCTTAAACAGGAAGGGCGAAGTGATCTACAATACAGCGGGGTCGGTATCGGCCGAGCTTCTTAAACAGCTCTATGAAGAAGCGTCAAAGTAGGCAGAAAAGGGGGAAAACACAGTTATGCTGAAAAAGGAAAAGAAAAAGACCATAGCCATGACTTTTTCCATTACGCTTATCCTTATAATTATTCTCTTTGTTATAAGCGTGTTGAAAACCAATTCCTTTAACAGGATGGTACACAACGAGGATTTTACGGGAAAAGCTTTTTCGGAGGATCCGAAAGAGAGCGGGGTGGACATCCGTGCGGTTCCCAGAAGCAGTACCTGGACGAAGCTTTTCGATCTTAACAACGAAGGTAAGACGGAGCATGATTATCAGGCCTATACCTATGATTTTACCGTATCAAACGAAACGAAGGACGAGGTGTCCTCATTCACCTTCAAGCTGACCTTCGACCGTGAGGTTTTTCTTCTCTCAGCCTGGAACGGTGCACTGGAGCTGCATCAGGACGTAACAGGCAATGAATATGTAGCCACCGTTCCCGATCTTCGTGAATTTCATCCGGAGGATTATGACCTTGATACGGTCACGGTTGACGGAGAGGTGCTGGTGCGCATGAAAGCGGGAGACTATCTTGTCTATCTTCCAAGCTCCAGCGAGGGTGCGATGGAAATCCCGATTGAGCCGCACGAAGGCACTGTTCCGGGAATTATTCTCTACGTTGCAATAGACGAAGACATAAGCGGTTCGGGTCTTGAGATAGAATACACCTTCCACAGATTATTGCAGAGCGAGCCTTTGTTCTGGGTTTCGATGGCCGGACTGGCTCTCTGGCTCATTGCGCTTATCATCGTTGTCATTACCTCTGCCCAGATCAAAAAATATGAAACAAAGCATGAGCGAGACAATAAGATCATTCAGGAATCCATCGAGACCTTTACGGGCTTCATCGACGCAAAGGATCCCTATACAAACGGTCATTCAACCCGGGTTGCGGAATATACGAGACTTATCGCAAAGGAAATGGGCTATGAGGGAGAAGAGCTTGACCGTATTTATTACGTTGCGCTCCTGCATGACTGCGGAAAAATCGGAGTTCCCGACAATATTCTCCGAAAGCCCGGTAAGCTGACGGACGAGGAGTTCGAAATTATAAAATCCCATACTGTCCGGGGCGGGGATATTTTGAGCAGCTTCAAAACCCTTAACAATGTGGGTGAAGGCGCGCTTTACCACCATGAAAGATATGACGGCCGGGGTTATCCGGAAGGAAAGACCGGTAAGGATATCCCCCTTGTCGCAAGGATGATCTGTGTGGCTGATTCCTTCGACGCGATGAATTCCAACAGGGTATACAGAAACAAGCTTACAAAGGATGACATCCTCAATGAAATAAAAAACAACAAAGGGACTCAGTTTGATCCTGAAATCGCCGATGTCTTTCTCGGTCTTATAAAGAATAAAAAAATAGTAATGGAGTAACAAGCTGAAAGAAAAGGAGGATTTCATGTGTGACTCTCATCTGACAAAAAAATCCGAGGCTTCAAAAACATCCGGCATCGACACCGGCTCTTCCCTCAAAGAAAGCCATGTTGAGAAAAACCCTGTCAACATCCCCGAAATCGTGAATAAAGAGGAAAAGGAAACCTTCACGGATATTTCGACGATACGGGAAAAAGCAGAGGAAGGAAGAACCCTCTATATCCGTGAGACAAAAGAGGCGGTGGAGGAAAACATGCCGCCGGTATATCGCGTGGGCCAGGATATCCTTGACAGCCGGAAGGCCCTCGGTGAGGATGATTCAAATCTTGTCGAGGACAGTGAGGAAATGAAGGACGTCAAGAACAAGATCCTGATGATTCAGGCCTACCTGAATTATTCCATGCCGCCCTTTGCCTTAACGCAAAAGGATGAGAAAGCTTATAAAAAAGAGCTGGATGCCGTAACGCTGGCCATCAGCATGATGTATAACAAACTTGTGGCCAGTATGGATGACTGGCTTAAAAAAGGGATCGCGCTTTCGGATTATACAAAGGAGCGCGCCGAGATGATGACAAGTCTCAGAACCCAGGTTCTGGAAGAAGAGTCTCTTTTTGCCCAGTCCCTGGCGGATTACAGGCAGAGCATGATCGGGAGCGAACATGCAAAAGCCGGAGAGAGTCAGACCTGGGCTGAGATGCTCCGGTTCCAGCGCTCCGTAAAGATCAATCTGGACGCCCTGGAAAAACAGCCCGAGGAAGTGGGCGCCGGAACCTCCG
>JAILBQ010000079.1 GCA_024680815.1 Lachnospiraceae bacterium | reverse complement strand
TCAATGAGGCTCTTCTTTTCGTTACTGCCCCCGACCGAAGGGAGCGGGGGCTCTGGATGTCCAGTGGACATCCGTTCAGAGCCGACCGGAGCGAAGCGAAGATCCGTGAGGCTTTGAGCACTTAGTTCAGAGAAATCCGCTTTGCGGATTTCTTCATCTGTTTCAGCCTTTTCTACCTGTTTCTTAAGATTTCCTGTAAGCTTCATCCCGAACTCCTTTCATAACGTGGTGACCAATTTGCGCCAGCAAATTGGCAAGAGCTATTTGCGAAGCAAATTGCTCCGAGCGGCTCAATTTTTTTCACAACCTTTATTGCCGCTCGGTCCTCCTGGATATTTTTTATCATATTAACTGAATTAAAGGTCTTCATTTACTTTATACGAAGTTTTTCTTTTTATGGCATTGGGTTTTTCATTTATGAGTCTTTAATCCTCAGACTGGAAAAGAGATGAAGATCGCAGCATCCAAGGCTCCCAGGTTCAAGGCGGGAAAAGCCCTTAAGGATCTGGTAAACAGCAGCCGGAAAAACAGAAGCCGGCTTTGAAGGCGGAGGACGCAAAGGCCTTCTCAAAATCATTCAGCTCATACAGCTCCACCGGAGGAAAGCTCACCCTCCCTTCTTTTAAAAGCTTCAGAGCCGGTTCAAACGGACCGCAGCGGCTACCCGTAAGGGTTACCTCATTTACGGCAAAATAACTCATGTCTATCGCCGTCCTGCCGGCATAGGTGCTTTTTAAAATGATGGTTCCCATCCTCCGCACCAGCTTCATGGCGGTTTCAATTCCGCTCTCGTTCCCCGCAGCATCCACCACATATTCAAAGCATTCCTCCGCGCTCAGCTGCCGGAAACCTCCTTCCGTTTTATAGTTCTCAAGAAGAGCCGTCTTTGCGAAGGGTTCAAACATCTTCAGTTTTTCCGGATGCCTGCCGATAACAGTCAGGTCTGTTCCGGAAAGGGACAGCACCTGGGCAATCATATATGAAAGCCTGCCGTCGCCGATAACGGCCGCATTGAGGGAAGGGTCGATCTTTACCTGTTTTACGATTTCAAGTGCGGCGGCCAGCGGCTCGGTGAAAATGGCAAGCTCCGGCTTTAATCCCTCCGGAACAATATGCAGCAGATGATCTGAAAGCACCATGTATTCGGCGAAGCAGCCATCTATAGTCATCCCAATGACCGCTCTTGAGAGGCAGTGCTTTTCTCTGCCCGTCCTGCAGTAAAGGCATTTTCCGCATCCCTCGTTCAATTCTCCGACCACGGTTTTTCCGATGAGGTCTTCCCTGTCGCTTTCAATTACCCTTCCGACAAACTCATGACCCATTATCCCGCGAAAATCCGGCCGGTAGCCCTTCAGTATCTCCTTATCGGTGCTGCAGATATCCGCCATAATAACCTTTATAAGGCTATGACCCTCCCGACGCTCCGGCATTGCCACATCAGTTCTGTATACCGCTTTTTCCCCGTCAAACACAATCGCTTTCATAATACCGCCTCCGCCGTACGCCCTGCACTCAGTCCGGCATCACCTCCGCACGCCTTTCCCCGTCTCCTGAAAAAAAGAAGTCCAGTCCGCATCTTATACCCTCCGCCGCCTTCACCAGCGCCGCATAGGAATAGTCCGAGGCGGTGTCGCCGATTTCAAGATCCACGGAAGGAATGGTGCTGTAGGAGGTCTGGGTTAAGTCCATTTCCAGAACGCCTCTGTTCCAGGAGGAAAATCCCGCCTTCTCAAGCCCGTAGATCAGGCTCTTTCCGAGCTTTTCATGCTCCTTCCAATGGGACTTTACCGGCTCCATGTTCTTATAGGCTTCATCATCCGGCACGCCGCAGTAGAAGATCCCCTTATCCGTGTCCGTGGAATCATAGTGAATGGCGATATGGGCGTCCGCGAAATTATCGGCAATCAGGGTACGGGCAATATTATCGAGCTGAACATCGTCCCCCTCCCTTATCATCAAAACATCGTAGCCTGCCTTAAGAAGCTCCTCTTTTACCACCAGGGCAGCCTTCAGGGTTGCCTGCGCCTCGGAATCACCGTTTTTCATGATACACCCCTTTGCGATCGCCGTGGCTTCCGTGGCTCCCGCGGCAGTGGAGCCCGTGACTATCTTGGGACTTCCGTCGGGATGGCACAGGGTCTTATAATCTGTACCGCCTTCCGTTCCGTGCCCCGCATTGATGCATATCGTTACGCCTTTAGGATCAGCCGCTTCGGAACGGTAAAGCCTCGCGGTGCCGCCTGTGATCTTCGAATTGCCGGCGTATTCCCAGGTATCGTCAAAGCGCACCGCCTCATATCTGCCGTCTCCGTCTTCGGTTTCTTCGGAAACGGCATTCTCCGATACGCTGTTACCGGACACACCGTCCTCCGATACGCTGTTGTCCGATACGCTGTCATCCGATACATCGTCAGCAGATACGCTCCCGTCTGATACTGCGTTCTCCGAAACCTCTTCTTCCGGAGAAGAAAATACCGGGATGGTTACATTATCTTCATTTTCCACAAAAGGTACGGCGGCCTCGTAAATATCATCAATCCAGCGGTTACCGTTAACCCTCTTTTCATCCAGCGTATTGATGATTACACTGCGTATCCGCGCCTTCTCCTCACCCCCCGGCTCCGTCATGGAGCTGGCGGAATTTATCACATAATACTTCCCGTCCTCATGCCCGAGATAGATCATCTCATGGCCCTTTATGAAAAGTATCGTGCCCGTAGGAAGTTCATCTAAAAGAGCCTTCTTATCCTCTTCCTCCGCCACGGAAATATCATATTTCAGAACCGGCATCGCAGCCTGCCAGGTGGTGTTGCGCGGAAGCTCCAGCCCGAAGCATTTATAGACGTCCCGCACATAGCCCGAGCAGTCATTGGCAGCAAGCATTCCGCCCCAGCCGTAAGCGTCTCCGAGGGCAGCGTAGGAACACTCCAGAATATTTCTGTACGTAAGCGGCAGGAAACCTTCGCTTATGCCGTAATGGGCGGAAATAAGGGCCTTACGCCTTTCATACATACCCTCTTCGTTCCTTACCGGAATCCAGACAGGATAATTATAGTACAGAGAGCGGTTTGTGATGGTCTTTTCTCCCTCAGACAGCTCCGCTTTTTCAAGGACGGTTCCCATCGTGAGCATCAGTCCGGACAGCTCGGGACTCGTGTTGGACTGCTCCAGCACAAGCTTTGCATCCGTCACCACCATAACCTGATCCTCCGGGAATTTCCAGGCCTGCAGCCATTCATCCTTATCCGTGCAAAGGGCGATATCATTCGAAGGAATCCAGCCGGATACGTTTGTTGTATGGCATAAATAAAACTCACCGTCCACGGAAAGGCCGTATATTGTCACAGGCTCACCCACCCGCACGGAGGAAACCTGTACATTGTCAAAATCACTGTCTCCGGGATCATCGGCCAGAATAAGTTCTGTAGGATATGCCCTGACATCCGACCGGCGAACGCAGATCCCGTATTGAATCTCTTCATCCTCTGAGGCATTTATATCATCCAGGTTATTTAAAATCCCCATCACATACTGACCGGATACGGTCTCATCCGAACTGTCATAATGAGCGCCGTCCAGATATTTCGCGAGATCCGACATGGCGGATTTCCACCTGGCCAGATTTTTCTCCGCACCGTTGAAGCTTCCGCCCTCCTCAGTCAGATCGTTCATGGTGCAGCTTTTGCAGTTCAGAAAAGACTCGTTCAGGCGCTTTACGGTATCAATATCCGCAAGTACCTCATCCGCCTCCTCCGTATCCCGAAGCCAATAATCCGGGGAGAGCATCTCTTCCGAAACCTCCGGCATGGTCGTAACCTCCGCCATCACCGGCGTTGCCAAAAGAAGCGATGCCGCGAGAGTAAACGCGAAAGCTTTGCATTTATACACATTTTTATTTCTCATTAATATTATCTCCCTTCCTTTGTGTCGAATCACCGGATCAACCAACCTCTGTTCCGATGTCCATTCTAACATGACATGATCTGTTTAACAATCCAATCCCGTACCCCCCCACCACCGGCAGGATTTGTTGTAACGGTCAGTGTTTTATAGTATATTGATATCCGGAGGATATGCTTTATGAAGATGAAGAAGATCGGCATCGGATACGAGGATTATAAAGAGTTTATCGATAATGATATGTACTATGTGGATAAGACACTGCTGATCCGTGACGTGATCGAGAAAGGCGGACAGGCCACGCTTTTCACAAGGCCCCGGCGCTTTGGCAAGACCCTGGCGCTTTCCATGCTCCGTACCTTCTTTGAGCTGGAGTATGACCGTGACGGAAACGCAGTGGATAAGCGCAGATATTTTGAAGGAAAAAAGATCATGGAGGCCGGGGATGAGATTTTGTCAAAAATGGGGCAGTATCCCGTCATCAAGCTGTCCTTAAAGTCAGCGAAGCAGCCGGATTTTTACGGAGCTTTCATAAGACTCAGGGAAGAAATCACCGGCGAGTTCAGCCGGCATAGTTATCTGAGTAAATCCGAAAAGCTGGAGGAGAAAGAAAAAAAACTATTCTACGAACTTCTTAACGGGCAATGGCTTTGGGAAGAGAAAGCAAGAAACTTTAAGGACAGAACAGAAAAGCAGGAGGCATTTAAAGAAGAATGCGCCAAATATGCGGCCGCTCTGAAAACCCTCTCGGAATGCCTCCAAAAACACCATAACAAAAAAGTCGTGATCCTCCTGGACGAGTATGACGTCCCGCTTGAAAATTCTTATTTCGCCGGTTTCTATGATGAAATGGTAAGCTTTATCCGCTCCCTTTTTGAATCGGCCTTAAAGACAAATGACGCCCTTGAGCTTGCGGTTGTGACCGGGTGCTTAAGGATCAGCAGAGAGAGCATTTTTACCGGGCTGAACAACCTTGAGGTCAATTCGATCAACGGAGAAACTTTCGGTGAATATTTCGGTTTTACTCAACAGGAAACCGAGGATATC
>JAILBQ010000055.1 GCA_024680815.1 Lachnospiraceae bacterium | reverse complement strand
TTTGAACACTATGAATTATAATCGCTGACATCTTTTGTCAAACATGCACAACAAATAAAGATCGACCGCAGCCGCACTTGTTTGTAGATTTTGAAAATCAGTAGCTCTCCGTCCTTCCTGCGGAAACATCCTCTTCGGTTAACATAAATTTCTCCATTACAAATTCCGGAACCCTCCCGGCGCAGAACACCATGGAATAGCTGTCCATGTAGGGATCGGAGTCAATCTCCTCCAGCTCCCAGTCCGTGTTTTTTATGTGTCTTCCCGCAGAGTCCTCTGCAGGCACAACCCGGATCGAAAGCCCGTGATACTTGGGGCTGACGTTATTGCTGTACATCAGCGAATCGCAGGCTGCCGCCATAATTATTTCATCCATCTCGCCCTCGTCTTCTATCTCCAGAGAGGTCGGGCGTTTTACCATGTTTCCGGACTCATCCTCTTCTTCGATGTAATAGTCGGTGTACATGAGCCTGATTCTTTCGCTCCCTTTGCCCGAGAGAATGATCCGGGGATTGACTCCGCATTCCCCGAGGAGGGCAAGGGTTCCGGTAAATGAAGGATACACCGGATAGTAGCCCACCTCGTTCATGGCCCCGAAGCTTCCCTTCTCGGCGCGGATAAGATCCGCCATTTCCTGAAATTCCTTTGTTTTAAACTGCAGACACAGAACCGGATCCTCCTTCCTCCTTGTCTCCATCGTAAGAGAGGAAAGCTCTTCCTTATACACCGAAAGAAGCTTTTGTGCAGCAGCCGGATTTGAAAAGCTGACATGATCCAGCCCCATTACATCCTGATAATTCACTCCGGCGAGTTCCTCATTTTTCATTGAAAGCACGGGATATATTGCGTTTTTAAAGGTTTCGCTGTCGTGAATTCCGTCCAGATCCTCACGCACCGGAAGCATATTCATATTGTAGGTGCGGCGCACTGTTTTTCCGTTCCTCAGGTGGTAGGCTATATCCACCGAGCCGTAGTAATAATCCGCCCCGGTGTCTTCCTCTCTGGCTACCTGATATTCATTCAGCAATTCCGACGTACCAATGCCCGATTTACGGCGTCTGGCGGTATCCTCCACTCCCTGGCTCGCTATACGAAGCAGGGCATCCGTATCAGTGAATTCCATCTCGTCCGTAACCTGATAAATATCCCGGGGATCTTCGGTATCCACATAGTATCCGTCGGAATAGTTATCGGAATCTTCCAGCTTCAGGGTTCTGTTAAGAGAATAATAATTATTTTCCAGCTCATCGGCGAAAACCCCCGCGCTTATTATATCTTCCTTCTTCGGAACGAACCTGTCATATCCGAAGATATCAAAACGAAAGACGCAAAGAATCGCCGCCGACAGGATAAAGCAGATAAAAAGCTGCCCCTTCCTGGCAAAAAGCTTTCTGAAATCGGCGTGATATATTATTTCAATAACGCAGTGCGACAAAAGCAGGGTAAACACAAAGCCGAAAATACCCCAGGCGGTGCTGCTCATGACGGAGCGCATAAAAAGCGTGCCGGCAATCGCCGAGGGCACCACAATGGCAATTTTCACCGGCGCTTCCGTGTGGCGGAAGGCCATGGCTCTGCCCGCCGCCTCCGAAGGGCGGATGCGGTAAAGGTGCAGAGAGAGGAAAAAGACTGCCGCTCCGACGGCAAGCACCAGAAGCGGAAGGAGCACCTTCCATATCCCCTTTTCTTCCATTTCGGTAATGGCAATGGACACAGGCGAGGTATAGGGCACAACCTTCCCCAGAATCAATTCGTAGTAGCCGCTGCAGAAGGAATAGAAATATGTGGAAAACAATAAATTCACAAGCAGGGCCACTCCCGGTCCCCAGCAGAAAAACACGCTGATTCCCAGGATCGACACAAAAATATTTCCCGTAAGTACCATGGCCAGAACGGATGAGGCAAAACAGAGAAAAAGCGGCGGAAGATTTGTAAGAAAGGCCATTGCGACCGTCGAAAAAATAATCTTTGCGTCGCCTCCTCCCACGGAAGCTATGACGGCCGAAACAAGGCCAAACAGAGCGCAGGGAAGCATGGTCATCAAAAAGCTGCTTAAGGAAAAGGCGAAAAACAGGGTGTTTCGCTTTACCGGGAGCGCATGCAGGTAGTCTGTCCTCCTCTCCTTGGCAAACCAGGAAAAGCCGGTGACAACACTGAAGCAAAGCAGCATCACCAGGAAGAAGGAAACGCCTTTTCCTCCGTAAAAATCCACAAAGAAGGCAGTCAGGGATTTTCTTAGATATGCCGCCACGGAAACCGCGGTGGGTGTGTCAACAGTCCCGTAGAGAGCCCGGTTTCTGGCATTGCTCACCATCAGGGCGGTTCCCACCGGATATATAAAAAACAGGGAGAGGAGGTTTATCGCCAGAACGTAGAGCCGGTGCTTGATATCCTCCCGCACCAGATTAAATAACAATTTTCTTGATGTCATAGCCTCGAACCTCCGTTTCACAGATAAAGATTTCTTCAAGGGAAAGCGGCACAAGCTCGAAAAACACCGCTTCCGTCTGTCTCATTTTCGCAAGAATTTCCTCTTCGCTTCCCCTCACTGTCAGGGTGTGGATGCTTCCCACTCTTGAGGAAAGGACGACATCCAGCTCCGAAAGGCTCTCCGGCAGCTCTCCGTCCTTAAATACACACTGAAGCTTATGTATCCCCAGCTTCATATCGTCCAGATCTCTTGAAAAGAGGATGCCCCCCTGATGCAACAGCCCCACATGGTCGCAGATATCCTCCAGCTCCCTTAAGTTGTGGCTGGCTATTATGCTCGTGAGCCCTCTCTCCTCCATGTCCTTTGCCAGCAGACTTTTTACCGCCTGCCGCATGACCGGATCCAGCCCGTCAAAGGTTTCGTCGCATAAGAGGTATCTGGTGCCGGAGCTTAAGCCCAGCGCCACAAAAAGCTGCTTTTTCATGCCCTTTGAAAAGGTTCTTATCTTCCGGTTTTCATCGAGGCCGAAGCCCGCGATCAGCTTAAGGAAGCGCCCGGTATCAAAGCCGGGGTAATATCCTCTGTAAAACTGCATGATATCCTTCGGCGTGTCGTTGGGAAAATAGAACTGGTCATCGGAGATGTAGAAAAGATCCCGCTTCACCTCCACGTTCTCATAGACTCCTTTTCCGTCTATCTTAATCTCGCCTTCCTCCGGCTTAAGTATCCCGGTTAAAAGCCGCAAAAGCGTGCTTTTCCCGGCTCCGTTAGTGCCCACCAGCCCGAAGACCGCCCTGTCTTTAATTTCGGCGCTCACATGGTTTACCGCCGTCACCTCGTCAAAGCATTTTGTCAGGTTCTTTACTTCAATCATGACT
The DNA here is from genome assembly GCA_024680815.1 of Lachnospiraceae bacterium. Classification (GTDB taxonomy): domain Bacteria; phylum Bacillota; class Clostridia; order Lachnospirales; family Lachnospiraceae; genus NK4A144. The sequence continues at coordinate 15,977 of JAILBQ010000055.1, read as the reverse complement.
GCTCCTTTCCGCTTCGCCGTACCCCTCTTCCACCGCAGTGATAAGAGCCTCCTTTTCCACACCGAAGGTGTTTGCGTCTCCCGCAAGGCTCCGCACCTGCCCGATTATCTTATCCCTCCGGTCGGAGAGAACCTTCCCCGGATCCGCCACAAAGCTCCCCTTTCCCTTGACCGAATAGAGGCAGCCCCTGCGTTCCAGTTCGAGATAGGCCCGCTGAACCGTATTGGGATTGATTGAAAGGTCGGCGGCAAAGGAACGGACGGAGGGCATGGGAGTGCCTTCCGTCAGAATCCCCCGGGCTATAAGGTCCGAGAGCTTCTCCACAATCTGTTCATAGATCGGGCGCTTGTCCCGTTCATCCAGAAGGATCATAGCTTCTCCTTTGTATTGTATTACTGTACTAACACTATTAACACAGTTATTATAGTGCGTACAGTAACCCCTGTCAACATATTTTTTGGCAATGAAAAAAACGCCTTCCGAAAAAGGCGGTTCAGAGAGGGCTTTACGGCTTATTTAACACTTAATATACTTCACACACAGCATCGTTATATCGTCAAACTGCTCCGCGTCCTTACCAAAATCTTCAAGTTCGCGGGAAACTGCGCGGATTATACCCTCAGGGGTATCTTCTTCTGCATTGTTAAGACTCTCCAGCAGCCGCTCAGAACCGTAGCCGTTCTCCGAAGCGTCCCGGGTATCCGTCACACCGTCGGTATTTATGAATACGATATCCTCCGGGAAAAGATCTGTCTCCTGATCGCAGAATTCTCCCTCCGGCAGCACTCCCAGGGGAGTCCCGTTGTTTTCGTTTATATAAAACCTGAAAACCCCGCCGCCGGTCCTTATCGCAGGGGGCTCATGGCCCGCGCTTGAATACTTCAGCACTCCGGAGGAAAGCTCGAGTATACCTATCCACACGGTGACAAACATCATGGCTTCATTGTTCTGACAAAGCTGCGCGTTAACCGCCGTCAGGATTTCCCCCGGACTTCCCCCGTCATGGGCCCTGTAGTTTAAGAGATTCATCGCGGACATCATGAAAAGCGCGGCGGGAACTCCTTTTCCGGATACGTCCCCGATAAGAAAGACCAGATGGTCTTCGTCCGTAAGGAAAAAGTCATAGAAGTCACCGCCTACCTCTTTAGCGGGATTCATGCTGGCATAGATATCAAAATTCTTATCCGCGGGAAAGCCGGAAAAATCCTTCGGCAGAGCCGAGGACTGTATATCGACCGCAAGCCGCAGCTCGGTGCTTATGCGCTCCTTTTCTCCTGCAAGATTTGCGACGGTAGCGGTATGGCGGTCCATCTCCCGGGCAAGAGAGGCGAATTCCTTTGACAGGGCTCCCATTTCATCCTTCGAACGTATCTTTGCCATTTCGGATATTACTGCGTCGGGATCCTTGTCCGCCTCATAGCGCCTGACTGCCCCGGTTATCCCCGACAGGGGACGCAGCACCATGAAATAAACCGAAAGGAGGATAACAAACTCAATAATCAGGACAAAGCCTATGGCCCTGTTTCTTGAAGCGGCAATAAAGTCCAGATGCGCATAGACTTCGCTTCTTCTGAAGGAATTGCAAAGATAAGCCTCTTCTCCGTTTTCTCCGAAGGGAATCGTCCTGTAGAAGCCAAAGTCGTCCTTATCCGAAAACCGCCCCCAAACCCACTGCACTTTGTTATTCACAAGGCTCTGATAGTTATACCATTCCGCTTCTTCCTTCACGATATCCCGGTACTGCCCGATGCGATAGGAGCCGTCTTCGTTGAGTTCGGCGTCAAACAGTATCAGAGCATTATCGGTTTCTCCCGGAACAATAAGGAAAAGGTCATCCAGATTGTGGAGCTTGAATTCCTCCTGAAATTCTGCCGCTATTCTGTCATAACAGGTCTTTGCAAAAAAATACTGCAGCTTCGGAGGAAAGTCTTCGATCTGTTGAGCGGAAATATCCGAAAAACGTATGTCATATTGCCTGTGAAACTCCTCTTCATAGGAAGTCTGCGTATCCGCCGCGATTTCTCCGGCATGATCCATCCAGTACTGCATCAGCCAGGGCAGGGCGTCAAACTCCTCCATGTACGCCTCCACGTCCGAAAGATGTGCATCATTCCTGTCATGGATCGTATTCATGTAGGAAACGAAGGCTGAAGCCGTGATCATGTTTCCGATGACGAGTATCATGATAATACCGAGCATAAGGATTATTCCGCCCAGATGTATCAGGATGCTTTTCAGCCTCAGTGAAAAATAAATATATATAATGCCGATTGTAATAATCAATACAGAAGTATTTATCGCACCAAAAGCCGCCAGGAAGTATATCCTTATCGCAACGAGCATCGCGGGCAGGATCGTCAGAGTTTTATCAATCCTCCATAAGAGCAGGAAAATGACAGCCAGATATAAAAATAAAAAGGCCAGAGATGTGTAATAAGAAGCAACCCACAGGTTGAAGAGCCTGTCCGTAAAATAACCTAAAAAGTAGATGCCGAAAAAGATCAGATCCAGGCCGAAAGGAATCAGCCCCCACCAAAAGCGCCGTCTCAGCTTATCTTCAAGGCCTGCCTGCCAGGAAAGATATATAATAAGCAAAAAACAACCGATATGTAATAAAATACCGGAAATCCCTTCCTGAAGCAATAAAATCAGGTAGTCCTCGGAGACAATACCCGAAGCCCGAAGACCGTACAAGACGATGTATAAAAAGGTCCCCGCAAGAATCAGCAAAAGAATGAGCTGAAACAGCCTGTCCGGGGAGCCCTTTTCCTTTTTCGCAAAAAGTGAATATAGCGACGCCGGAATAAGCATCAGCGCCGCTATGATATAAATTATATAGTATATCGTTAATGACGTTGATAAATCCATGTAAATAAATATATCATAAATACATTACTGTCACAACAATCACCATTCCGCAACCGAACCGTCCTTATGCCGCCATACGGGATTTTTCCATTGGTGCGGGGTTTTGTTTTCTTCCAGCACGAGCTCCTTATTAACCTCCACTCCCAGTCCCGGAAGCTTCGGAAGCTCCACATAGCCGTCAGTGAAGCGGAAGTCCTCCGGATTTTTCGCATAATCCAGGACACTCCTCCCCACGTTATAGTGAATTCCTATGCTCTGCTCCTGGATCACCGCGTTATATGAGGTCGCGTCAATATTCAGGCAGGCTGAAAGCGCTATGGGCCCCAGGGGGCAATGAGGCGCCAGCGCGACGTCATAAGCTTCAGCCATTGCCGCGATCTTTTTTACCTCTGTAAGTCCTCCCGCATGGGACAGATCCGGCTGGATGATATCGACTCCGCCGGCCGATAGAAGACGCTTGAAATCATATTTTGTAAACAGCCGTTCTCCGGTCGCTATTGGAATATTACAGGCGAGCGCGATCTCCTTAAATACCTCCATGTTTTCGCAGAGTACCGGTTCCTCGATAAACATGGGATCGAATTCCTCCAGCTTCTTTGCCAGCACCTTCGCCATGGGCTTATGTACCCTGCCGTGGAAATCGATGGCGATACCGAAATATTTCCCGCAGCTCTCCCGAATCGCGGCTACCCTTTCGAGAACCGCATCAATCTTGTCGTAGGAGTCGATCATCCGGAGCTCCTCGGTGGCGTTCATCTTGACCGCGCTGAAGCCTGCGTCCTTACGTTCCTTCGCCGCTGCTCCCACATCGGAGGGCCTGTCGCCGCCGATCCAGGAATACACCCGCATCCTGTCCCTGCAGGCGCCGCCCATCAGCTCGTAGACAGGCGCATTAAAAAACTTCCCCTTTATATCCCACAGCGCCTGATCGATCCCCGCTATGGCACTCATCAATACACCGCCGCCCCGGTAAAATCCGGCACGGTAGAGCACGGCGGAAAAATCCTCTATCCTCCCGGGATCCTTTCCGATCAGATAGCTTTCCATCTCCTGCACGCAGGAAAGTACAGCGTCGCAATGTCCTTCAAGGACAGCCTCGCCCCAGCCGGAAAATCCCTCATCCGTTTCGATCTCCACAAACCCCCAGCGGGGTCTTACATGATATGTATTTACAGCCGTGATCTTCATCTTTTCCCTTTCTGCCGTGATTTCACGGCCAGGCTCCTTTTGCCTCCCGCGTTATCTCTGCACCCTTCCTGAAGCATTGCCGAGCGCCAGGCTTTTTACTTCATCGGCAGTCACAAGGTTGAAATCAAATTCGATCGTATGCTTGAGGCAGGATGCAGCCACCGCAAACTCGATGGCCTCATCGGCGTCAGCACCGTTCATCAGAGAATAGATAAGCCCGCCGCCGAAGGAATCTCCTCCGCCCACGCGATCCACAATCTGGATCTGATATTCCTTTGAAAAATGAGGCTCGCCGTCATAGAGCATGCCGGCCCAGTTGTTCACACTCGCGGAAATGCTTGTACGCAGCGTAATCGCCACTTTTTTGAACGAGAAACGATCCACGAGCTGTTTCGCCACGCTTACATACCCTTCCTTGTCAAGCTTTCCGCTGTTCACATCCGTATTTTCGGCGCGGATTCCGAACACGTCTGCCGCATCCTCCTCGTTCGCAATGCAGACATCCACATACGGCATAAGGGAACTCATGACCTCGCCGGCACGTTCCTTCGACCAGAGCTTGTTCCGGTAATTAAGGTCACAGCTGACGGTAAGTCCCTGCCTCTTAGCTTCCTTTACGGCATCCATGCAGGCCGCAGCCATATTTTCGGAAAGAGCCGGTGTTATCCCCGTAAAGTGGAACCAGTCGCTCCCTTTAAAAATATTTTCCCAGTCAAATTCAGAGGGCTCTGCCAGGGCAATCGATGAACCGGCCCGGTCATAGATAACCTTGGACGGACGCTGGGAAGCTCCCTTTTCCACAAAATAGATCCCCAATCTCGGTCCTCCCCGTAAGACCCATTTCGTATCCACTCCGAATTTTCTTAATGTATCAATCACGCAGGAACCGATCTCATGTGCCGGAACCTTGGTCACATAGGCTGTCTCTATTCCATAATTTACAAGGGATACCGCCACATTGGCCTCCCCTCCGGCATAAGAGGCCTGAAATTCCTCCGCCTGCCGGAACCTCCGGTACCCCACCGGATTTAAACGCATCATGATTTCTCCGAAACACACTGCCTTCATAGCTTTTTCCTCCTGACTTATTTTATTGCCGATACATACTTTTCGGCCAGCTCTCTCAGCTCATCATATTTTCCGGCATCGATCAGCTTTTTGCTTACAAGATTACCGCCGATCCCGAATCCTGCGGCACCTGCCTTCAGGAATTCCCCCATATTGTTTTCGTCTATCCCGCCTACACCGATCAGGGGGATATGCGCGAGCGGCCCGGAAAGCGCTTTGAAATAGCCGCTTCCCAGGACGGAGGCCGGAAAGATCTTTACAAAATCCGCTCCCGCTTCGTAGGCGCTCTCTGCCTCGGAGGGGCTGAAGGCTCCCGGCATTGTCACCATTTTCAGTGCATTTGCCATCCGTATGACCTCAACGTTGGTTCCGGGAGTAATAATGAATTCCGCCCCGGCGTCATAGGCCAGGGCAACCTGCTCAAGGGTAAGCACAGTCCCGGCGCCGACATGGATATCCCTGTTTCCCGCTCCCTCCTTTATCCTCTTTATACCCTCTGTTGTCGAGGAAAAGTTTTCCGGGCTCTCTTCCATCCTGAAGGTAACCTCGCATAAACTGATCCCGCCGTCGTAAAGAGCATTCGCGGCTTCTGAGCAGCGCTCAGGATCTATTCCGCGAAAAATGGCTACGAGCTTTCGCTCCCTTATCTTTTTAAGCATTTCATCCTTGTTCAGCATAACAATCCTCCGATCCGAATGCAGAAGCCTCAACCTTTGTTTTTGCGTTTTCTATTTTACCCGCCCCTTCTTACTTCGTCAAAGGGGATTATCATCAATTTCAAATTTCGTTTACTATAAAACGGGCAGGCCGGATTTCTCCCGCCTGCCCTTGCAGTTTCTACATTATTTAGCGGTTTTTTCAGGCGTTAACGATCTTTCCGAAATCCGCCTTAAGGCTTGCGCCGCCGATAAGACCGCCGTCGATATTGGGCTTGGAAAGAAGCTCCGCGGCATTGCCGGCGTTCATCGAGCCGCCGTACTGGATACGGACAGCCTCGGCCGTGGCCGCATCGTACATATCGGAAATGATCTCACGGATCATCTTGCAGACCTCCTCCGCCTGATCAGCGGTCGCGGTCTCGCCGGTGCCGATGGCCCAGATGGGCTCATAGGCAATAACCAGCTCCTTAACCTGATCCGCGGTAACGCCGTCCAGATCCCATTTGATCTGACGGGCGATCCACTCCTTATAGGTACCCGCCTTGCGCAGGGCAAGGGACTCGCCGCAGCAGAGAATGGGCTTGAGCCCGGAGGCAAAGGCCTTCTTAACCTTCTGGTTAATAAGGACGTCATTTTCCCCGAAAATATCCCTTCTCTCGGAATGGCCGATAATAATGTATTCCACACCGGCATCCTTCAGCATCGGAGCTGAAATCTCCCCCGTGAAAGCGCCCTTGTCCTCAATATAGAAGTTTTCCGCGCCCACATGCACATTTGACCCTTTAACCGCTTCCACAACGGGAACGATGTCGATGGCGGGTACGCAATATACCACGTCAACCGCGTCGTTCTTCACCAGGTCTTTGAGCTCTTCACACAGAGCCACCGCCTCGGAGGGCGTTTTATTCATTTTCCAGTTTCCGGCTATGATTCTTCTTCGTGCCATGTTATTTTTTCTCCTTTTTAGGTTTTTCGACATCCTTTTCCAGAAGAATATCTATTTTTTTCTGAGCTTCTTCAATTGTACTGCAACAACTTAAAATCATTTTAATTGACTTTAGGATACTTTGATATAGATAATCCGTCATAGCTTCCATAACCTTTCTCCTGTGTCTGTCAACCGCCTTTAGGTACATCGAGCCTCGCCTGACGCAGTGATCAGTCGATATTCGGGAGCTGTTAATTATTTATCATCAGCCGCTACTACTCCGGGAAGTGCCTTCCCCTCGAGGAACTCCAGGCTCGCTCCGCCGCCGGTGGAAATATGGGTCATCTTGTCGCCGAAGCCAAGGTTATTGACGGCCGCCGCAGAATCGCCACCGCCGATGATGGTTGTGGCATCGGTATCCGCAAGAGCCTGCGCCACCGCAATGGTTCCCTTGGCAAGCACGGGATTTTCGGAAACTCCCATAGGGCCGTTCCAGACAACGGTCCTGGCGCTCTTTACAGCCTCGGCATAAACCTTCTGGGTCTCAGGTCCGATATCCAGACCTTCCTTGTCATCGGGAATGGAATCGGTGGGGAAGACCTCGGTCTTAAGGTTCGGATCGTCTATGGGATCAGGGAAATTATCCGCAGCCACGGTATCGGAGGGCAGCAGAAGCTTCTTTCCGAGCTTCTCGGCCTTCTCGATCATTTCCTTGCAGTAATCCAGCTTTGTATCGTCAACAAGGGACTTGCCGACCTTGCCGCCCTTTGCCTTAACAAAGGTATAGGCCATTCCGCCACCGATGATGAGCGTATCGCATTTATTCAAAAGATTGTCAATAACCGCCAGCTTATCCGCGACCTTCGCTCCGCCAAGGATAGCCACGAAAGGACGTACAGGATTTTCCACGGCGTTCCCGAGGAAGTTGATCTCCTTCTCCATAAGATAACCTACAGCGCAGGCGCCGCCCTTTTCACGAACGAATTTCGTGACTCCCTCCACGGAAGCGTGGGCGCGATGGGAGGAACCGAAGGCGTCACAGACATAGTCATCGGCCAGATCGGCAAGCTCCTTCGAGAAGCCTTCGCCGTTCTTGGTCTCGTCCGCGCCGCGGAACCGGGTGTTCTGAAGCAAAACAACATCGCCCTCCTTCATGGCTTCCACGGCCTTTGTGGCAGCCTCGCCGGTGACGTTGTCGTCCTTAACGAAAACCACTTCCTTCCCGAGCTTTTCGGAAAGACGCTTTGCAACCGGAGCAAGGGACTCTCCCTCGTTGGGGCCGTTCTTGACCTTCCCCAGGTGTGAGCACAGAATCACCTTACCGCCGTCATCGATGAGCTTTTTGATTGTGGGAAGGGCGGCCACGATTCTGGTTTCGTCGGTGATCTGTCCTTCCTTCAGGGGCACGTTGAAGTCGCAGCGAACCAGCACTCTTCTGCCCTTCACATTGATATCATCTACTGTCTTCTTATTAAGTGACATATTATTATCCTTTCTTTAAGAGAAAGCCCGGCCCAATGCCGGACCGGGCCTCTTTGTAATGTTATTTCAGCTTAAAATCTTCAGGTGTCCCTTACTGAAGAAGAGAACCGAAGTGCTTGATCGTGCGGACCATCTGGCTGGTGTAGGAATTCTCGTTATCATACCAGGAAACCACCTGCACCTGTGTTGTGCCGTTGTCAAGCGGCAGAACCATGGTCTGGGTTGCATCGAAGAGAGAACCAAAGCGCATTCCGATCACATCGGAGGAAACGATCTCATCCTCGTTGTAGCCGAAGGACTCGTTGGAAGCGGCCTTCATGGCGGCATTGATCTCTTCCTTTGTCACGGTTCCTTCAACAACAGCGGTAAGAATCGTGGTGGAGCCTGTAGGGGTGGGAACACGCTGTGCCGCACCGATAAGCTTTCCGTTAAGCTCCGGAATAACAAGGCCGATAGCCTTCGCAGCGCCGGTGCTGTTGGGAACGATATTGACGGCAGCCGCGCGGGAACGCCTCTTGTCGCCCTTCCTCTGAGGGCCGTCAAGAGTCATCTGATCGCCGGTGTAGGCGTGGATCGTGCACATGATACCGGACTTGATGGGCTTGCAGTCGTTAAGAGCCTTAGCCATGGGAGCCAGGCAGTTGGTGGTGCAGCTGGCGGCGGAGATAATCTTGTCATCCTTTGTGAGGCTCTGGTGGTTAACGTTATATACGATGGTCGGAAGATCGTTGCCGGCCGGAGCGGAAATGATCACGTGCTTCGCGCCTGCGTCGATATGGGCCTGGGCCTTATCCTTGCTGGTATAGAACCCGGTGCACTCCAGAACAACGTCTACTCCGAGCTGTCCCCAGGGAAGATTCTTCGCATCGGACTCTTTGTAGATCGTGATCTTTTTGCCATCTACGGTGATGGAATCCTCGCCGGAGGTGACCTTGTCACAAAGCTCGTAGCGGCCCTGTGTGGAATCATACTTTAAAAGGTGGGCAAGCATCTCCGGGCTTGTCAGATCGTTGATAGCAACGATTTCAAACCCTTCTGCGCCGAACATCTGACGGAAAGCAAGACGACCGATCCGTCCAAATCCATTGATTGCAACTTTTACTGCCATTTTGGACTCCTCCTGAAAAATAATTGCTGTTTTTTCCTGCTTCGCGGCCGCCCTTCACGGAGTGACCGAATGATATTTTACTTGATATACGGGCAAAATTCAAGAGGGATTTCCGATTGTTGCGAAAATAAGGGCTTTACCGTACAATAAAGCAAATATGCACCCTCTTACGGGAGTGAAAAATCAGAAAGGAAAAATAAATGGGGTTATTGGATGATTTAGTGAGAAACACCAGGGATCTGGCGGTCACTCTCTCCGGTCACGGAGGCACCAGCTTTTATACTTTTGACGATTCCGGCATAGACTGTAACGATCCCGAATATGCCCTGAAGATGGGGCAGGAAATTTCGGATCCGGAGCAGTCCGGAAACTGGCTCCTGCGCGCCGCCCGCCTCGGAAGCGCGGAAGCCGGCGCCCATCTGGCCGCGTCCTATCTCGATGTGGGTAATTATACCGAGGCTTATAACTGGGCTTCCTGGGCTGCGGACAACGGCTCGCTTACGGGTAAGGGTGTTCTGGGTGCATGCTTCATCCTCGGAAGAGGCTGTAAGAGAGACCCGGACCGCGGCTTTGCCCTGACAGGGCAGGCCGTGCGTCAGGGAGATGCGGCTACCATAGGTCTTATGGCGGTTCTCTATGAAAATGAAGAATTCGGGATGAAGGATTACTGGCTGTCCACCATGTATTATGAAATGCTCTTTTTGAACACTCCGCTGAAGGATTTTGCCGATCACATGCGGAAGATGTACTTTACGACTCCCCGGGAATTTTTCACCGACTACGAAACCTCCGGCCTTAACAATCCCCGTACAGACTACCTCTCGGACGGCTATGATGAATTATATATCAATAAAAACTTCGACAGAGCCGTGAAGCTCTATTACTGCGGCTATTATTACGAGGACGAAGAGTATTCCGCAGATTGCGCCGCAAAATGCTCCATCGCCGCGGCAATGGCAAATCGGTCCTTTCTTTCCATTCTTATGGGCGAGCACTATTGCAACGATTTTTACGATCACACCGAAGCTGATCCCATATCCTTCTACGCCCTGGCTTTAAAAAACGGCTACGGCGACATTGAGAAGAATCCGCAGGAGGCCTTCCGGCTGTTTAATAAGTCTCTGGATCTTAAAAGAGCGCCCATAGCTCTCTGTAACCTCGGAGAAATGCTGTTTCGCGGTGAGGGCTGTACAATGGACAGGGAAAAAGGCGTTGCCCTTATAAAAGAGGCCATGGCCGCAGAAGACGACGAAGACGGAAATGCCCACAGGATTATGGAGCTTCTCCGTAAAGAGTATCCCGAGGCTTTCCTTCCTCCGGTGCTCCCCGCCACAAACCATGCCTCCGCCGCCCCGTCTCCGTCCATGCTCTCTGCCAATGCAGCCTCCTCCCGGGCAGGAGATCCTGCTTCCTCCCAGGCCCCGAAATCGCCTTTCCTGGCCATAAACCTCTACGGCGTTGAAAAAGCGGAGGATTACTGGAGCGGCACGGTTCCTTCAAACATAATAAACAGGGATAAAACTCCGGTCGCGATGTTCAACCTCATATTAAAACGTCCCATTCTTTCCGCGGGAAATTATACGCTTAAATACGTCTTTTCGGACAGGCAGGGGCTTCCGCTTTCCGAGGGCACTACTGCCATAGCCATGGGAGTGGGAAGCGACCGTCTGGCCCAGGCCTTTTTCATAAAGGACGACCCCGCGGGAGAATATCACGTCACCTTCTCCCTTGAAGAGCTGGGAATGAGCGGTTTAAGCTATACCTACCGCATTGTATCCGATGTCAGCACCTCACCGGAGCCCGGCAGAATTTACCGCCCGGATGCCTCCGTGACCCCGGTCGGCAATATCGGAGGCGTGGCTCTGCACGGCACAAATGACGGGAACGACTACTGGGGCGGGACCGATGTGGGACATTGCGTGGACGAAAGGTCATACGCATATGCGATGTTTCAGATTTTTACCGCTGCCGCGTATACAGGCGACAGGGTAATAGAGCTTCGGCTGGTAATCCGGGACGAGCTCGGAAGCGTTATCCGGGACGACTGCACCGAACTGGAGGTACACGCCGGGTACGACCGCTTTGCCAAGTCCCTTCCGCTTGTTCCGGGGGACGGGAAATATTTCGCTCCCGGGCATTATACCGCCGAAATATCCATTGACCTAAACGCCCCCTTTATTTTTCCCTTTGATGTAAAGTAGGTTAAACAAAGCTGCGGGCAGAGGTTTTTCCCCTGCCCGCTTGGTTTTACTCAGTGAAGATCCATTGTCCATTTGCTCTGCTGTTTGTCAATCTCCACGAGGCAGTCATGGGCATCCTCATATTTATAGAAGATCTCATCATAGACTCTCTGAAGATCGTCCTTCCCCCCCGACCAGCCCGATACAAGCTTCTTGTACTTCTCATACTCATCATTCGGCATTTTCATTTTTAGCATTTCCTCCTTTTTTCCGGATACCCCGCAGCTTTGCGCGGGATATCTCACTATTTCAGCGAATCACTGTTAACCGGGAATGTAAAGTATGTATCCGGATAGGGCTCATCCTTAAGCGTAAAGTGCCACCACTCCTCGGTTAACGGCTTAAACCCGTGTTTAAGCATCACCTCCCGAAGAAGCATGCGGTTGGCATACTGTTCGGTTGTGATATCCTTATAGTCCGGATGGCTGAGCTCTCCGAAGTAATCAAAGGTGCCGCCCATATCCACTTCCTTTTCCGTCTCCATGTCGAAGAGGGTCAGATCCACCGTACTTCCCCGGCTGTGACCTGAGTGCTCGGCGATGTAGCCCTGAGGGAAAAGCACGTCCTTCTCAAGCTCCGGATAAAAATATTCCTTCATTCTCGCGTCATCGGCATCCAGAGCCCAGTTCATGAAATCGGTGACCGCCTCCTGCGGCCGGTAGGCATCATATATTTTCAGGCGGTAACCCTTTTCCTTAACCTCATCGCTGACCTCCTTCAGGGCCGCAGCCGCCTCCTTCGTGATAAAGGCCAGGGGCTCTTCATAGCCGTCGATCCTGTCTCCCACAAAATTATAGGTGGAATAGTATCTGATCTCCAGTATCGCGTCGGGAACCGCTTCTCCGACAGAAACAAAGTCAGAGGAATCATCCGAAAATTTCATATCCGATGTTTCTGATGCAGCAGCCTTCTCCTCTGTTGCAGCGGTCATACTTTCCATGGTATCAATTACAACGACGCAGTCTTCTTTAACCGTCTGCATCACAAGCTTCATGATATTTTCGGGAATAGAGACACAGCCGCCGGTATAGGGCTTTTCCGAGCCGAAGCAGTGCAGAAAGATGGCCGAGCCCTTGCCCGGTGTTGCGTTATCGTTAAAGCTGATATTCAGGCAGTATTGATACGGATAGTCATACTCAATAATATGCTCGCTGTTATCCCTGTTAAGATCCGGATAATCCCTTATATCCACCATTTCGTTGTAGTGCATTCCGTCCCTGTCATCCCCGGACCACCAGATGTTATCGTCCACCTTAACATAGGGAATGGCACAGCCGGGGTCAGGCGCGATTCCGAAAGCCCTGTTAAACGTATATACTCCCATCGGTGTCTGCGCACAGCCCTCCGCGTGCTCTTCGTCCGCGCAGAGGCCGTTCTTTCCCACAAAGCCGGGAGAGGAAAGAAGCTGCTTCCATTCACCGTTTTCATCCCTCTCATGCATCGAAATCGTAGCCGTCGTCTTGTCGACACCCATTCCCGCCACTACGAAAAGCTGGGAAACAGCCTTATCCTGCGCGGCCGGAAGGGCCTTAACGTAATCCGGCGAATCAATTATCTCATGAGTTGAAGCATAGAGGCCGTCCGGGGCGCTCCCGGAATTTTCAGCTGAATCTTCCCCGCTCCCGGCCCGGATGCCGAAATCCACGCCCTTGATTCCGAGTTCTGCGGCAGTATTGGAAAGCTCCGAGGCCACCTCGCTTATATCCGCGGAAGCGTCGATAATGTCCGAAGCCGCATCGCTTAAATCGGCGGCAACCTCACCCGGAACTCCGCACGCCCCCAGCAGAAGTGAAAACGTCAGCGGAATAACCACACACAGTCTTTTCATTTTTCCTTTCAGCATCCCTTTTGTACCTCCTTCTGTTTTAAGTGCTTTGCCCCTCTTATTGCCCCTTTGAATCCACCTTTCCCTTATATTTCCTCCCGACCTCGGTATTCAGAGTCATAACACTTCCGCGTTTAATTATATCAGAACCGAACTTATTTCGTAAGCTGTCCACGGTTTTTTCAAGCTTCTGATTTTTTTCAATCTCTTTCTGCCTGCCGTTGTCAAACAAGGACAGCTGCACTCCCTCTTCTTCTCCGCTCAGATTGCTTAAGGATATCCCCATGAGCCTTAAGGGCCTCTCCTCTTCCCAGATTTCGGACAGAAGCCTTTTTGATATTTCATAGACCTCATTGCAGGTATTGACCGCTTTTTCCGAGGTGCTCTGATGCGTTCTGGTCTTGAAATCCGTGTACCGTACAGTCACTCCCACACGATGGGCCTTCACACCGTCCGACCGCATATGGGCGGTCACGCTGTCGGAGAGGGCGAGCAGGATTTTATGCGCAACATCGATTGTTACCACATCCTCCTCCAGGGTGACCTCATTGCTGTAGCCTTTGGGTTTATCGGGCTCAGCCTTAACCGGACTGTCATCCAGACCGTTTGCGAAGCGATAAGCCAGCATTCCCTGTTTCTCCCCCAGGGCCTTTGCCAGACGGAGCGGATCGGCCTGAGCCAGCTCGCCTATAAGGCGAATATTCATCCCGGCAAGCTTATCCGCGCTTTTCTTCCCCACGAAAAAAAGGTCATTTACGGGAAGCGGCCACATTTTTTCCGGAACCTCTTCCGGGAACAGGGTATGGACTCTGTCCGGCTTTTCAAAATCGCTGGCCATCTTCGCGCAGAGCTTGTTTCTTCCTATACCCACATTCACCGTAAAGCCCAGGTCGTCCCTTATCTTATCCTTTATTTCATGAGCCAGTCTTATCGGATCAGGATATATCCTTTCCGTCCCGGTCATGTCCAGAAAGCACTCATCTATCGAAAACTCCTCCACCACCGGGGCGTAGCTTCTTAAGATATCCTTAAACGCCCTGGAGCAGGAGGAATAAAGCCTGAAATCCGAGGGCACCACAACCAGCTCAGGGCACTTCCTTAAAGCCATCGAAACCGGCTCGCCTGTTTTGATTCCGTATTTTTTTGCCGGGATGGATTTAGCTACCACTATGCTGCGTCTGGAATCGGGGCTTCCCCCGACACAGGAGGGAATAAGCCTTAAATCCTCTTCTCCGGCTTTTACCCTTCTTACGGCCTCCCAGGACAGAAATGCGCTGTTCACATCCACATGAAATATCAGACGTTCCATGTTAATCCTTCAGGTTATCCTCCCCTTTGTACCGGGACTTGCATTATTAAAAAAAATATGTTAGTATTCTACTTCGGACGGTCAAGCGTCCTTATAAACGGCCCGTTGGTCAAGCGGTTAAGACGCCGCCCTCTCACGGCGGAAACAGCGGTTCGATTCCGCTACGGGCTATTGATGAAAACCCCGAAGGCATAAGGCTTTCGGGGGTTTTCTTTTGCTCATAACGGTGGTTAGTAAGTGGTTAGTACACCGATTCAGTTCGCGCTTTACGGATATAGGATTTTGCTGTATCCCGATCAGCCCACCCAAAGGTCCTCATCATAGTCACCTCATCCATACCGTTTTTTGCTGCCTCGGTGGCAAACCAAGACCTTACTTTATGTGTTGAGAGGTACTCTATACCAAGCGCTTCACACGCGTCCTTAAGATGGTTGTTAAGCTCTTGTGTCGTCAGCCACTTCCCTGTCTTTCCCAGAAAAAGTTCCTCTGAATTTGTTGTCCGTCCAGGTGGATTTTACTCTGATCCGGAGCCATGCTACGTCCAGTACCGTTTTAACTGATCGTAGAAATTTTCACGGGTACCGGCCATGATAACGACAATCGTTTCGGTTTCATCTGTGCCTTCGATCACTTTTTCCTCTACGGTATAAGCAAGCTCATAATTGATCTTGTTGTAATAGATATCATAGCCGAGGACACCTTCCAGATCACCGTGTTTTGCAACTCCGACAGAAGGATCAGCGCAGATTTCATCTATCGCATCCCGGTATAGCTTCTTCAGCTGTTTATCTTTGAGTTTTTTAAGATATTTTGCGGCAGGAGAAAGGATTACAAGGTTTGCCATCAGTTCGTCTCTCCAAATATATCATCATAGGTGTAGTATTTTCCAACACCATTAACAGCATCTTTAGCGGCTTTAAGCATTTTCTCAACTGCGGGACGGATCTTGGACTGTCTTGCCTTGAATTCGGAAAGCAGCTCCTGACCACTATATCCTTCCGCAATGAGATCTGCTAATATCTGCTCCGCAAATTCACCGCCGTTTTCAGATCTGGCCGGTTCAATAATGAGCATACCTTCACCAAGAGTACATACTGCTTCCCTGCCAAATCCAAGTTCTGTATAAAACTTCTGCGGAATGGTAAATTGACGTTTTGACGATATTGTAACTTTTTTTTGTTCCGGAATTACGGATAAAGCAGCCATCTTAATCCTCCATGTCGAAAACAAAGTTTCCTTGTTTCTTTGTAATTATACTTAATAATTGATTTTTAATCAAGTGCATATAGAAATGATCCAGTC
>JAILBQ010000053.1 GCA_024680815.1 Lachnospiraceae bacterium | reverse complement strand
ATCTTCTTCTTTACATCCCAAAGCCCCGAGGATCTCATGGGCGATGTTCGGCCAGTAAGCATACTCCGGATCGGATTCAACATTGAACAAGAGCTTCCGGGAGCTTCTATCCTCTTCCGACGGTTCCCAATGGGTCAGAAGGGAGGTTTTACCGCGCGCTCCGCTGCCGCTGATAAGCAGCGGCACATTGCCGTAATGGCAGAATCTGTCGACAAAATCCTCGGTTTGCCTGATACTGATGTAGTTCCTCATCAGTTCGCCATTGTAAAAATCATGCCTGGCTCGGGCAGCGATTTCCGCGGAAGGGAAGTTCTCGTCAAGCCATATGGTAAACTGGCGGAGGATTTTCTCTCCGAATTCCTCAAGCGAGTTATAGTCCTCGCTTGGTATGTCCTCCCGTTCGGTAACGCGTTTCCTGAGTTCTTCCACGCAGCGGCGTTTTTCCTCGCTCTCGGTGCCTTTAAAGCTCTCCGCGGACAATTCGTCCGAACGCAGCATAAACAGACAGTCGGGAGATTCCCTGCCTTCTTCGCACTCCAGTACGCCGTAAAGCATTTCAAGCTCCGTGGCGCTCTTTTTCTCACGCCCGGCAAGCCAGGGAAACTGTCCGTCGTCCTTTAAGCCGATCTCTGCCAGGGTGCTGCCATAGCGGTTCCCGATAATACCGATGAAAAACGGCCTGCAATGATCGATCTCACGCAGGCACATGGGAACGACCTCCCCGTTGTCGGCCTGCTCCTCGGTAATTCCCCACCGCAGGTCAACCGCGAAAAAAGAAACACCGCGCGAGGCACAGAGCCTTGAAAGCTCCGGGTCAAGCACGGTATTGAAATATCTGCGCTCATTTAACATATCCGAAAATGTAGATGAGATAAAAACACGGATTGCAGGAGGGATCATGTGCTGCATAAAGAGCTCCTTTATCATGCGGGTTATATCGTGTCAGTCCTTCACGTAATAATGGCGCGCGAGCCACTGCGACAGCCCGTCCAGACCGGGGTAAACGATGCGCTCGCTGATATTGAGCTGGTCGAGCAGGTCGCGCACCTGCCAGCGCAGCTCTTTTTTTATGATGTATTTCACGGTTTTCTCCGTCCGCCTGTCCAGGAATTTTCTCACATCTCCCATATTAAGCGGGATAATCGAGAAAAAGGAATACTGGTTAATGATACGCTGTTCGATGGAGGGCGGCTCCACAATGAGCATGGCCTGTCCCTGCATGTCCCTGTCGTATTCCTCCGGCCCGCTGCAGGCTTCCTGAAGCATTTTCAGAGAAAAGACCGTGGTTTTTTCCTTCCTCATGATATTCTGGTATTTCTCCGGCAGCATGCCGTGCAGTTCGTCCACGTCAATCCTCCATACGACGCAGTCATGCTTGTCCATTTCATCCAGATTGTTTTCGCTCACTGCGAAATGGAGACCCGCCAGCGGGGAAAAGGACCAGTCCAAAAGCCTCGTGGGAAGGCCGTGGTGCTGGCCGAGAATCATCTGCCGCCAGACGCTGGTTTCGATTGAAGGATCCTCCATAGCAGCATATTTCGTGAAGGTCGCAAGGATCACGGGCTCCAGGAAATCTCTTTTTTCCTTGCAGATACGCTGAAGCGAGGTGACGATTTTAAAATCCGCATCCGGCATTCCCCGGTAGATATGAAGGCTTCTGTAGCGGTTAAGGTCATTGCGGTAGCGCTGTTCCGTGATGAGCTGCGACACTCCGAAAATGTCATCTATTACGACTGTTTTAATCATAATTTCTCCGATGGTCTTATCGTTTCCTGTATTGTATAGCAAACGACAAAATTCTTTTCGTTTTGTCGTTTGCTGCGCCGGGTAAATGATTCATAGATATATTATATCATAAATTAAGCAGAAGCAGGCGGAGCTTACCCGGAACGCAAACCTGAGCGGCACGGCGCATTCTTACCGGAGGCATTGACAGAGCGTAAATTTTACGAGGACGGCTTTGCCATCTTAAACGGTGTGAAAAATGAGCTCCACTGTAATTACAGCGATCTTATTCTCCACGGCTTTTCCCTGGGAGGTGCCGTAGCCTCCTATGTGGCAGCCAAACTGGCGGAAAGAAAAGCGATACAGAAAATACACGGCAACGAATCAAAGCTTTACGGGCTCGAGTACCCGAAAGTTTCAGTGAGCGGGAAAGGGAGCTGCAAACGTATCTCAGATGCTCCGTCATCGATGCTCAGGCTCCTGGAAAATTCGGTCGTAAAACATCCCACGGCCGTAAAGGTAGTGCCCTTCCCGATTTGTCCGGAAGACTATAACATGGACAGCATGATACATATATCCGAATCCGGCGAACCGGACAGCATCATATTACTGAAGGATGAACGCTGTTGTGTTAACGGTGAAATCGAAGGGGATGTGATCCGTGTAGCATGGCTGTACAGTAATGATCCGAAGGGCGGGGCTCTTCTGGAGCTGCTTTCGGCCGTGGTTCCGCAGTTAAAAAAGCAGAATCCCCGGTCTACGCTGATCTTTGCGTCCCTGAACCAGCAGTCCTTCGAGCTTGCGCATAAACTGTTTCCGGATGCGAACTATGAACCGTTTTCCATGGCATTTCTGAATTTAGAGAATCTGACGAATAATCCGGGCGGTGAGGCCCCAGATGACATGGCCTTCATATTCCCAGTATAAGGAATTCCGACCGTCCCCGCCGGGATGGGCCTTCAGCCAGCTCAGGGGCAGAAGAAAAACGGAGGCCACCTCTTTCCCGGACAGGACAATGCCGGATAAGGCCTCTCCTGAAATCCGCGCCGAAACAGGAAAAACAAGTCTTCCGTCCTTCATTTTTTCAGGAAGCAGCTCATTTATAACACAAATTTCGGAAGAGGGAAGGTGCAGCTCTTCACAGGCCTCACGAAGAGCTGCCTGCTCAGGGGTCTCGCCCTCTTCCATCTTTCCTCCCGGAAAGCAGACCTCCCCCGGCTGCGAAACCAGGTCTGAACGCACTTCAAGCAAAAGGCAGTCGCCTTTATCAGTATTCACAAACGGCAGCAAAACCGCGTACATCGGAGTCACTTTCGTCCATTTTCAGATCTGCAGATATCCCAGCAGCTCCTTCGTGAGCTTTCCGTTTGTCGCCACCGCGCCTCCTTTGAATCTCACATCGACGTCCCGGCCTTCAAAGTCCACGACCGTGCCCCCCGCTTCCCGGACGAGCACGGTACCGGCCGCGTAGTCCCAGGGATTGAGACTACGCTCGAAAAACGCGTCGCACCGGCCTGCCGCCACGTAGCAAAGATCCAGCGCCGCCGATCCGGTACGCCTTATATCAACACATTCCTCGAAAACCCGGATAATACCTTCAAAATCCCGTCTGGAAAGCTCTCCTCTCACATAAGGGTCGGTTCCGAAGAGCACCAGGCTGTCACGGAGCTTTTCCGCGGAGCTTACGTGAATCTGTCTGCCGTTCAGAAAAGCGCCCTTTCCCCGTTCGGCAATGAAGAGCTCATCCGTATACGGCTGATACACCGCGCCGAAAACCGCTTCCCCCGCCTCGACATAGCCCAGGGAAAGCGCGGAAAACCGGAAATCGTGTATGAGGTTGGTGGTTCCGTCCACGGGGTCTATCACCCAGAAATCCCCCGAAACGTCCACGTCGGCATTATCCTTCTCCTCTCCCATCATCTGAATATCGGGGTAAAGCCCGGAAAGCCGCTCTTTCATGTACTTCTGCACCGCCGTATCCACCTCGGTGACAAAGTCCTTGTCGCCCTTGGCCTTTATATGCCGCGCCTTTTCGTGATTTTCAAACAGCTCCCGCGCGCTTCTTACTATCTCCGCCACTTTTTTCTGATCGATTTTCATTCCTGCCTCCACCTGATATTCCTGTTAAGGTTGTTAATAAATCCCGTTGATATATTCCGTTAAAGCCTCTCTATTGTAGTAGTCCTCGATTTTCGCAATGTAGCAGTCGGGCTCCGCTCCGAGGTCTATGTCGTAAAACGAACCGTTCTTGAACATGCTCATACGGAAATTGCTTGAGATATGAATCATACTCCCCCGGGCGGTTGAGAGGGAGGCAATACTGCAGGAGCCTCCTCCCGAGGTCTGCCCTAAAAGGGTTACAAACGGGGAGGTCTTAAATACGTTAGGCACAAGGTTGCCGCAGGAAAAGCTTACCGGAGAAGTGAGGCAATAGAGATTGTATCCCTTTTCCGCGACAGTATCCTCCATGTCAAACTCTCCGTCCCTGTTTGTGTCGATCACATACTGGACCGTTGACGTGGCTCCGGTCATTGTATCCTTGACATCAACCTCTCCTCTTCCGGTAAACGCCGCTATCACATAAGCCGCCGCATCGGCATAACCGCCGGTGTTGTTGGAGAGATCCATAACGATATTTTCAACAGGACTGTCCGGACGCAGTATCCGGTCGCAGGAATACTGTATAAGCCTTACCGTATCATAGAGCTCCTCCTCTTTCGGATCCGACATATAGTCAATTTTTTCATCGGGAACCGTAAACTTGTCAAAGGTTATATAGGCTGTGTTTCCCACCTCTTCATAAGGGGGAACTCCGTCAGGAAAGGCTTCGTCTCTGGCGCTTCCGAAAATGTATCTGGCATTTTCGAACCGGGTTTTCCAGGGTCCCCATCCCGGGAGGACTTCATCCAAAGCGTCTTCATCCGTCGAATAAGACGGACCCGAAAAAGTACTGTGCAGATCATCAAAGCGTAAATTTATCAGCTCCATAAGCGCCGCGTCAGCACTGACCGAATCTGTTCCCATAAGCTTTTTCTTAAGACCCGCCTCGAAAAAGTATTCATCAAAGCTGTCAATATCGTGGATCTCCTTAAGGCCGTAGAGATTATCAAGAGCCAGGCATAATTCATTATAGGAAAAGCGCGCAAGCTCCTCTGAAATTGTTCCCGAAGCCGAATAATATATATCCGAGAGTTCCTCATCAAGAACGTTATCGGCAATAATAACGCATTCCCTGTTGAACAGGGAAAAGAGAAGGTAATGGGAAAGAAACAGATCACTGAACGTCTGCAGCGGCATATACCAGCCGTCACCTTCCTTTATGAGATCGATCTCATAGGCCGCAAGATCAAAGCTCATGGCTTTTCCGTACCGGTCATTGGCGTATCTGGTTTTGAAAAACGGATTCGCCTCCGGCCTGTCCAGTTCAAAGGCATCGATAAGCGGACAGCCCTCCATCCTCAGAAAGGCGTTATAGTCATAAAATGTAATCGTATCACTGTCAAAATCAAAATCAGCGTCAAAGGAAGTGTCCTTCCTTGTGATTACCGCATGGTTTTTATCATACTTCAGTTCATACTGCTCCGTCCGGTCGTTCGCCCTGTTCAGAAGGTCAAGCGCCTCTTCCATAGTTATGAAGGGAACATCTCCGCCATCAGGGAAACAGAGCGATATCTCGCTTTTATCATCCGCGGTCTTGAAATACAGAGGGTATGACGCCTCCGTGATACTGTGCGGAACCGGAGGAGTGTAATTCTCCGCGCCGCCTGCCGGCAAATTTACGCTGCACCCCGCAAGGAGGGCTGCCGCAAGAAGAAGGGATATTATTTTGTTATTAAGATTTTTCATACTCGATCCTTTCGACGACCTGATCATGCAATGACAGTTATAAAATTTTCTCACATAAGGTCCGCACTTGCAATCGAACTTACGTTCTGTTATAATCGATTCCATGGAAACAGGATTGAACAAAGCCCAGAAAGAGGCGGTGAGCGCCACCGAGGGCTTCATACGCGTAATAGCCGGGGCGGGATCAGGCAAAACCAGGGCCCTCTCCCACCGCTTTGCTTTTCTTGTCAACGAAGCCGGCATACTTCCGGGCAACATACTCTGCGTAACCTTCACCAACAAGGCGGCAGCGGAAATGCGGGAACGGATTCACGCTCTCACCGGCGACAATGACACCGGCTATATCTGCACGTTTCACAGCTTCTGCGTGACCATCCTGCAGGAGGACAGCTATGCCGTACAGTATCCGAAAAACTTCCTCGTTCTCGACAACGCGGATATTGACGATATGCTCAGGGTCGTCTACGAAGAGCGGGGACTGACGCTTCGGGACATGACCTTCAAAAACGCCAGAGACATGATCGAGATCCAGAAGCTCTTTAAAAAGCCCGAGTATTATCTGGACATGCTGGCCTTTTCCCCGGAAGCCCTGCACGAAAAGTATCTGCTTGCCACGAATACACAGGACATAATATTCTACGGCTATCTCTATCAGGAAAAGAAATGCTTCGGGCTGGATTATAACGACCTTTTGAAATTCACGCTGTATATCTTCCGGCAGAACGAGGAGCTGCGGCTTAAATGGCAGAAGCGCCTTGAATACATCATGATCGATGAATTCCAGGATATTGACGGGATTCAGTACGAGCTCATGGAGGTGCTCTGCGGCTTCCACAAAAACCTCTTTATCGTCGGAGATCCGGATCAGACTATCTATACCTGGCGGGGCGCCAGCACAAAGTATCTCCTGGAATTCGATCAGAAGTTTCCCGGGGTCAAAACGATTCTGATGACGGAGAACTACCGCTCCACGCCCCAGATCATTGCTGTCGTGAACTCCCTTATTTCAAAAAACCTTCACCGGATCAGGAAGGAGCTTGTGCCGACCCTGCCTGAAGGGCCGGAGGTGGTCTGCCATTTCGCGGAAAATCCGGAAAAGGAGGCCGCCTGGATTGCGGAGGAAATCCTTAAGCTTCGGGATGAGGGGGTTTCCTTAAAGGACATAACGATCCTCTACCGCGCCCACTACCTGACCCGGACCGTGGAGGACGCGCTGCGCCGCGCGGAGCTTCCCTGCAGAATCTACAGCGGTGTTCCGTTTTTTGAACGAAAGGAAATCAAGGACGCCCTGTCATACCTGCGCATGATTGCTTTCAGGGACGATCTTTCCTTCCGCCGGATAGCCAACACCCCGACGCGGAATCTCGGAGAGCGTCGTATGAGATTTCTGGAAGAGGCTGCGGAGAAAAGCGGGCGTTCCCTGTATGAAACCCTGCGCGCCTCCCTGGAGGACGAGCTTTTTAAAGGCACAAAGGCGGCTCAGTTTGTGGAGCTTGTGGAACGCTTTTCCACTGGCTATGAAGAGCGGCCGGTCTCCGAGCTGCTTTCGGAGCTTTTGGACAAAAGCGGTTATGAACGCGCCCTGCGCACGGAGGGCGGGCAGGAGCGGCTGGACAATCTGGCGGAGCTCCGCCAGGCGGTCTTTGAATATGAAACCTCCTGCGGGGAGGAGCATGTGCTGGAGCACTTTCTTTCCCACATCGCCCTTTTAACCAACAGCGACACCGGGGAGACGGAGTCTGAACGGGTAAAGCTCATGACCGTCCACGCCGCCAAGGGACTGGAATTCCCCTATGTATTTCTCTGCGGAATGAATGAGGGGATCTTTCCCTCGAAAAAAACAGATACGCAAATGAAGATGGAGGAAGAACGGCGCCTGGCCTTTGTGGCCATGACCCGGGCCGGACGCGGCCTCTATCTCTCGGAGGCGGAGGGGCATAATCTGGACGGTTCGCCCCGGTACCCTTCCCGCTTCCTTCTGGATATAGATCCGGCTTTGCTGCACTTTACAAAAAAACCGGCGGATTCGCTGATTTCCGATGCAAGGAGCTATATAGAGCGCTCTTCTGACCGGCTGAGTGAAGACACCTCTTCCCTGACCTTCCCCGTCGGAACAAGGGTCTCCCATCTTCTTTTCGGCCCCGGTACTGTCGAAGGCATCGATCAGGACCGGCAGGCCCATATCGTCCGCTTCGACAGCCTGGACACTCCCCGCGCCATTTCTTTTAAGGCAAAGCTGGAAAAATCGCCCGTTCAGCCGTAAAAATCCTTTAAAAGTTCCTTTAGACGTGGTATACTCTTCATACACGCCCGAGCGGGGAGGAAACTGATAAAAAATATGTATTATTCTTCTATCGGCCTGCTTGCAGCCATGATCCTTTTAATCGAAAATCAGGACATTCTCTTAAACCGTACCGGTGCCTTTGACAAGCCGGCATGGAAGGAATACAGAAAGTTCCTTATCGCGATTCTGGTGTATTACACCGTGGATATTCTCTGGGGTACGCTGGAAAGCCACCGTCTGGCGACTCTCCTCTTTATTGACACCTCGGTATACTTTGTCGCGATGGCGGCGGGCGTATTGTTCTGGACGCAGTATTTCTTTACCTATCTTGACGAGAAAAACAGGTTCGGGGAATTTCTGGTCTATTCCGGCCGTATTATCGCTGGAGCTGTGGCTCTTCTCTCTGTCGTGAATATTTTCGTGCCCATCATGTTTTCGGTAGATCCGGACGGTACCTACCACCCTCTCGGCTTCAGATACGTTATCCTTGCCTGTCAGATTCTGCTGCTGCTCTCGGTTTGCGTTCACGCGTTTGCGCAGTTAACCCGTAAAAAAAATGCCGGGGAAGGAAGCCTGAAGTACCGTACTCTGGCACTCTTCGGCCTTATCATGACGGTTTTCCTCTTAGGACAGCTCTGGTTTCCTTTTCTTCCCATGTATGCCCTGGCCTATCTTCTGGGAACCTGTCTGCTCCGCGCCGTTGTCATCGGGGATGAAAAGGAGAAATACAGGCAGGACCTGAAGGAAGCCTCCAAAATTACCGAGCTTAAACAGTCCATAACCGCTCTGCTGGATAATATGCCGGCTCTGAGTTTTTCCAAGGATGCGGAAACCGGAGTCTATCTGGCCTGCAATCAGGCCTTCGCGGAGTACGCCCACAAAGAAACCCCCGAGGGTGTGGTGGGCTTAACCGATGCCCAGATTTTCGATCCGGAAACCGCCGGTCATTTTGTCGAGGACGACCGTATGGCCCTTTCCATGGACGAGCCCTACATCTTTTTTGAGGATGTGCCGGACGCTGTCGGAAACCAGAGGCAGTTTCAGACCACGAAGCTTAAATTCATCGATGCCGCCGGGCGGCTGTGTACTCTGGGAATGAGCCAGGACGTTACGGACATGGTCCGTATCCAGAGAGAAAACGCCACAACCAAAGAGGCCTATGAAAAAGCCCGGAGTACCGGCATTATATTTACCCACATAGCCCAGACCCTGGCCCGCAGTTATGCCGATCTGTACTATGTGAACATTGATTCCGGGGAATATATCGAATACCGCGCAGAGGAAGAAGGCGGAGCCCTTACCGAGGTGCGGCGGGGTGATAAGTTCTTTGAATCCTGCCGGAAAGAGGGCAATATTTTCATTTATCCGGAGGACCGGAACGCCTTTTTAAAGGCCATGGATAAGGAAACGCTTCTGGACGCCATTGATAAAAACGGCTCCTTTTTCATGACCTGCCGCCTGCTTACGGATAACAGGCCGGTATACGTAAATCTGAAGGTTTCACGCATGGAGGACGATGAACGCTTCATCGTTATAGGCGTCACCAATATAGACGAGCAGGTCAAACAGCAGCAAGCAGCTGAGCGGGCGCAGGAGGAGCACATAGCCTACACCCGCCTTAATGCCCTTTCGGGGGATTATCTTTGTGTCTACGTCGTGGATCCGAAAACCGGGCATTTCAGGGAATACAGCACGACCAGCGGTTTTGAACCCTTCGCGTTGCCGAAGGAGGGCGAGGATTTCTTCGAAACTTCCCGAAAAAAGGCCGAAAATACTATCTATCCTGAAGATCACGACCGGTTCCTTGCCATGTTCACGAAAGAAGCGGTTCTCTCCGAGGTGGAGCAAAGCGGTATCTTCGCCATCAGCTACCGCTTTGTTATGAACGGCCGGCCGACCTATGTGCGGCTTAAGGCCGCCATGGTGGAGGAGGAAAAGGGACGCCGCCTGGTTGTGGGTCTGAATGATATTGACTCCCACGCGCGGCAGGAGGCGGATTACGCAAGACGTCTGGCCCAGGCCCAGAATCAGGCCAATGTCGACGCCCTGACCGGCGTTAAGAACAAGCACGCCTATCTGGATGAGGAAGTGCGGCTGGACCGGCAGATCAGGGAACACCGCGCCCCCGAATTTGCCGTAGTTATTCTGGATATAAACGACCTTAAAAAGATTAACGATACCGAGGGGCATCAGGCAGGAGACCAGTATATCCGCGATGCCTGCAAAATCATCTGCGACACCTTTAAGCGCAGTCCCGTTTTCCGCATCGGCGGCGATGAATTTGCCGTGCTGGTGCAGGGAAATGATTTTATGAGCATCGAAGAGCTTATAGGGCGGGTGAACGACCACAACGACGAAGCCTCCCGTACAGGCGGAATCGTCATCGCCTGCGGTATGTCGAAATTCGAGGACGATAACTGCGTTGCCGCGGTGTTTGAACGGGCCGACATCAGAATGTATGAGAACAAAAACCGGCTTAAGGGACTGTAGTCAGACGGCTGGCGCAGGATGTTCCGGTAAAAACGATGATCAGACTGGAAAACCTTAAACTTGTAACCGCCGGAGGAATAAAAGAGAACTGCTCCGTATTGATTGACGGAGACAAAATCGCCCGCTGCGGAACCGAAAAGATAAGTGAACCGGCCGAGGTTATTGACCTGAAGGGCAATTACCTGTCGGCCGGTTTTATTGATCTGCACGTTCACGGAGGCGGCGGCAGCTCGTTTATGGATGAAAGCCGGGAAGATTTCATCTCCGTCATTAAGTATCACGAGTCTCAGGGGACGCTGAATCTGATGCCCACGGCTTTAACGGCCCCGAGATCCGAGCTGAACGCCTTTCTGGATATATATACGGATATTAAGGAAAACAGCGGGGTCAGTGACAATCTGCTGGGGGCACATATGGAGGGCCCGTACCTCAACAGTGCAAAATGCGGCGCCCAGAACGGAGACCTTTGTGCACTCCCGAGCATTAATGGCATCAGCTTATTCTTAGACCGCTGCCCCTATATCAGGCGTTTCACCCTCGCTCCGGAGCTGGACGAGGGCTTCAGAGCGGCCCGGTTCCTGAAAGAAAGGGGCATCCTGGTCTCCGCGGGCCATACGGACGCCTTATACGACGTCATGAAAGAGGCTTTATGCAGCGGATATGAAATGATAACCCATATGTACGCGGCCATGAACGGCCTTGAAAAGGTTAACGGCTTCAGAAGGGCCGGAGCGGTTGAAGCAATTTTGCTTAATGACGATGTTTACGTGGAGCTGATTGCCGACGGAAAGCACCTGCCCGCTCCGGTTATTGAGCTTGTCTACAGGATTAAGGGGAAAGACAGGGTTATTCTTGTGTCCGACGCCATGCGGGCAACCGGAACAGACTGCCGGGAGAGCTTTCTCGGAAAAAAGGAAGAGAAAAACAGGGTTATCATAGAAGACGGCGTGGCCAAAATGAAAAATAAGGGGTGTCTTGCCGGAAGCATTACACCCCTAAATAAGATGGCTGCCTTTGTTTATAAAAACACCGGTATCGCCCTTTTTGATATCATCTCGATGATCACCGAAACCCCGGCAAAAATCTGTGGGGCCTGGAACCGGCTCGGTTCTGTTTCCGAAGGAAAATACGCCGACCTGGTTGTATTTGACGAGGATATCAACGTTCTGCTTACGATAAAGCGAGGCCGCGTTAAGGTGACCGGAGTCGAACCCCGGCCCCTCACATCTTAATCAGTTCATATTCCCTTGTGCCCAGACCGATCTTTTCGCCGTGCTCCAGGGTCTCTCTCCAGAGAGAGTTGGGGCTGTTGTCGATGAAATGGTCGTGGTGGTGCTCCATAGTTTCGTCAGCCAGATGATCTCCCAGCTGGCTGTTGCGGATGGGCTCGGTCGCCAGACAGAGATCCGCGCAGGCCTGATCCAGAGCCACGGGGTCAAAGGAGGCCAGCATCCCGAGATTCGGCAGAATCGGGGCGTCGTTTTCACCATGGCAGTCGCAGTTCGGTGAAACATCCATTATAAGGCTTATATGAAAGGCGGGCTTTCCGTTTACTATCGCCGCGGTATATTCCGCCATTCTGCAGCAGAGCGACTCCACCGCCGCGTCATAGGGATTGGCAATGGCGTCAAAGGCGCAGGCGCCGATACATCTTCCGCAGCCCTTGCAGATATCCTGATTGATCACGGCCTTTCCGCTGTCGTAGGAAATTGCGTCAGACCCGCATTCCTTTGCGCACTGCCTGCAGGAACGGCACCGCTCCTGATTCACCACGGGTTTGCCGTCGGCGTGCTGATGCATCTTTCCGGCCCGGCTTCCGCCGCCCATGCCGATATTTTTAATTGCGCCGCCGAAGCCCGTCATTTCATGGCCCTTAAAATGGGTCAGGGAAATTATGACATCCGCATCCGAAAGCGCCCGGCCCACAAGAGCCTCCTTGCAGTATTCCCCGTTCGGTACCGGAAGAACCGCCTCATCTGTCCCCTTAAGACCGTCGGCTATTATCACATAGCAGCCCGTGGTTACGCTATTGAAGCCGTTTACCTCTGCGTTGTAGAGATGATCCAGCGCGTTTTTGCGGCTGCCGGGATAGAGGGTATTGCAGTCCGTAAGGAAGGGCCTGCCTCCCAGCTCCTTTATCAGATCCGCCACCGCCTTGACATAGTTCGGGCGAAGGTAGGAATAGTTGCCCAGCTCCCCGAAGTGCATCTTGATCGCCGTAAATTTCCCCTCGAAATTAATGTCGCCGATGCCCGCCCTGCGGCAGAGCTGCTGGAGCTTCGTCCCCTGGGGCACATCCAGCTTCGTCCTGAAGTCCGTAAAATACACTTTTGCTTTTTCCATCTGGTAACCCCTTTCTTTTTCCTTCTTTTATACTTCTATATCCAACGCGTAGTACGGGATATACACCTGTATCTCGCCCGAGGCATAGGGCCCCACCGCATAGGGCGGATAACAAAGATATATTCCGCCTTCCGTGAAGGATATGTTCATATCCAGGGAAATATTGTCCTTAAAATAACCCTTCATGGTCTCTTCCGCCTCGGTACCGTCTTCTCCCGTGTATACGTAATAATAAGGATCGCTGTTGTTTTTCCAGTCAGACATGGAATAATTGAACGCGATGGTTTTGAACTCCTCTTCCGTTCCCTCATACAGGTCGTCAAAGGTCTTCCTTTCCCCTGTTTTTGTATCAAAGAGGTAGTGGTAGCTGCTGCCTGTGCCGTGGGCTCCGCCGAAGTACGCGTAATCGTCGAAGGTCACCTGGATATAGTCCTTTGATACCTCCTGCACTTCGCCAAAGGTCTGGTCATAGGTATAGCCCCGCCCTATGAATTCCCTGAACCATTCCACGTTGTTCCCTTCTTCTCCCTCTTCGATAATCTCCTTGCGGGCGGACTCCGCTATTTCGTCTCCCATCTCCCGGAAGTCCTTATCTATTTTTTCAAGCCCGGAGTTCAGTTTGGCCGCGTTTTTTGTATCCTTATTAAACCGGAAGCTCTGATAGCTTCCCGCAAAATACACAAAGTCATCCTCTTCCTCTGCTTTTTTCTCCACAGCTTCAGCGGATACGGTTCCATAGTCGGCAAAGGACTCGTGCCTTTCCATCGCGCCGGTTTTCTGGATATCCTTTTCGGACGGAGCTTTAAGGGGCACGCTCCTCCAGACCACATCGCCGCGCCTGCCGTCCGTGCCCTCCTCATCGAAGACAAGATAATACGCTCTGTCATCCTTGATCGTAAAGGCATCATAACCATTATTTCCTTCGGTATATGAACCGTAGCTGCAGTCAACGCAGGGGTACTGGTCTACGCGGACAATGAATTCATCCGCCGGACTGCCGTTTCTGATATTGTATACGGAAAGACGCCTGTAGTCCCTTCCTGTTTCGACGCCGTTTTTAAAAAGCTTCACATAGTAATAAATATATCCGTCCTTAAAATCCGCTATACCCGCCTCATCAGGCGCTTTTCCCAGGGTGAAATGAAACGTCTTTCCCGAACCGGTATCAATAAGGGCGTATTTCTGTCCGCCTTCGGTCTTTTTTGCTTCACTCTCATCCCGGCTGACCTTCGCTACAAGGTATCCCGGCCCGTAATATCTGATATCGTTTAAATTATCCTCCGTCTTAAAGGTTTTTATTTCCTTTCCGGCAGCATCGAAAACGCAGATATCCCCGGAATCGGGATCCTTCATATAGATGCAGCCGGCCTCTTCCATATCCCGGACCAGATCAAAATAATAATTAAGCCTGTTTAAGCCCCGGCCCTTATAATTTTCAAAATAGCGCACCAGCCGGTCTGCCTCCGGATCATCGTTAAAGGCGTCTCCCTGGGGATCGTAGTAATATATTACGTCCTTTCCCTCATTTCTGTCATATCCGCTGTAATAGAGCAATCCATTATGAATGGTTATGCAGCTTACATACATTTCTTCCGGATAGCCTATCGGGGTGTAGGAAAGCTGACGGTCTCTGTTCAGGAAGTACAGGGTCTGGGAACCGTTGCCCTCATTTACCAGGATAAAATACAGGCCGTCGGCCCCTGTTCCGTACTCTATTGTCTGGTCTTCCTTCCCCCTGAATTCACAGGTGAGGCTCCCGTCGTCCTCTATATAGAAGAGGTTCTTATTGCCGTAAACAAACCGCTCCTCAAAGGGATAGTCTATGCTTATCTTTCCTGCGGCCTGCACCCTGTCTGCAGAGAAAACAAACGTCAGCATCACAAGGATTGTGAAAATAAACAGATATGTTTTTTTCATGAATTTTCCTTTCCTCCGAATCTTTCTCAGCCCGCGTACCAGACCTGCTCCACGCAGTCAGAATCAACAATTCCGTTGATTTCACAGGGATATTCCACAGAGGTAATCGAAAGCCGCAGCTTCGTTCCGTCAGTGAGCTTTACGTCCAGCAAGGATTTGCCGTCCGTTCCGATTACGTTAAATTCGTCTCCCTTCTTAATCACCGTCTCTTCTCCGGTCTCGGCTCCGTCGTCGTCCAGAACCTTTGCGTCCAGCTCCGTCTTTGCCTTAAGCGGCTCCGGCGCGGCATCCGTCACAAGCGTATAATAATCCTCCCCGGAAACCGGCATCCCGTCCTCTCCGACGGAATAATTCCTTTCTGCCGTGAAGCTGCTTAAGAAATCAAATTTTGTCGCAAAGCTCATTCTGTCCGGGTTTGTCAGCAGTCTCTCAAAATAGCCGTCGTCATCTTCGTCTATCCTGATTCCCCTGGAAAACCACTGTGAATCCACAGGCCGGGCCTTTCCGTCTTTAAGCTCAAAGACCAGAACCTCCTCATAGTCGCTCTCTCTCTGCAGAATCACATATACGTACTGCTTTCCATCCCGGGTTTTAAGGTAATATCCGTACTTTTCGGAATCCGGCCATATATCGACGTCTTTAAAGGCCTCCGATTCCGTTTCATTAACCATAAGATCTATACCCTCGATTACGGAATAATCGTCCGAATACTTCGAATCAATGGTCAGCGAATCCGACTTCCCGTCCCCGTCAACATCGATGCCTTCGATGGTAAAGTCAAACCTGAGCATAAAGGGATCGGACTCCCCCGGAAGATATTTCTCTTCAAAAAGCTCCGGGTACTTATCATAGGAAAGGCAGACGGTCTGCGCTCCCTGTGCGTAGGACGCAAGAGAGTAGGGCCCGAAATAAAGAACCAGCCCTTCGGGAGATAAGGCCCAGTTATAGGCAAAAGAGGCTTCCCCGCTCTCACCGCCGTCACTGTAATCCGTCAACCCGGGATCATAGGAGGAGAGGGCCTCGTCAAGGTCACCGAAGAAATCCTCGCCGTAGGCCTCCAGAAGCTCCCCACGTACAATGCCGTCAAACCCATCCGTGTCCGTCAGAATATCGGTAAGCGCAAGGGCCTCACCGGTTTTTGTGTCATAGGTTTCGCCCCGCTGGCCGTACATGCCGTGGGCGCCTCCCGTATAGTTGGAGAAGGAATAGAAAAAGCTGGTGACCTTTCCGTCCACCCTCTGAGGCAGCACCTTTGTGTTATCGCTGTAGAACATTCCGTCTCCAAAAGACTCCGGAACCTCTGACAGCTGCTCCTTCGCCGCCGAGATTTCATCTTCTATGTCCCCCCGGAAAGTCGAGCGGTTCGTTTTGGCCGCGTCCAGAAGGGCCGCTGCAAGCTCCGGAAATTCCTCCGCGCTTTTTTCTGTCAGGACCGGCACCTCATAGGAGCCCTTCAGCAGGATTGTTCCGCCGTCATCAGTCGTCTCATAGACCGATTTGATCCAGGCCTCAAGACAGGGCACTCCGGCTGTTTCCGGAGCAGTATCGGTCTCTTCCTCTTCTTCCTCCTCGAAAAAGTCCCCGTCTTCGGCGTCCTCTTCTTCCGGGAAATCCTCCTCAAACGCCTCCTCTTTCTCCTGAGGCTCTTTCTTTTCTTCCGAGTCCTTCTTTCCTCCGCATCCAGTTAACATAACTGCTGCTGTGGCAATTCCGAGCAGCCCGATTAAAACTTTCTTTTTCATATTTCCTCCTTTGTGTTAAAAAAACAAGGCCCCGCAGCAACGCCGCGGGGCATTCGTTTCTCCCCTGTTTTATTTCTCAAGGCCTTTTCCGCCCTGCATGGAAGACAGGTTCGGTGTATAAGTCATTCCGCATTCCTCGCATTTATAACTCCCGCCCAGTATCGGCGTCTGTACGGCGTCTACGCCGCACATCGGACATTTCTTTACTTCTGCCTTGGGTTTTCCCGAATCATCGAGCTCGGTTCCGCCTGTTACCTTTTCAAGTTCGTCAAAAGAAACTGATAATTTCTGATCCATAATAGTCCTCCCTGCAGGAGCGTATGCTCCGAATATAATGTACTTTACGCAGCTGGCCCTCCGAAACGAAGACCAATTTCCGTGCTTTCTTATTGATACGAAAGAACCGGTATTATGGCAGAAATCTGTTAAAAATATCTCATCTTTCCATCTTCGCCGCCCTTCGGCCCCATTCCGGTTCCGTGTATATGGGAGGCGTGCTCTTCACGCTGCTTTGCCCGGGCGCTCTCTTCCGCCGCTTTCCCCGCGGCCTTCTGGCAGGCAGAACAAAAACGTCCGGATAGTATTCTCGTGCCGCATTTTTCGCAGTAGAGGGAGACCTTTGAATCCTCCGACACCTCCAGCCTTTCATCACGCACCCACAGCATAACCTGGTGTACCGACACACCGCAGGCTTTAGCCACGGTGCTCGCGGTTGAATTCGGATGATCCCAGAGATAGTCTCTTACCTCGTGGTATTTATCCTTAACCGCAGCACTGCAATCTTCACAATATTCATCGCCCAGATATAAGGCTTCAAACAGCTTTCCGCATTTTCTGCAAGTCAAGCGGGCCATAGCGGACTCCTTTCAGTCTCTTTCCCAGAGCATACCAGCAGCCTACTCTCTGCCGTCCCAGCAATATGTACAGAGCTTATCCCTTCCAATGCCTACAGCATCAATCATATCATCGAGACGATTATACTTTAAGCTTGTAAATTTCAGCTGATCACAGATCTCTTCCAGCATTTTGCGGTAGCGATCCGAATCAGGGTTTGCATAGTCCTCTAAAATTCCGCGCTCCACATCCTCTCCTTCTTCCCTGTGGATAATCCGGCGCGCTATCAGTTCCATTTCAGAGGAAGATCTCGAAAAATTCAGATATTTACAGCCGAAGAGCAGCGGAGGACACGCCGGACGGATATGAACCTCCTTTGCGCCGCTCTGAAACAGATATTCCGTGGTTTCACGAAGCTGGGTGCCCCGGACTATCGAATCATCAATCAGCAGAAGCTTTCTGTTCTGAATGAGCTCCTGAACGGGAATCAGCTTCATTTTGGCAATCAGATCCCTTTTGGACTGCACCGGCGGCATGAAGGATCTGGGCCAGGTGGGCGTATATTTTATAAACGGTCTTGAAAAAGGAATACCCGAAGCATTGGCATAGCCTATGGCATGAGCCGTCCCCGAATCAGGCACCCCGGCTACGATATCCGCATCTGTTTCGCCTTTTTCCCGCAGCGCCATCCGGCTTCCGCAGCCGTAGCGCATCTGCTCCACCGTGACGCCCTCATAACGCGAGGAAGGGTAGCCGTAATAAATCCAGAGGAAAGTGCATATCCTCATCTTTTTCCCCGGCTCAACAAGAGGTGTTACCTCTTCCGGCGTCATCACCGCGATCTCTCCGGGCCCCAGCTCCTTATAATCCCGATATCCCAGATTCAGGTAGGCAAAGGATTCAAAGGAGGCGCAGAAGCCCTCCTCTTTGGCTCCGATTATCAGCGGTGTGCGCCCCAGAAGATCCCGGGCGCAGTATATCCCCTTCGGCGTCATCAGAAGGATCGTTATCGACCCGTCAATCTGCTCCTGGGCATATCTTATTCCGTCCACAAGATGATCCTTCTGGTTAATAAGCGCCGCCACAAGCTCCGTGGCGTTTATATCCCCGCCGCTCATCTCCAGAAAGTGGGTTTTCCCGTTTCCCAGTATATTTTTTACAATATCGTCAATATTGTTGATTTTGCCGACCGTAACAAGAGAATACGTTCCGTGATGGGATCTGACTATCAGGGGCTGGGGTTCGTAATCCGAAATACAGCCGATACCCATGTTCCCTTCCATCTCGCGGATTTCATCCTGAAATTTCGTCCGGAACGGCGAATTCTCGATACTGTGGATGGACCGGTTAAACCCGTCGCGTCCGTACACCGTCATCCCCGCCCGGCGCGTTCCCAGATGGGAATGATAATCCGTACCGAAAAACAGATCAAACACACAATCCTCTTTCAGCGCGGCAGCAAAAAAACCTCCCATAAAGCCCCCTGTGTTGACACAGTTTAAAAGCCCGAATATATGACTTTGACGCTTGTATTATACCTGAAACGGGGAAACAAAACAACCGGTTCCGGGGCTGTCCTGCACTTGTGTGTTTTCGATATGGGTGTTATAGTTAGAAAAACAGATGATCATCGGAGGGCATGATGTCAATTATTCGTCTTAAACCCGCGTATAAGGATTTTCTCTGGGGCGGAAGTAAATTAAAGAAAGATTTCGGCAAGGAGGATTATCCGGGCCATGTTCTGGCCGAAACCTGGGAACTTTCCTGCCATCCCGAAGGGCTGACAAAGATTGCAACCGGCGAATATAAAGGCAAAACCTTCAAAGAATACATTGAAGCCGCAGGGCCTTCGGTTCTCGGAAAAAACTGCGAACGCTTTGACACTTTCCCGATCATCATCAAGTTCATTGACTGTCACCAGAACCATTCCGTGAAGGTTCATCCGGGTTATGAATTTGCCGAAGGAGACACTTCAGGCATGGGAAAGGTCGAATGCTGGTATATTCTGGAAGCACTGCCGAATGCCGGAATCTATTACGGCGTAGACAAGGATCTTTCCAAAGAAGAGTTTGAAAGAAGAATCCGGGACAACACCTTAAAAAAGGTTCTGCATTTTCAGCCGGTTTTTCCCGGTGAAATATATTTCGTGAATCCGGGCACCCTTCACGCCATAGGCGCAGGTGTCGTTGCGGCCGAAATTCAGAGAGACGCTGATGTTTCTTATCGTGTTTATGATTTCGGCAGGGTTGCCCCGGACGGAAATCCCCGTCCGCTCCAGATTTCCAAGGCCGTTCAGGTTTCCAATCTTAAAGCCGGAATGCCCGAATTTGATTTCGGTGATGATATGGTCAGCTGTGACAGCTTCACGGTGGACGACGTTACCTTCTCCGGTGAAAAGTATTTAAAGCCGGACGGAAGCACCTTCCATTCACTGCTTATTATTGACGGGGAAGGCATTATTAATGATGAGAATATCCGGCTGGAATTTAAAAAAGGCGACAGCCTCTTTGTGAGTGCGGACAACGGGGAATACCGCCTTAAGGGCCACGGAAAAGCTCTCCTTACCATGATTCCCCCGCAATAGAAGCCCGTTTCGGTTTCAATTGTCTTAAAACGGCCCTTTTCATCAGCCTTTAATAATATTTCAGGTCGTTTTAAGCGCCCTCATTGAATTCAGTATCGCTATTACGGATACGCCCACATCCGCAAAAACAGCCTCCCAGAGGTTGGCCATGCCGAGTGCACCAATGAGCAATACCAGCGCCTTTACGGTCAGTGCAAAGGCAACATTCTGCTTCACTATTCGAAGCGTCTTTCCTGCTATTTTTATAACACTTGCTATCTTTCTGATGTCGTCATCCATCAGAACAATATCAGCTGCTTCTATTGCCGCATCAGATCCCAGCGACCCCATGGCGATTCCTATATCCGAGCGCATAAGCACTGGTGCGTCGTTTATTCCATCGCCTACAAATGCCAGTTTTCCTCTCCCCTCCTTCGTATTCATAAGGTCTTCCACCAGAGCGACCTTGTCCGCCGGAAGGAGCTGCGCATGATATTCATCAACCCCCAGTTCTGAAGCAACAGCCTCTGCGGCCTCCTTTCGATCCCCCGTAAGCATCACGGTTTTCGCCGCTCCGGCCTGTCTTATCTCGCTCAGGGCTTCCTTTGCCCCGTCCTTCAGAGTATCGGTAATAAGGATGCTCCCCAGGAACTCTTCCTCCGTTGCAACATACACCACCGTGCCGAAGTCGCCATTTCTCCGAAAGGTGATTTTTTCTTCTTCCATGAGCCTGTGATTTCCCACCATAAGAAGCTTCCCGTCCAGTCTGGTCCTTATTCCGCGGCCTGCGAGCTCTTCAGAGTTTTCCAGCCGTTTCAGATTCAGCGGCTCTCCATAAGCCGCCTGGATCGAGAGGGCAATCGGATGGGTGGAATACCCTTCAGCATGGGCGGCAGCCTCCAGCAGCTTTTTCACCTCCGGCAGTTCGAAATCGGTAAGAGCCGTATCGTCTTCTCCCAGAAAAACACTCGTAACCTTAAACTCTCCCTTAGTAAGAGTGCCGGTTTTATCAAAAACAATCGTCTTTAACTGTGATATGGCTTCGAGGTAATTACTGCCCTTAACAAGCACTCCGATTTTTGATGCCGCACCTATGCCCCCGAAGAACCCCATAGGCACAGATATCACAAGAGCGCAGGGACACGATACTATAAGGAAGATACAGGCACGGTGAATCCAGCTTCCGAACGGCTGACCCAGCAGAAGCGGAGGAAGCAGCGCAATAAGAGCTGCCCCTATGGTCACCGCCGGGGTATAGTATTTTGCGAAGCGGGTGATGAATTTTTCAAGATGGGCTTTCTTTGAACCTGCGTTTTCCACCAGCTCCAGAATTTTTGCCACGGTGGAATCCTCATATGCCTTGGTAACCCTGACCCGCAGTGTTCCCTGCCCGTTCACACAGCCGCTGATCACCTCATCTCCCACACCGGTATGCTTCGGAACCGACTCTCCGGTCAGGGCGGAGGTGTCAATAAATGAATCTCCCTCCAGAACAGTTCCGTCCAGCGGAATGCGTTCACCCGGTTTTATAACTATACAGCTTCCGACCGGAACTTCATCGGGATCCACCTCGCTAAGCTCACCATCTTCCTCGATATTTGCGTACTCCGGAGCTATGCTCATCATTTCCGCAATGGATTGTCGTGATTTTCCAACCGCGTAGCTCTGGAAAAACTCCCCGACCTGATAGAAAATCATAACAGCCAGGGCCTCTGAATATTCACCGATGCAGAAAGCCGCTATCGTTGCAACAGTCATCAGGAAGTTTTCGTCAAATATATGCCCGTTTCGTATATTTTTAGCGGCCTTCAGCAGGATATCGTACCCGATAATTCCATAGGGAAGCAAATACAAGATAATTACAGCTGCGACCGGCAGTCTTCCCGTGAATATACCGGTTTTATCGCAGACCAGTAATATAAGAAACAACGCCAGTGAGATAATTATTCTTGTCAGGTTCTTTTTCTGTTTTCGGGTCATAGCTCTTTAAGCCTTTCAGCGCAGAATGACACAATCCGGTTCAACTTTGGCGCACACTTTTACGACTTCATCCATTATAGAATCAAAGTCCGCGTTATCGTCTGCGTCAATGGTCATTTTCTGAGTCATAAAGCTGACAGATGCATCATTAACCCCGTTCAGCTTCTTTATGGCATCCTCCATTTTTGCGGCGCAGTTTGCACAGTCCAGATCCTGCAGTTTA
The DNA here is from genome assembly GCA_024680815.1 of Lachnospiraceae bacterium. Classification (GTDB taxonomy): domain Bacteria; phylum Bacillota; class Clostridia; order Lachnospirales; family Lachnospiraceae; genus NK4A144. The sequence continues at coordinate 334 of JAILBQ010000053.1, read as the reverse complement.
AATTTTTTCTTCATCTCTTTTCCTTTCTGCCGCAGATTTTGCGGCTTTTTGTACCTCGAAATAATAAGTTGCTCCTGTTTTTTAACGAAATTTCAAAGGAAATAAAATCGTTGCGTTATTTATATATATAGTGGTGAACGGCTGTTCTGTCTCATTTTGATTACGCATGTGTATAACTCTCGTTTCTTGAAAATCGACCTTCTGCGGTTTTACAATCTCTGTCGTTATTTTATCAATATCATTTGTTACTGTTGCGTATTTATCAGGCTTTCGTTAAAACCGCATGCTCTTCTATTCTTCGACATGCTCCCTCCCCTGCCCTATGATCGTTCTG